>JAOXSF010000075.1 GCA_025800125.1 Marinobacterium sp.
GAGTGAGCAGCTGGCACAGGCCCAGCAACGGCTTAACCTGAGGCCTCGGAAATGCCTTGAGTACAAGCAGCCTCAGACAGTATTTAATAACTATCTGAAAACTGCTTGAGATAAGGAGTGTTGCACTTCGGAGTTGAATTCGCGACCCACATCTCCGGTTTTGTCTATTATTGATCTCTTAAGCCGACTCCAGTGTCTGGCGAACCACATCCAGATTGTTCTGAATACGTTGCGACAGCAGCTTTTTATCCACCGGTTTAAGTACCACCTGTTTTACCCCGGCTCGGGCTGCTTCCAGTACCAGATCCCGTTCATTCTGATTGGCCATGGCGATAATGCGGGTGTGACTCAGTGCCGGATGGTTGCTGATGCGGGAGATCACATGCAGAGCACTGATGTCTGGCAGGGTCAGGTCGATCAATACGATGGCCGGTTGCCAGTTGGCCATATCTCTCAACGCTTCGCTGCCACTCTGAGCCGGGTAGGTGATTAACCCCTGGCGGGCCAGAATCTCGTTAATCCGGCTCAGTTGTTTCATCTCATCTTCGATGATCATAATGCCCTGGCCTGGTATCAGGCTGTCCGGGCTGATACTGTCCATGGTGGCTGCATCGTTAAGCTGGACATCCAGTGTATCGTGCTGTTGCTGTTGCTGGCTGCGTTGCTGGTCAATATGAGCGACCACCGTGGCCTGATCACTGTGGCGGCCACGGTTGCTGCGGCCCAGTTGCTCGCGCTGCTGGCGGGTTCTGTCCACCATATCGTTGATCAGCTGACGTGACTCATACAGTTGCGGGCTGTCGGCCAGCGCGCTGGTACGGGTCAGCTGTGCCTGCTGAGCAACCAGTTTCAGCGTGCCAGGGTCTGCACCCTGCTGGGCCAGTCGTTGTTGCAGTTGTTCCATGGCATCCAGCAGAATCTGCTGTAATCGCTGTTCAGTGGCGTCGTTCAGTTCTCCCAGCCGTTGACCAGAGCTGAGCAGCTGCTCGAGACAGGATTCCAGCTGTAGCAGTGACTGGGCCTGATTACGCTGCTGGCCCAGCAGCAGGCGTTCAATCTCGCGTAGCCGGATCAGGATATAGTTGATGTCGTAGAGCGGGCAGGCCAGATAGTAATCGTTAAAGATATTTTTCAGGCAGCTTTCGAACGCGGTTTGCACGTCCTGGCGGATGGTCAGCAGCATGATGTAGGCGATGCGTTGGTCTACCTGTGGGTCGGCCCGCAGCAGGTGCAGATAGAACACTTCGTTTTGCTGCACGGTTTCAAAACCCAGAATCATCAGATCAACGGGCTTTTTGCGAATACGTTTCAGTGCATCTTCTTCCGTACGAGCCAGAGTGAAGTCAGCATAATGCTGCTGAATCCGGCTACCCAGCGTCTCTGTGTAGTCTTTGTTATCGGTAATAAACAGAATACTGAGCCGGTTTGATGCTGTCATAAACCTCTCCCTGGAATGCAGTTGGGGCAGTGCTGAAACGTTTTACTGCTATCCCGATCTGTGCGTACTGAGCAGGGGCGAGCTAAACCGGATATTGGCTAACTCGTGTAATCGGGTACTGCGTGATGCGATTCAGTATAGATGACCGGTCGGCCCGTGCAGGCAAAAAAACAGGGCGGTCGACAGGCCGCCCTGAATGGGCACGTCGTAACCCGGGGGGGTACGTTGCCTTCACTATGGGTCAGAATATTGAAAATAGCCAAGTAATTTACCAGGTTATTAGTAGGGTGATGGTTGGCGGGTTGTTCTGGCTAATGGCTATTCTGTATCTCGCTTCTTAACCAGTCTCTGAAGGCGGTAACCTTGGGTGAAGGTGGCTTGTTCGGTAGTACCAGGTAGTGAGCGCCGCTGGATTCCAGGGTAAAGGGGTGCGCCTGCACCAGATCGCCGCTGGCCAGTACCGGTTGCAGATGGAACGAACGGGTCAGCAGCAGACCGCAGCCTGTAATGGCTGCCTCAATTGCCATAGTGCTGGTGTCGCTTTCCAGTACCGGTTCCGGATGTATGTCCATCACGCCCTGGCGACGGAACCAGACCTGCCAGTTTTCCCGGTCACCGATGGTACTCATCAGTGGCAACGACAGCAGTTTTTCCGGTGCTTGGGGTACCAGGTTACGCGCCATAAATGCCGGGCTGGCAACGACCATCCAGTGTTCACGGGTCAGTCGTTCTACCTGCATTCCGCTCCAGTTGCCGAAGCCGTTGGAAATTTCCAGGTCTGCTTCTTCTACTTCATCCTGAGATGGCCAGACCGCTGACATCAGTCGGATGCGAAATTCTGGATGTTTCTGGTAGAAGCGGTGCAGTCGCGGCATCAGCCAGCGATGGATAAAGCTGGTACCGCATTTGATGGTCAGCAGTGCGCGCTGGTCATTACCGAACAGCTCGTTGGTACTGGATAGCAGGTTGTTAAAGGCATCGGTCAGTACCGGCAGGTAGGCACGGGCGGCGTCGGTCAGCTCCAGCTTGCGCGGTTTGCGATAGAAAAGCTGGGTATCCAGGTATTGCTCCAGCAGTTTGACCTGCTGGCTGACCGCGCCCTGAGTAACGTGCAGTTCTTCTGCTGCTCGGGTCAGGCTGCGCAGCCGGGCGGCGGCTTCAAAGGCTTTCAGAGCGTTCAGGGGGGGAAGGGGTTTGCGGTGGCTTTTCATTAATACTGCGCCTGTGCGTTTCAAGTAGCTGAACAACGGGGCGCTACTATTAGCAAAGCTATATTAAGAAACGATTGCGGCATTGAAAATGTATGGGGTCAGGCGCTGATCATAGCTGTATCTGATGTCTGTGGCCGGTATAATCCGCCGTGGCTGAAGCGGGGTGACAGGTCGCTTCAGACAGATAAAAGACAACTGTCCGGGTTCCCTCACCCCGGTTAAAAAAGGTTCAACCATGACGCATTTTTCATCGGCGCAACAGCGCCAGGCACTGGTATGGCTGGTGCTGTTTCATCTGCTGGTAATCACCTCCAGTAATTACCTGGTACAACTGCCTTTTACCCTGTTTGGCTTTCATACCACCTGGGGGGCGTTCACTTTCCCGTTTATCTTCCTTGCCACTGACCTGACCGTGCGTATTTACGGTGCAACACTTGCCCGACAGATTATTTTTCGGGTAATGCTGCCCGCTTTGCTGGTGTCTTACCTGTTGTCGGTACTGTTCTTTGAAGGCGCCTGGCAGGGGCTGGCCGGGCTCAGTGAGTTTAATCTGTTTGTGGCGCGTATCGCCATTGCCAGTTTTATGGCCTATATGCTGGGCCAGATTCTGGATGTGCATGTCTTTAACCGCCTGCGCCAGGTGCGCCAGTGGTGGGTGGCACCGGCGGCTTCGACGGTGGTGGGTAACGGTCTGGATACGCTGGCATTTTTCGGCATTGCGTTTTATCAGAGCCCGGACGCTTTTATGGCTGCCAACTGGACAGAGATCGCGCTGGTCGATTACGGCTTCAAGCTGCTGATCAGTCTGTTGCTGTTTGTGCCGCTGTATGGTGTGGTGCTGAAGCGACTCAGTGAGCGTCTGACGGCCAGCCCTGAACAACCCTCTACACAGCAGGCTTGCTGACCCTGCCGGGAGGGCTGTCCGGCCCTCCCTGTTGCGCCTTTACTTGCCTTTGCCTACCTGCCAGCTTTTGATGACAGATTGATGTCATATATGGCCGGAAAACTTTTTTCCAGCGCACTTATCTGCTCTGTTCCGGGTACAGCGCCCTGTATCAGCCGTTCTCGGCCATGCCTTAGAATTTCTCGGTTGTTGCGGAAAATATGCTCCGTTTTTTCCGTCCCGGTGCCTGCCCATACTGCGTCCATCGAAACGACAGACCGACAGGGTACTAAAGATGAGTGCATCAACCGCACCGGTTGAGACCGCTGCCCGCCAGCACTGGATGGCGGTGCTGGCACGCGCTGATAGCGCGCAGCTGGATACGCGCTGGCAGGCGCTGAACCTGCAACCGGAATATCAGTTTATCCGTCAGCCGGAGATCGGCCTGACTATGCTGCGTGGCCGTGTTGGCGGCAGTGGCAGCCCATTCAATATGGGAGAGATGACCCTGACCCGCTGTGCCCTGCGCCTGACGTGCGGCACCCTGGGCGTGGCCTATATTGCGGGTCGTAACAAGCAACATGCACTGACCGCTGCGCTGGTGGATGCGCTGTTGCAGGATGGCAGCTACCACGATCGCCTGCAAAGCGAACTTATTGAACCGCTGGCTGCAATCTATAAGAAAAACTGTGCTGCACGCGATGCGAAAACCCGTGCCACCCAGGTGCAGTTTTTCACCATGGTTCGAGGGGAGGACTGATCATGACATCACTTCAGACGCTTTCATCTCAGGCTTCTTCACTGAAAACGGTGGACGCCAGCTTGCTGATTGCCGGTTTTGAAAATCCGGTCGCACAGTGTCAGCAGGCCTTTCGTCAGCTGCTGAGCGCAACCAGCGAACCTGGCACGTTGCAGACTATGGTGGCGACAGACGCACAACCGGCCGGGCTGAATACGGCCAGCTGGAGTCTGGCGTTGAGTCTGTTTGATGCTGACTGCACGGTCTGGCTGAGCCCGGTGCTGGCGGCACAGCCTGCACTGGTCAGTAATCTGCTGTTCCACTGCCAGACCCGGCTAGTTGAGCATGCCGATGAAGCAGATTTTGCGCTCTGCAATGCGGATGAGCTGGACACACTGCAACCATTCAGCTTTGGCAGTGCTGAGTACCCCGCAACCAGCACCAGCCTGATTTTGCAGGTGCCAGCGCTGTCCGATGAATGTTCGTTATCAGCCGGTTCTGGTTGGACACTGACCGGCCCCGGTATCAAGTTCAGCCGCCATTTGTGTGTTGCCGGTTTGCAGGACAGTTTGCAGCAGGAACTTATCCACAGCCGCAACCGCTTCCCATGTGGTATTGACTGCTTTTTTACCTGTGATCATACGCTGGTGGCATTGCCTCGCTCGACACAACTATCTATTGACCAGCCGATTGATCAGCCCACTGATCAGCACAGCGCACAGGAGAGCTGAGCTATGTATGTAGCTGTAAAAGGTGGCGAGCGCGCCATTGATAATGCCCATGCACTGCTGGCTGAACGTCGCCGTGGTAACCGAGATGTTGCCGAATTGACGGTAGAGCAGATCCGCAATCAGTTACCACTGGCGGTAGATCGGGTGATGACTGAGGGTTCGGTATACGACCCGGAACTGGCCGCGCTGGCGCTGAAACAGGCCAGTGGCGATGCGGTGGAAGCGATTTTTCTGCTGCGTGCCTATCGCACCACGCTGCCGCGTTTTGGTTACAGTGAGCCGCTGAATACTGAAACGATGCAGATTGAACGTCGTATCTCCGGCACCTTCAAGGATCTGCCAGGTGGTCAGACGCTGGGGGCAACGTACGACTATACCCATCGCCTGCTGGACTTTGCTCTGCTGGCCGAGGGTGAAACGCCGCCATCACTGGAAACCGATTCAGCGCCACTGGAGCCTTGTCCACGGGTGCTGGAGTTGCTGAACAGTGAAGGGCTGATTGAGCAGAGTCCGAAAAATGATGAGCGCCCAAGGGATATTACCCGTGAACCGGTGGATTACCCGGCAGAGCGCGCAGTGCGGCTGCAGAATCTGGTGCGCGGTGACGAGGGTTTCCTGCTATCACTGAGCTACGCCTCTATGCGTGGTTACGGTGATAGCCATCCCTTCGCCGGTGAAATTCGCAGCGGTCAGGTAACGGTCGAGCTGGTGCCGGAAGAGCTGGGTTTCCCGGTGGTAATCGGCGAAATCGTGCTGACCGAATGCGAAATGGTGAATCAGTTCCACGGCAGCAAAACCGAGCCGCCACAGTTCACCCGAGGGTATGGCGTCAGCTTTGGTTACAACGAACGCAAAGCGATGACTGTTGCTTTGATGGAGCGTGCCCTGCGCGCTGATGAACTGGGTGAAGCGGTGAACTTCCCCACTCAGGATCAGGAGTTTGTGCTGTCTCATACCGACTGTGTATCGGCCAACGGCTTTGTTTCTCACCTCAAACTGCCGCACTACGTGGATTTCCAGTCCGAACTGGAGATGATCCGCCGTCTGCGTCGTGAAGCAGGTAAACAGGAGAATAACGCGCCAGCCTCGGCAGTAGAGGAGAAAACGGTATGAGCACACCGCAGATGACTCAGGTTGAAGGCTATAACTTTGCCTACCTGGATGAGCAGACCAAGCGGATGATCCGTCGCGCTATTCTGAAAGCGGTGGCGATTCCCGGTTATCAGGTGCCATTTGGTGGACGCGAGATGCCACTGCCCCATGGCTGGGGAACCGGTGGTATGCAGGTAACCGCTTCAGTTATTGGCACGGATGATCGCCTGAAGGTGATTGACCAGGGTGCGGATGACACCACCAATGCTGTCAGCATCCGTCGTTTTTTTGCAAAAACCGCCGGTGTGGAAACTACCGAAAAAACCGCCGATGCCACGCTGATTCAGACCCGTCACCGGGTGCCGGAGCGGCCATTGCAGAACGGCCAGATTCTGATCTATCAGGTGCCAGTACCGGAGCCGCTGCGCTTTATCGAAGCGCGGGATTCGGAAACCCGCAAGATGCACGCACTGCGTGAGTATGGCGCTATGCAGGTGAAATTGTATGAAGATGTGGCCCGCTTCGGCCATATCGCTACCAGTTACGACTACCCGGTGATGGTGAACGGGCGCTATATGATGACGCCGTCGCCGATTCCGAAGTTCGATAACCCGAAACTGAATGGTATGCCAGCGTTGCAGTTGTTTGGTGCCGGTTTCGAGAAGCGTATCTATGCAGTACCGCCCTACACCGAGGTGCAAAGCCTCGATTTCGACGATTACCCGTTTGAAGTGCAGCAGTGGGAAGAGAGCTGCGCCATCTGCGGTAGTGACCACAGTTTCCTCGATGAGGTGATTACCGATGACGCGGGCAGCCGGATGTTTGTCTGCTCCGATACCGATTATTGCCGTGAAAGAGCACAGAGCAACCGCGAGCAAGCTCAGGAGAATGAACAGTGAACAGTATCTGCGAACAGCCTGCCATGCTGAACAGTGACGACTGGCAGGATATGGAACCGCTGCTGAGTGTGCAGAACCTGAGCAAGTTTTATGCGCCGGGTAAAGGGTGCGGCAACGTCAGCTTTGACCTCTATCCAGGTGAAGTGCTGGGTATTGTCGGCGAGTCAGGTTCAGGTAAGTCGACCCTGCTGAATAGCCTGTCAGCTCGTCTGGTACCGGATGAAGGCCATGTGATCTACCGCAGCGAGCAGTTTGGTGAGCTGGATCTGTATCAGGGTGAGGAATCCCTGCGTCGCCAGCTGATGCGCTCTGAGTGGGGCATTGTTCATCAGCATCCGCGTGATGGCTTGCGAATGAATGTCAGTGCCGGTGCCAATATCGGTGAGCGTCTGATGGCGGTAGGCGAGCGCCATTATAGTGAAATTCGCCAGCGCGCTATCGAATGGTTACAGGCGGTGGAGATTGATGCCAGCCGCATTGATGACCGGCCCAGCCAGTTCTCCGGTGGTATGCAGCAGCGTTTGCAGATCGCCCGTAACCTGGTGACTCATCCACGTCTGATTTTTATGGATGAGCCGACCGGTGGCCTGGATGTGTCGGTACAGGCGCGTTTGCTTGATCTGCTGCGTAACCTGGTGGCCCAGCTGGGACTGTCGGTCATCATCGTAACCCATGATCTTGCGGTGGCGCGCTTGCTGGCGCACCGGCTAATGGTGATGCGTCGTGGTGAAGTGGTGGAAACCGGTCTCACCGACCAGGTACTGGACGACCCGCAACACCCGTATACCCAGCTACTGGTGTCTTCAATTCTGCAAAACTGATGCCCTCAAGGGTGAACCGAGAAACAACATGACAACCATGATTGATGTACGCGGGGTGGAAAAGTCCTTCACCCTGCATAACCAGGGCGGAGCCAGCTTCAGTGTGCTGGAACGTGCTCAGTTGCAGGTAGCGTCCGCTGAATGTGTGGTGCTGCACGGCCAGTCCGGTGCCGGTAAAAGTACTCTGCTCAAAGCACTGTACGCCAATTACGCCGTGGATGGTGGTTCCATTGAGCTGCGTGATGGTAAGCAGATGGTCGATATTACCACCGCACTGCCACGGCGCATTCTGGCGCTGCGTGAGCGCACGGTGGGTTATGTGTCCCAGTTTTTGCGAGTAATTCCACGGGTGCCAACGCTTGAGGTGGTGATGCAGCCGTTGCTGGACCTGGGCGTTGAGCGCGCGGTCTGCCAGGCGAAAGCGGAAGATCTGCTCAGCCGCCTGAATGTGCCGCAACGGCTCTGGAGCCTGTCGCCCAGTACGTTCTCCGGTGGTGAGCAGCAGCGGGTCAATATCGCCCGTGGCTTTATTGTCGACTACCCGATTCTGCTGCTGGATGAGCCAACCGCTTCACTGGATGCCAGTAACCGTAAAGTGGTGGTGCAGCTGATTAATGAAGCTAAAGCCCGTGGCGCTGCCATTGTCGGCATTTTCCACGATGAAGATGTGCGCGAGGCTGTGGCTGATCGCCTTGTTGATATTCGTGCGCTTTAGGGCACGTCGTTAAGAAACTGAGCGGGTGTAATACCCCTGGTGAAGAAGAACTGAAGATGTCTAACGAACAGATTCTGACGAACGCCCGGCTGGTGCTGGAAGACCGTGAAGTCACCGGCACCCTGGTGATGCGTGATGGCGAAATTATCGAGATCAGCGAGCAGATCAGTGATGACCCGGCCGCAGAAAACCTGCATGGTAATTACCTGATTCCAGGCCTGGTAGAACTGCACACTGATAACCAGGAAAAATACTTTACGCCTCGGCCCAAAGTCGACTGGCCTGCTGAAATGGCGATGATGACCCACGATGCCCAGCTGGTCGCAGCGGGTATCACCACAGTATTCGACTCTGTCGCACTGGGTGATATTGTCGGTGACAGTACCCGCGTGGAGAAAGTCGAGACCATGATTAATGCGGTTGTCGAGGCGGAACAGGCTGGTCGTAACCGGGCCGAGCACCTGCTGCACCTGCGCTGTGAGGTCAGTTTCCCAGGTTTGATGGCGTTCTTTGAGCGCTTTATTGATACGCCAGGGGTGCGTCTGGTTTCGGTGATGGATCATGCTCCGGGTCAGCGTCAGTTCCCGGCGGAAAATATTCCGAAGTACCGTGAGTACTACCAGGGCAAGTACGGCTTCAGCGATAGTCAGATGGATGCCTTTATCACTGAGCAGCAGGCTAACAGTGAGCAATATGCCGACCACTTCCGTAAGGTTATCTGCGAAGCCTGCCATGAAAGAGGTATCGCTATTGCCAGCCATGATGATGCAACCCTGGCTCATGCTGAAGAGTCGGCAGGCTTTGATATGAAAGTTGCCGAATTTCCGACCACTGTTGAAGCGGCAGAGGCTTCGCACCGGCTGGGACTGAAAGTATTGATGGGCGCACCGAACGTTGTCCGTGGTGGTTCACACTCTGGCAACGTAGCAGCCCATGAGCTGGCAGCATGGGGCTGTCTGGATATTCTCAGCTCTGACTATTACCCGTCTTCATTGTTGCAGGCTGCATTCAGGGTTGCCCGGCTGGATAATGACTATGACCTGCCCCGTGCCATTGCACTGGTGACCGCTAACCCGGCACAGGCGGCAGGGTTGGTTGACCGTGGTACATTAACTGTTGGAAAACGGGCTGATCTGGTTGAAGTGAAACCGGATGCGGCCTTGCCGTTGGTGGAGCGGGTGTGGGCAAAAGGTACGCGGGTATTCTGAGCCTGGTGGGTGCAGGTGTGCTGAGCACAGTACACCTGCAATATGTGAATGCCTGTTCTGGTGCCGGTACGCAGACATACAGGTCACAGGTCACAGCATACGCAGGTACAAACAAAAGAGCTGGAAACAGAGTATGAGTGGAACACTGTTTTATCTGATGGGGGCTTCGGGTTCCGGCAAGGACAGCCTGCTGGCAGGTTGTCGGTCGCGGTTGTTACCGTTTCATCGCTGCTGTGTGGCCCATCGTTATATTACGCGAGCTGCGGGTGTCGGGGGGGAGAACCATGTGCATCTGACTGAAGCGGAGTTTGCACAACGCAGTGAACTGGGAATGTTTGCCATGCAGTGGGATTCCCACGGCTATCGTTATGCCATCGGCAGTGAGCTTGATCAGTGGCTGGACAGCGGTATCAATGTGCTGGTGAATGGCTCCCGTGAATTTCTGCCCTGGGCGATGGAGCGTTACGACGAGCTGGTGCCTGTTCTGATTGATGTCAATCCGGCGTTATTACGTGATCGGCTGATTCGCCGCGGTCGCGAAAGCCTGCCTGAAATTGAGCAGCGGCTGGCCCGTCACACCCAGATGCTGGAGACCATGCCTTCCGGTACTTGCCGCATTGACAATAGCGGGCCTCTGGAACAGGGCATTGAAGCCTTGCTGGAGCTGGTGACAATGCAGGGCTGGCGGCCTCTGCAATGCGGTTGAAAGGGGCATGACAGAATGAGTGCAGTTGAGATGGGAGGGGCTGATGGCAACGGCACCAGGTGATATGCAGCTGACGTTGCTCGGTACCGGTGATGTGCGTCAGGTACCGGTCTGGGGCTGTGAATGCAAAGCGTGTCAGCGTGCAGTGGTGGATAACCGTTACCGTCGCCGTCCTTGCAGTGCGCTGCTGGAAACAGGCGGGCAACGCTGGTTACTGGATGCTGGCCTGATGGATCTGGCAGAACGTTTTCCACCGGGTGCGCTCAGTGGTATTTTGCTGACCCACTATCATGTTGATCATGTGCAGGGGTTATTTCATCTGCGCTGGGGGCTTAATCACCGCCTTGCGGTATTCGGGCCTGAAGATGCAGGTGGCTGTGCTGACCTGCATAAACATCCCGGTATTCTGGCTTTTCGAGCGCCGTTGCAGCCGTTCCAGCGCTTTGAACTGGGATCCGTATCGGTTACCGCGCTACCGATGATTCACTCAAAACCGACACTGGGGTATCTGTTTGAGCAGAATAATCAACGGATTGCTTATCTGACCGATACCGTCGGTCTACCAGATACGGTGGCAGCCCTGCTGGCAGAGCAGCCGCTGGATCTGCTGGTGATAGATTGCAGTCGTCCACCACAGCC
Source organism: Marinobacterium sp. (assembly GCA_025800125.1). Lineage (GTDB taxonomy): Bacteria > Pseudomonadota > Gammaproteobacteria > Pseudomonadales > Balneatricaceae > Marinobacterium_C. The sequence goes on from JAOXSF010000075.1 coordinate 11,083, forward strand.
GGAACCACCACGCAATCATAATGATCTGAACCTGGTGCGGGCGATCCATCAGCGGCTCAGACCTGCGCGCACGGTACTGACGCATATTGGTCATGAGCTGGATGGCTGGTTGATGAAGCATCGCTGGCTGGAAAGCCTGGCGGCGGAAGGCATAGAGATTGGCAGGGACGGAGTGCGATTATAACGCACCCCGTAGTTTTCAGCTGGCAGATTACCGCAGGCTTCGTTCAGGTAACTGCATTCAGCTTGAAGCGTTCTTCGGCCAGTTCATTGGCCAGTGCGCCAGTTGGGCGGCCTGTTTCACGGGCACGAGTGAACAGTTCATCCAGTGTTTCAGCAATGGATTCCAGGTGGGTCATCACATCTTCTGGCGTCCCGCCATTACGTTCATAGGCAATATCAATAATCCCACCGGCATTGATGGCAAAATCTGGTGCATACAGAATACCGTGATCGGCCAGCGTCTGGTCGTGCCGGGCTTCTGCCAGCTGATTGTTTGCAGCGCCTGCAACCACTTTGGCTTTGATATTCGCAATCGTTTCATCATTCAGAATGGCGCCCATAGCACAGGGAGCGATCACGTCGACATTCATGGTCAGAACCTGATCAGATGGCACCACCGTTGCGCCCAGCTCTTCCACCGCGATAGCCAGCTGATTCTGGTGAATATCGCTTACGTACAGTTCGGCACCAGCAGCATGCAGGTGACGGGCCAGACGTAAACCCACATTACCCACCCCCTGTATCGCGACTTTCAGGCGGTGAAGATCGTCTCGCCCCAGCCGATGTTGAACTGCGGTCTTAAGGCCGATAAACGTGCCATACGCTGTTGCCGGGCTTGGGTCGCCACTGCTGGGTTGGCCCAGAATGCCCGGACGGGATACCACACCGGCAACGTTGCGGGTGTGGCGGCCTATTACCTGCAGGTCAGGTACGCTGGTGCCGGAGTCCTCCGCCGCAATATAACTGCCGCCAAGTTTCTCCAGGCAGCGCCCCATCATCTCCAGCAGGGCCTCTGTTTTATGCTGACGTGGGTCGCCGATGATTACCGACTTGCCACCGCCCAGGTCAAGGTTGGCCAGTGCTGACTTGTAGGTCATACCACGGGACAGGCGCAGCACATCGGTCAGGGCGTCTTCGTCATTGGCGTAAGGGAACATACGGCAGCCGCCCAGTGCTGGGCCGCGATGACTGTTGTGAACGGCGATGATCGCTTTAAGGCCTGAAACTGCGTCGTTGAAGAAGTGGACCTGCTCGTGGTTATCGAACTCATGATGGCTGAAAAGGGTCATTTTCCTGTTTCCTTTGTCTGGACGGGATCACCGTCACGGTTGCGGCCTGCTTGCTGGCGGTTCTGTGTAGCCAGGGGCAGGCTCTGTTTGTTCTGCGGGGTACACAGAGCAAGGGCATTGTGTGCGCAGTTGGGGGGGATAGCAAGTCTGCCGGTGTTCTGTAAACAGTCCTGTTGCAAGTGTGTGCTGTCAGTCTTTTTGGGCACGAGTGTATAAAAGTTTTCACAGTGTTTTCTCTGCGTCGTTTTACACCTCAGTGATGACTTTCAGGCTTATCCATTGATCTGAATGGTGATGTCTGAAAATCAATTGAATCTGTGTGTCAAACAGGGAGGCCTGTCATGAAAGGAAGTACTAATAATCCGCAGCTGGAAGAAAGTTTTTCTGCGCTTTCAAAAGCGGTATTTTTTAATAGCTTTGAAATTACACCCGCGCTTCATCCCCGGCTGGTGACTGCAATTAAAATTCTGACTGAGGATTATCTGTTTAATCTCAGCCAATCCGAGCTTGCAGAAAGGTCCTGTATCAGTGCATCGCACCTGGCTTATCTGTTCAGAACTCAGTTGGGTATACGCTTTAAGGAATTGCTTGTGCAGTTGCGGCTTTTATATGCGCTGTCGTTGCTGAAAAAAGACCCCCGTATACTGATTACAGACCTGTGCCTGCAAGCGGGTTTTGGTGATCTTAGCCATTTTGAAAAAATGTTTCGTCGTTATACTGCATTGTCCCCCCGTGAAGCGCGTCGATATTTTATTGATAAAAGCCATGCCAGTAACGTTTATATGGATCGACCTGATATGGATAACACGGGTATTGAACAAAATGATTTTAATAACCTCGGCAGGCTACAGGCTCGGCCTGGTGGCTCAACCACCTGTGGTATTTATGCTCAGTTATGATGATTCTGACTATCACCATCCTGAAACCGATGACTCTTGAGCTGATAGTTCTGGAACTGCTTGGTCTGGAACTGCTTGGTCTGGAGCTGACAACGTCTGAATCTGGTTGCTGTGGTAATTATTGCGTTGGCGGTTAATAAGTGTGAGTTTTATCGCTTGCAGCTTCCAGAGAACAAACGCATCCGTCTTGATGCGCTTGTTCTCTGGCGGTTTGTTATAACGGCCCTTCTGGTTATAACGGCCCTTCTGGCTATATAGATTACTGTGCGTCCAGTGTCTGCCCCTGTACATTGCGGCTGTCAGGGCCCATCAGATACAGATACAACGGCATAATGTCGTCTGCTGTCGGGTTATTGGTGGGTGGCTCACCAGGGTAGGCGGTGGTACGCATGTTGGTGCGTGTTGCACCCGGATTAATGCAGTTAACCCGGACATTGCTGATGCCGTCTACCTCATCAGCCAGTACCTGCATCATCCCTTCGGTAGCAAACTTGGAGACGGCATACGCGCCCCAGTAAGCACGGCCTTTACGACCAACCCCGGACGAGGTGAAGATAACCGACGCCTCTTCAGCTTCTTTCAGCAGCGGCAGCATCGCCTGGGTCAGCATAAATGTACCGTTGACGTTGATCTGCATAACCTGCTGCCAGGTTGATGGGTCATAATTGTCAAGTGGGGTACGCAGGCCGAGAATACTGGCATTGTTGAGCAGTCCATCCAGGCGACCAAATTCGTTTTCCAGTGTGGCTGCCAGCTCCTGGTAATCATGCTCGCTGGCACTTTCCAGATTCAGCGGTACCAGCGCTGGCTGAGGGTGGCCAGCAGCTTCAATTTCATCGTATACCTGTTCCAGTTTTTCCAGTGTACGTCCCAGCAGTACCACGGTGGCACCAGCGGCGGCGTAGGCTTTTGCCGCAGCACGGCCAATACCGTCACCGGCACCGGTTACCAGAATTACGCGGCCTTGCAGTAGCTGTTCGGGAGCCTGGTAGTCATACATGGTCGTCGGCCCTATATCTGTCGAGGGTTCAGTTTATTGCAACAGCCCGGTGCTGTGCGCTATTTGCAATGCGTTATACAGCATTACTGGTTCTTTTATATGGTGATATGCAGAACCGGGATGCCGGGCTGAGCACTACACAGATTCATCAAGTGAATTCAGATTATCAAGTGAATACAGAGAGTGTAGCAATGGCAGCAGTTCGCCCCCATGGCGAATAATATGGTCAGCCTGCCAGTTGCTGACGTTATCATCGGCGTCAATATAACCGTAGTCAGCGGCAATGGTGCACATGCCCGCACGACGGCCTGCTTCTATATCGCGGATATGGTCACCGACGTAAACGCAGTGAGCTGGGCGTACCTTCAGCTCACGGCAGGCCAGAAACAAGGATTCCGGGTCAGGCTTGCGCTGGTTGACCTGGTCCGGGCAGATTACGGAACCAGCTCGACTGGCCAGCCCCAGCCCGTTCAAGAGTGGAGTGGTGTAGCGTTCTGGCTTATTGGTAACGATACCCCAGGGAATGCTGGCGCTTTCCAGTACCTCCAGCAGGGCGTCCAGGCCGTCAAACAGTACGGTGTCTACATCCAGATGCTGTTCGTAGAGTGCCAGCATACGCGGGTGCAACTGGTTGAATGCCGGGTCATCCAGTGTCAGGTCAAACGCAGTCTGTACCATGGCGCGGGCACCGTGGGATACTTGTGCCCGCAATGCCGGAAAATCCATTGCCGGACGGCCTTCTTCGGCCAGCAGTGTATTGATAGTCCAGAAAAAATCCGGCGCGGTGTCCAGCAGGGTTCCGTCCAGATCAAAGAGTACTGCATCCAGTGCGGGGCGCATGGCTTACTCCGGCTTTTCTGTGGCGATCATGTAGTTAACGTCGAGATCACGCGGGTTGAGGCTGTAGCGTTTGGTCAGCGGGTTGTAGACCAGCCCTGTCATTTCGGTAGAGCGTAGTCCAGCGTGGCGAATCCAGCCGCCGAGCTCGGAAGGACGGATAAACTTGTTAAAGTCATGGGTGCCGTCCGGTACCAGCTTCAGCACCTTCTCTGCGCCAACAATGGCAAACAGATAACTTTTCGGGTTACGGTTCAGGGTAGAGAAGAACAGTTTGCCGCCTGGTTTGCAGAGTTTTGCGCAGGCCTGCACGATGGATGAAGGGTCAGGAACGTGCTCCAGCATCTCCATGCAGGTGACAACGTCGTAGCTTTCTGGCTGCTCGGCGGCCAGTTCTTCTACGGTAATGCGGCGGTAGTTCACTTTGACACCACTTTCCAGGCCATGCAGTTTGGCGACTTTCAGTGGTGCTTCACCCATATCAATACCAGAAACTTCAGCGCCACGCTGGGCCATTGATTCTGACAGAATGCCACCGCCACAACCGACATCCAGCACTTTCTTGCCTGCCAGCTGGCCGATACGGTCAATAAAGCCAACCCGCAGCGGGTTGATGTCGTGCAGCGGTTTGAATTCGCTGTTGCGGTCCCACCATCGGTTTGCCAGTTCTTCAAATTTGGCAATTTCTTCCGGGTCGATATTCAACGTATGGGCGTCGCTCATGGCCTGGTACATCCATCAGATTTCGGGGCCGACATTCTAGCACTGGCCCCTGAGCGATAACACTGTCTGGGCTGCCGGATACATTCCCGGCTGGCACTTATGTTGCTGGATTGTGGTATACTCGCGCGGTTGAAAATTAAGAGATTCAGAGGGTTGGCGGTTTTACCGTCGGTACTGTCTGATGACCATGACGGGTAGCCAATACGCATGGGTGATCTAGCTAGAGAGATTCTGCCGGTAAATATCGAGGATGAACTGAAACAGTCATACCTCGACTATGCCATGAGCGTCATTGTCGGGCGCGCCTTGCCAGATGTAAGAGACGGCCTGAAACCGGTACACCGCCGTGTACTGTTTGCCATGGACGAGCTGGGCGTTGACTGGAACAAACCGTATAAAAAGTCGGCCCGTGTGGTCGGCGACGTAATCGGTAAATATCACCCGCATGGTGATAGCGCTGTTTATGAAACTATTGTCCGTATGGCGCAGGATTTCTCCATGCGCTACATGCTGATTGATGGTCAGGGTAACTTCGGTTCCATCGACGGTGACTCGGCAGCGGCGATGCGATACACCGAAATTCGCATGGACAAAATCAGCCATGAAATGCTGGCTGATCTGGACAAGGAAACGGTGGATTTCGTACCGAACTACGACGGCAGTGAAAAGATGCCGGAAGTTCTGCCGACCAAAATCCCTAACCTGCTGGTAAATGGTTCCTCCGGTATTGCGGTGGGCATGGCGACTAATATTCCGCCACATAACCTCACTGAAGTGATCAAAGGCTGTATCGCATTGATCGACAACCCTGAACTGGGCGTTGATCAGCTGATGGAATATATCCCCGGCCCTGATTTCCCGACTGGCGGTATTATCAACGGTCGTGCTGGCATTCTGCAGGCTTATCGTACGGGGCGTGGTCGTATCTATGTGCGGGCAAAGCATCATGTTGAAGAAGACAGCAAAGGCAAGGCGACCCTTGTTGTTACCGAGATCCCTTACCAGCTGAACAAAGCGCGTCTGATTGAAAAGATTGCTGAGCTGGTCAAGGACAAGAAGATCGAGGGTATCACCAACCTGCGTGATGAGTCTGACAAGGAAGGTTTGCGTATTGCCATTGAACTGCGTCGTGGCGAAGTGCCAGATGTAGTGATGAATAATCTGTTTGCGCAGACGCAAATGGAAAGCGTGTTTGGCATCAACGTAGTGGCACTGGTTGATAATCAGCCTCGTGTGCTTAACCTCAGGGAGCTGCTGGATAACTTTATTCGCCACCGCCGTGAGGTTGTAACCCGCCGCACCGTATTCGAGCTGCGCAAGGCCCGTGAGCGTGGCCACATTCTGGAAGGCCTGGCCATTGCGCTGGCGAATATTGACCCGGTTATCGAAACTATCCGCAACTCACCAACCCCAGCTGAGGCCAAAGAACGCCTGCTGGCGCAGCCGTGGCAGCCTGGTTCTGTGGTGAGTATGCTGGAGCGTGCCGGTGAAACGGCCTGCCGCCCGGATGATCTGGACGATTGCTTCGGTATGGTGGATGGCGTGTATCACCTGTCACCGACCCAGGCCCAGGCCATTCTGGACCTGCGCCTGCATCGCCTGACCGGCCTTGAGCATGAGAAGCTGATCAGCGAGTACAAAGATCTGCTGGAGAAGATCGCCGAACTACTGGAGATCCTCAATTCGCATGAGCGTCTGATGGAGGTGATCCGTGAAGAGCTGGAGCTGATCCTGGAAAACTACGGTGACGAACGCCGTACCGAGATCGTTGCCAGCCGTCAGGATCTGACCGTGGCGGACCTGATAACCGAAGAGGATATGGTGGTTACCATCTCCCATACCGGTTATGCCAAGACCCAGCCGCTGACCGATTACCAGGCACAGCGCCGTGGTGGCAAAGGTAAAGCTGCGGCAGCAGTGAAAGATGAAGACTTCGTCGAACATCTGCTGATTGCCAATACCCACGACACCATTTTGCTGTTCAGCAACCGTGGCAAGGTGTACTGGCTCAAGGTATTCGAAATTCCGCCTGCCAGTCGTACCGCTCGTGGCCGTCCGATTGTGAATATCCTGCCATTGGATGAAGGCGAGCGTATTACCACCATATTGCCAATGCCGTCTGCTGATACCACGGATGATGAGATCGTTGATGAGTCTGCAGATGAAGAAACCATTGAAGTCATTGATGGCGAGTGCGAAGAGCTGGATAGCAGTGATGATCTGTCTGAGGATGACGCTGATGGTAGCGATGAAGATGAAGCAGAAGCTGCCAGCAATGAGCCGCACGTATTTATGGCCACGGCGGGTGGTCTTGTTAAGCGTACCTCACTGAGAGAGTTTTCTTCTCCTCGCAAGAACGGCAAGATCGCGTTAAGTCTGGCTGAAGGTGATACCCTGATCGGCGCTGCAATTACACATGGTAAAAACGATGTGATGTTGATGACCACTGAAGGCAAAGCTGCACGCTTCAAAGAAAGCCTGATTCGTTCTATGGGACGCACTGCGCGAGGGGTGAAAGGTGTAAGTCTGGGTGAAGAACAGCGTGTTATTGCCCTGATTATCCCGAAAGTCGGCGGTAATATTCTGACAGCCTCCGAACATGGTTTCGGTAAACGCACCAGTATCGAGGAGTTCCCATGCAAGGGACGTGGCGGCAAAGGTGTTATTGCACAGAAATGTTCTGATCGTAACGGTCAGCTGGCAGGGGCTGTGCAGGTCTTTGAAGGCGATGATGTAATGCTGATCAGTGACCGTGGCACCCTGGTGCGTACCCGTACTGAAGAGATTGCGCTGTCTGGTCGTAATACCCAGGGAGTACGTCTGATTCGTGTTGCGGATGACGAAAGCCTGGTTGGTATTGCCCGTATTGAGGAACCGGAAGAAGAAGAGATCTCTTCTGAAGAAACCGATGCTCAGGGAACGGGTAACGATCAGAGTGCGCCACAGGATGGTGACGCTGCAGCACAACCGGCTGCAGAATAATAACGATAATGCGGCCTGCGGGCCGCTTTTTTGTCTGCTTTACAGGACGGTCTGTCGGGTGCTGTTATTTTGTAACAGCCAGAACAGGCCGGGTTGTTATATCGGGCCAGGCGGTCAGTCTGTTAAACAGGCCTGCCTTGCTGGATTGAAAGTCGTACTGGATTGAAAGTAATACTATGACACGTAAATTTAATTTCAGTGCAGGCCCTGCCGGTCTGCCGGATGAGGTGCTGGCACAGGCACAGGCAGAGCTGCTGGACTGGCACAGTAAAGGCCTGTCCATTATGGAAATGAGCCACCGCAGCAAGGAATTTGTCTCTGTTGCTGAACAGGCCGAGCAGGACCTGCGTGACCTGATGGCGATTCCGGAAAACTACAAGGTACTGTTCCTGCAGGGGGGCGCGACATCGCAGTTTTCGATGTTGCCAATCAACCTGCTGGGAACATCCGGGAAGGCGGATTACATCCACACGGGCGTCTGGTCTGGCAAAGCAATCAAAGAGGCGCAGCGCTTCGGTGATATTCATATTGCCGCCTCCACTGAGCACAATAACTTTTTCAGCGCACCCGCACAGAGTGAGCTGCAGCTACGTGAAGGTGTGGGCTATGTTCACTACGCACCGAATGAAACCATTGGTGGTGTGGCATTTGATTACATCCCTGAGACAGATGCGCCGCTGGTGGCTGATTACTCCTCCAGTATTCTGTCTGAGCCGGTAGATGTCAGCAAGTTTGGTGTTATCTATGCCGGTGCGCAGAAGAACATTGGCCCGGCGGGTCTGACGCTGGTGATTATCCGTGAAGATCTGCTCGGTCAGGTCATGCCGGATATGCCTTCCATGTACGATTACAAACTGCATGCGGATAATGGCTCCATGCTTAATACACCACCAACCTTTGGCTGGTATCTGTCCGGGCTGGTGTTCCAGTGGCTGAAACAGCAGGGTGGTGTTGAAGCGATTGCAGAGGTTAACCGTCGCAAGGCTGCGAAACTGTACAGCTTTATTGATGCCAGTGGCTTCTACGCCAACCCGGTTGCAATCAATAACCGTTCCATCATGAATGTGCCGTTCACGCTGGCCGACAGCGCACTGGACAAGGCGTTTCTAGCTCAGGCAGATGACGCTGGCCTGCTGAACCTGAAGGGTCACCGTTCTGTGGGTGGCATGCGTGCCAGCATCTATAACGCAGTGCCGGAGGCAGCGGTAGATGCACTGATCGACTTTATGGCGCAATTTGAGCGTCAGAACGGCTGAACGGGAGAGGGGCGATGAGCCAGGAACAAGAACTGGGTGTACTGCGTCAACAGATTGATCAGATTGACCGTCAGCTGCATGAACTGCTGAATAACCGTGCCCGTTGTGCGCAGCAGGTGGCAGAGGTCAAAGAAAAGTATCAGGGTGCGCAGGATGCTGTCTTCTATCGCCCCGAGCGTGAAGCGCAGGTGCTGCGTGCAGTGATGGAGCGTAATCCGGGCCCGCTGGACGACAAGGAAGTGGCACGGCTGTTCCGTGAAATCATGTCGGTCTGTCTGGCACTGGAAGAGCCGATGAAAGTCGCTTTCCTGGGGCCTAAAGGCACTTTCACCCAGCAGGCAGCGCTGAAGCATTTCGGTCATGCCGCTCACTCTGTACCGCTGAACTCACTGGACCAGGTGTTCCGTGAGGTGACGGCAGGCAATGCTCATTACGGTGTAGTACCGATTGAGAATTCCACCGAAGGGGTAGTGAACCATACTCTGGATCTATTCCGCCAGTATGATCTGCAGATCTGTGGTGAGGTTGAGTTGCCGGTGCATCAGCATCTGCTGCGCAAATCCGGTGATGATCATGCACTGGCGCGTATCTATGCCCATGCACAGGCATTCGCTCAGTGCAGTAGCTGGCTGGAGCAGGAGTATCCGGAAGCGGATCGTATCGAAGTTGCCAGTAATGAAGAGGCCGCCCGCCGGGTTGCCAGTGATGTCTGCGGCAGTGCAGCGCTGGCCAGTGATATGGCAGCAGACCTGCATGATCTGCAACTGGTGGCCCGCAACGTGGAAGATCAGCAGGACAGCATGGCTCGCTTCCTGATTATTGGTGACCAGGATGTTGGCCCCAGCGGTGATGATCTGACCTCTATTCTGATCAGCGCCCATCATGAACCTGGTGCGCTGTATCAGTTGCTGGAACCTTTCAATCGCCATCGTATCAGCCTGACCCGGATCGAAACTCGCTCCAGCCGCCAGGGGTGTCTGTTCTATATCGACTTTGAAGGACATTGTAACGATGACAATGTGCGTCCAGTGCTGCGTGAGCTGGAGTCCGCCAGCATTGAGCTGAAATTGCTGGGTTCTTATCCGCGTTGTGTGCTCTGATGCTATCTGGAGGGCTGATCTTATGCCGCTGGGAAGGCTTGCTGACAGTTTTCAGCCCTGATTGACGACTGCCTGATTATTCTGAGGTTAATGCGTGACCGATACCGTACAACAGATTCTGATCATCGGACTGGGGCTGATTGGTGGTTCCCTGGCAAAGGCGCTGCGTGCGCGTAATTACTGCCCTGTTGTAGCGGGCTATGATCGTAACCCTGATGAGTTGCAAGCGGGTGTGCAGCTGGGCGTGATTGACCGGGCCGCTGATGATCTTAATGTGGCGGTTGCAACAGCCGACATTGTAGTGCTGGCAGTACCCGTCAAGGCGATGGAGGCTGTATTGGCACAAATCAGTCCACATCTGAAGCCGGGGGCATTACTGACTGATGTAGGGAGTACCAAAAGTAATATCGTGGCAGCAGCAGAGCCGATTCTGGGCGAGCGGCTGGCCTGCTTTATACCGGGGCATCCAATTGCCGGGTCAGAAAAAAGCGGGGTTGCGGCAGCAGATGATGCCCTCTTTCAGAGCCATAAAGTGATTGTCACACCACTGGCGCAGAATAAGGATGCCGATGTGCAGACAATTTCCCGTATGTGGCAGGCGACGGGAGCTGAAGTGCTGCGAATGGATGTTAAACGCCATGATGAAGTGCTGGCTGCCACCAGTCATCTGCCGCACTATCTGGCGTTTTCATTGGTAGATACCCTGGCTCGGGAGGAAGATAGCACCGAGATCTTCCGTTATGCCGCCGGGGGCTTCCGTGATTTTACCCGCATTGCCGCCAGTGACCCGGTGATGTGGCGAGATATTGGCCTGGCTAACCGGGCTGCAATACTTAAACAGATTGACCGATTCAGTGAAGGAGTCAGCCAGCTGCGCCAGGCGATTGAGTCCGGGGATGGTGAAGCCATGACCGGTATCTTTACTCGTGCCCAGGCTGCCAGGCAGCACTTCTCACGCATTCTCTCTTCGACAGCGTACGCGACTACTATGACAACAAACGACGTAACCTTTCATGTTCAGCCAGGCGGTGGTGTTACAGGCACTATCCGTGTGCCGGGTGATAAATCCATCTCTCACCGTTCCATCATGCTGGGGGCTCTGGCAGATGGTATTACTGAAGTCAGTGGTTTCCTGGAAGGCGAAGACAGCCTGGCCACGTTGCAGGCATTCCGTGATATGGGTGTAGTGATTGAAGGACCATACGAAGGTGAAGTAAAAATCTACGGTGTGGGTCTGGATGGACTGAAAGCACCGGCCGGGCCACTGTATGTAGGTAATTCCGGTACTTCAATGCGCTTGCTGGCAGGCTTGTTGGCCGCGCAGAGCTTTGATTCGGAGCTGACTGGCGATGCGTCACTGACCAAGCGTCCGATGGAGCGTGTTGCTGCACCATTACGCCAGATGGGGGCGGTGATTGAAACGGCTGAAAATGGCCGTCCGCCGATGAAAATCAGTGGTGGTCAACCGTTGAAAGGTATCCACTATGATATGCCGATGGCCTCGGCACAGGTGAAATCCTGTCTGATGCTGGCCGGTCTGTACGCAGAAGGCCAAACGTCTGTAACTGAGCCTGCGCCTACCCGTGATCATTCCGAACGCATGTTGCGCGGTTTTGGTTACCCGGTCTCGCAGCAGGGTAATCTGGTGACCGTTGCCCCTGGCCATCGCCTGACAGGCGGCAAAATTGATGTGCCGTCTGATATATCCTCTGCCACTTTCTTCATGGTTGCTGCCGCAATTTGTCCTGGTTCTGATGTGACGTTACAGCATGTAGGCATCAACCCGACCCGCATCGGCATTATCAATATCCTCAAGCTGATGGGGGCAGATCTTGAACTGTTGAATGAGCGTGAAGTGGGTGGCGAGCCTGTAGCGGACATCCGTGTACGCTATGCGCAGCTTAAGGGTATTCAGGTACCAGAAGATCAGGTGCCGCTGGCCATTGATGAGTTCCCGGCGCTGTTTGTTGCTGCAGCCTGTGCTGAAGGCCAGACCGTTGTGACGGGAGCTGAAGAGTTACGAGTGAAAGAGAGTGACCGTATTCAGGCGATGGTTGATGGCCTGAAAACACTGGGCGTTGATATTGAAGGCACCCCGGATGGCGCCATTATTAATGGCAGTGATAGCTTCGGTGGAGGTGTGATTGAGAGCCACGATGATCACCGTATTGCGATGTCATTTACTGTTGCTGCTTTGCGGGCGCGTGAGCCGATCACCATCAACGAGTGTGCCAATGTGGCAACCTCTTTCCCGGTATTTGTTGAGCTTGCCCAGCAGGTTGGTATCCGGGTGACTAAGGAAGAAGTCTGATGAGCGATACACCGATGACATCGGTTATTACCGTGGATGGACCCAGCGGTTCAGGTAAAGGAACCCTGTGCAAACTGCTGGCAGAAGCATTGAGCTGGCATTTGCTCGACAGCGGAGCGTTATATCGACTGGTTGGACTGGCGGCACAGCACCATGGCGTTGCAGCTGATGATGAACCGGCGCTGGTGGTGCTGGCTGCTCACCTTGATGTGCAGTTTATCGCTGAAAAAGACAAAGACCTTGTCATTATTCTGGAAGGTGAAGAAGTCACTACGGCAATCCGCACAGAGGAAGCCGGTGCCTGGGCATCGAAGGTCGCAGCGATTCCAGCAGTACGTACTGCCCTGCTGGAGCGCCAGCGCGCCTTTGCTGAAGCGCCGGGGCTGATCGCTGACGGGCGCGATATGGGGACGGTCGTTTTCCCGGATGCGCCGCTGAAAATCTACCTTGATGCCAGCGCTGAAGAGCGCGCTCGTCGCCGTTATAACCAGTTGATTAGCAAGGGGGTGGATGCTAGTCTTCAGACAATATTAGAGGACATTCAAGCCCGCGACGCACGTGATATGAACCGTGCTGTTGCTCCGCTGAAGCCCGCATCTGATGCCGTCATCCTCGATAGTACGCAGTTGTCGATCGACGACGTTCTGGCAACCGTGCTGGAGCACGCCAGACATACAGGTCTACGCTGACGCGACCGGCTTGGGAACCCGCACACAGGTCTGCAAGGCCGTCATATTCGCAGGTTCCCTTACACATTGCGAGGATGGTACTGATCATGAGTGAGAGTTTTGCCGAGCTGTTTGAAGAGAGTCTGAAAGAACTGGAAATGGCGCCTGGGGCGATAGTTACCGGCGTTGTTGTCGCAATTGATGGTGATTTTGTCACGGTCAATGCCGGGCTCAAGTCAGAAGGTGTTATCCCTCGTGATCAGTTCATGGACAGCAATGGTGAGTTGACCATTGCTGTCGGTGATGATGTCCGGGTGGCCCTTGAGGCCGTCGAAGATGGTTTTGGCACAACTCGCCTCTCTCGCGATAAAGCTAAACGGGCAGAAGCCTGGGCGGTGCTGGAGACAGCCTTTACTGACGATGAGATTGTCAAAGGCATGATTATTGGCAAGGTGCGTGGTGGTTTTACCGTTAACCTCAACTCTATTCATGCTTTCCTGCCTGGTTCTCTGGTCGATATTCGCCCCATCCGTGATACCTCCCACCTCGAAAACCGTGAACTTGACTTCAAGCTGGTTAAGCTGGACGAACGCCGCAATAACATTGTGGTGTCCCGTCGTGCTGTGCTGGAAGCGGCCTATTCTGAAGAACGCCAGAAACTGCTGGAATCACTTGAAGAAGGCGTCGTAATTAAAGGTGTCGTCAAGAATCTCACCGATTATGGTGCCTTCATTGACCTTGGGGGGATTGATGGGCTGCTGCATATCACAGACATTGCCTGGAAGCGGGTACGCCATCCCAGTGAGATGTTGGCAGTGGGTGATGAGGTTGAGGTTAAAGTCTTGCGCTTTGACCGTGAACGTAATCGTGTATCGTTGGGTATGAAGCAGTTGACTGAAGATCCATGGTCCAGCTTGATGCGTGATTATCCGGTGGGTAGCAAGGTGAAAGCCCGTGTTACTAATCTGACGGATTATGGCTGCTTTGCTGAGATTACTGACGGCATTGAAGGGCTGGTGCATGTATCTGAAATGGACTGGACTAACAAGAATGTTCATCCATCAAAAGTCGTCCAGGCAGGCGATGAAATTGAAGTGATGTTGCTGGATGTTGATCATGAACGTCGCCGCATCTCTCTGGGTATCAAACAGTGCCAGCAGAATCCATGGCAGGCGTTTGCCAGCAAGTACAATAAAGGTGACCGCTACAGTGGTACCGTCAAATCAATTACTGACTTTGGTATTTTTATCGGCCTTGAGGGTGGTATAGACGGCCTGGTTCATCTGTCAGATCTCAGCTGGGAGCAGGATGAAGGCAGCAGCGTGGAGGTATTCAGCAAAGGGGATACAGTTGAAGCTGTTATCCTGTCTGTTGATCCGGAACGTGAGCGTATCGCACTGGGTATCAAACAACTGGGTGAAGACCCATTCAGTCAGTACGTTGCAGCGCATGGTAAAGGGACGGTTGTAACTGGCATGGTTGTTGATGTTGAGCCTCGAGCTGCACGGGTACAGCTGGCAGAAAATGTGGATGCTGTGCTGAAAGTAACCGAGGCCAGTCATGAGCGTATAGATGATCTGAGCCGTCATCTTGCTGAAGGTGATGAACTGGAAGCGATGATTACCATGGTTGACCGCCGCAATCGCACCATTATGTTGTCTGTCCGTCAGATGGATCGTCAGCAGGAACAGCAGGCGCTGGCAGCGATGAAAGCGCAGTCTGCCCCTTCTGCAGGCCCTGCAACGATTGGTGACCTGATTCGCGCACAGATGGAGAAGAGTAAAGATAAGTCATGATCCTGGTGCCGGAAGCTGTAAGGCCAGCGGGCTGTAAACAGGCAGGCTTTAACGGCTGAATACGCAAACAGAGAGAGCCAGATACTGTGCAGTATGGAAAACTGTCTGGGAGGAATGCCATGACCAAATCAGAACTGATAGAACGCCTCATCGACCGACACGAACAGTTATCGGTTAAAGATGTTGAGCTAGCGGTGAAAACCATCATTGATCAGATGACGGAGTCGCTGTCGCAGGGAGAACGTATTGAAGTTCGTGGGTTTGGTAGTTTCTCTTTACACTATCGTGCGCCGAGGGTTGGCCGTAACCCAAAAACGGGCGAATCCGTACCATTAACCGCAAAATATGTTCCGCATTTCAAACCTGGTAAAGAACTGCGTGAACAAGTGAACGATGGGCTACTGTAGAACTGAACTTTCAGGTGGTAACCGGGCGCTGTACCGGATACTCTGCACTATTAGCC
>JAOXSF010000092.1 GCA_025800125.1 Marinobacterium sp.
GAGCTGGACTCGAACCAGCGACCAATAGATTAACAGTCTACTGCTCTACCAACTGAGCTATCGAGGAACTTCAGTATCGCCTAATGGCGGAGGGACAGGGATTCGAACCCTGGGAGGGCTATTAACCCCCGCCGGTTTTCAAGACCGGTGCTTTCGACCACTCAGCCATCCCTCCGAAGCGATGGCGCGTATAATACAGCGCTCAGATTTATCGTCAACACTTTATTTTAAAAAAATCATATTTTTTTCAATCGGTTAAAAAGCAGACAATGATAAAGGAAAAGACACAGCCTCTTCAGCCTGCCTGCTCTGGCCGGTACACTGCATACGACTTTGCCTATCTGTAAACCTGTCAGGAAAGAACCATGCAACTGAAAGAGATCGACAAAGATCGCTACAGTAAACACTTCAAGCAACTGTTTATCGGCATAACTGTACTGATGCTGGTGATAGCACTGGGCAGTTCCCAGCTACTGATCGCCCTGATTGGAGGGGAGGAAGGTTCCAACTTCCTGCTCAATCTGATCGGCGTTGCAATTGCGGGTGTTGTCTGTGGCTCATTGCTACGCCGTTATAAAGAACACCCATGGATGTATGAACTGATCTATGTGTGGGAGCTCAAACAGCAACTTAATCAGATCTATCGTAAGCAGAAGGCAATCCGGGCAGCGATGGAAGATGGCGACCCGGACGCGATGACAGTCATGCACTTCAGCTACCAGGGTTCGAAGCAGCTGTATGAACTGGATAACAACACCATTACCATGGATGAGTTAAACAGGGATATAGACGCGCTGGAAGCTCTCAGTGCCCGTTATCAGGTTACCCTGTCACTGGACAACTATCGCCCTGCACTACTGGAGCGTTTCTGATACGGTACTCGGAATGATGGCCTGCAGCAGCTTACGCAGGCCATTGCTCTATTGAAAGCCATGTCTATTTCAGGCCATCGTACTGGCTCTGGCATGAGAGTTACGCAATAACAGCGCAGGAATACGCGCAGCTGACACTGGCCTGCTGAAGTAGTAGCCCTGCCCTATATCGCAGCCCTGCTCCCGCAATGCCTGCCAGATATATTCATCTTCTATGCCTTCTGCAACCACCGTCATATTCAGTGTATGACCCAGCTGTATGATACTGCCCACCAAGTCACAACTGCGCTCCGCCTGCATCATGCTCTGCACAAAACTACGGTCGATCTTCAGTACCTGAATGGGTAATGCCTTGAGGTGGCTGAGAGAAGAAAGTCCTGTGCCAAAGTCATCCAGTGCGATGGTTACCCCCAACGACTGCAAGCCTGACAACACACCAGGTGACTCATTCAACTGCTTGATGGTGGTGTCTTCAGTCACCTCCAGTGTCAGCGAGCTGGCTGGAAGCTGACTTTCACCCAGTGCCTGTTGCACCATGTCCACCAGATCCAGTCGATACATGGACGGCGCAATATTAATCGCAATACGTACTTCCGGCAGCCCGGAATCTCGCCAGTAACGGTTCTGCAGGCAGGCTTCTTTTAACACCCAGCATCCCAGCAGCTGGCTCAGGCCATACTGTTCAGCAACCGCAATGGTTTCCAGTGGCGGTATAGCACCCAGGTCCGGGTGGTCCCAGCGCAACAACGCTTCAAGGCTTACTGTCTGTCCGGTATTCAGATTCACCAGCGGCTGATATTCCAGTCGCAGCTGTCCAACGGAGTGTTCCAGTGCCCGGCGCAGATCATGATGCAGACGCTGCCGTCGTTTCAGGTGGTCATTAAAGCGTTCTTCAAAGAAACAGAAAGAGGACTCTGGTGCCGTTTTTTTAGCTTGATACATTGCCAGATCAGCCCGGCTGAGCAGATCACGCGCCCGTTCAGCATGCTGTGGAAAAAGCGCTGTACCGATACTGGCTCCCACAAAGCAGAGATTTCCTTCTACCTCAACGGCAGGGGTCAGTATCTCCAGAATCTCTTCAGCTACGAAGCGGGCATCATCAATATGTTCCAGCGGAAACTGTACTACAGCAAACTCGTCACCACCGAGCCTGGAAACAACAAAACGATTCGATAAGGCCATTCTTTCATGTAAGCGTAAGGCAACGGCTTTAAGTAACTCATCGCCCACATGATGCCCTAACGTGTCATTCACTTCCTTGAAACCATTGAGGTCGAGCAGGTGCAATGCAAACGGCGTTCTGGTTTTAACCAGTCGCCGCATCTTCTGACGCAGCAGATTGCGATTTGGCATATCGGTCAGGCTATCATGCAGGGCCTGATAACGATTACGCTGGTTCTCCCTGTATAGCAACCACAACAGGCAAGAACCACTGAGCAGAATGCCCACCAGCAGCAAACCCAGCTGAAACTGCAACGTACGCAGGCGCTCATCGTTCTTATTGAAAAACTGGTTGTTATGGTGATAGTTATTCAATGCCAGCGTATCAATATGCAGCATATGCTTTTCCAGCCGCTGAATAATATCGCCTGCCGCTGCCATATCACCACCAGGCAACTCAAGTATCGGAGATTCCAGTATTTTCAGATCATCAAATGCAGCCTGAATGGTTTCGGGCCCATTATCAATCGCACTGAGCTGACGAGCATCCAGCCCTTTCAGAATGACGGGAAAACGGCTCCAGAGAATATCGTAGGACAGCATCAGATCATCATGGCTAATCAGCTGATGGCTATACAGACGCAACTGATTTTTCACATTGCGATATTCATTTTTAATCTGAAACAACGCCCAGATACTGGTACCAGGACGGTAATCCAGTAATTTTACCGTCGCACGTAGCTGAACCATACTGACCAGAATGCTGACACAGAACACCAGCACAATCAGTACCAGCCAGCGAGCACCTGAACGCTGATCCGTTTTCACGCCACCTGAACCTGCCACTATCTGACCTCAATACCGGACAGCTGCCAGATCAACTTGGAAACATTTGCAGGTGTACGCAATTCATGGCTTTCCTGTAACGGAGTCATCAGCCACAGGGGCCCTTTATTACGGATACGCATGGTACGCCCATCCTCCTGCCAGGCGAGGATTGGCTGCCACTTGTGAACAAACCCCTGCTCTATATCGACAAAGTATTCATTCAGTGCCACCAGCCTCAGACTGTTACCCGTTGCTTCCACATGCTCCAGTACAGCACTGAGCAAAGGCCCTTTATAGGTATGCGCTTCATCACTCCAGTCATGCTCCACCGTCATCGTGCGGCTTTCCAGCGCCTGAAGCTGGTTCAACGTAAATTGCACTGGCTGTCCACCAGCCAGTTTACCTGATACTGTCAAAATAACCGGCCCCTGTGCTGCTGGCACATCCTGTGCCCATGCGTTGCTCCCTGCAAACAGCAACATGGCGCCTACCATGCCAAACTGTTTCACATTCTCACCATTTTTATTGAGGGAATACTCAGGTTAAACTTTGTATTACCTTTCTGCCAGCAGAAAGCAGTGTTGCACCTCCGCTATCCGGGCCTGAAACCGGCGTTTCACTCACAGCAAGGCATACCACAGATAAGAATACGCCCTTCCTTCGGCTTGATTGACGCTGTGCATTGCATATCCAGCTGAGGCAGTCCCTGCACGATAAAGTTCCGCGATCCCACCGCCCGATAGAACCAGGCCTGACACAACAACACGTATATCTGTCAGATCATCACAGCCTCAACGTTATCCACAGCAGAACACAGCCAGCCACTGACGACAATGATCCAGTCAGAAGACAGGCAGGATAAATATTAATGGGAGGTTACGGAGATGACTGGAAGGATATTAAACATAACGTCGGCAGATAAAAAATAACAATTCTCATTTGCAGTTATTGCGAACAGCCTTCCAGCAAGACTACACTGAAAAAATGTTACAACATAACAAGACGAGCTCGTCATGAAGAAATCAATTCACCCTGATTACGACTACGTGGTGTTCAGGGACACCAGCTGTAACCGCACGTTCCGTATCCGCTCTACCTGCAAGTCATCCCAGACCATTGTCTGGGATGACGGAAAAACCTACCCGCTGATCAACCTGGATATTTCCAGTGCTTCCCACCCCACCTATACCGGTGAGAAGCGTAAGACGCAGTCCGAAGGCCGGGTCGCACAGTTTAATAAGCGCTTTGGTGAGCGCAGCCTGAAACGCTGATCAGCAGGAGAATACAATGCAGGTACTCAGTTCACTGAAAACCGCCAAGAATCGACACAAGGATTGTCAGGTCGTCAAGCGCCGTGGCCGTCTGTATGTGATCTGTAAAAGTAATCCGCGCTTCAAAGCACGGCAGGGAAATGTGAAGAAACGTTGAATTACGGGATTGTTCAGCGACCAGAAACACCTGAACATCAACCCACACTGATAGCAAAACGGCGACCCGAAGGTCGCCGTTTTCATTTATCAAGCTAACTGCTCAATCAGTCAGCAAAGACACGCGCGTTACGGAACATACGCATCCAGGCGCCATCTTCACCCCAAGCATCTGGTGCCCAGCTATTGGTTACGGCACGGAACACACGTTCCGGGTGCGGCATCATGATGGTTACGCGGCCATCAGTGGTGGTAACACCGGAGATACCCGCCGGGGAGCCGTTCGGGTTCGCCGGGTAGGTTTCGGTAACCTTGCCGTAGTTATCCACATAGCGCAGTGCCACATGACCGGCGCCCTGCATGTTGGCCAGGTGTGCTTCGTCTTTAAACTCGGCACGGCCTTCACCGTGTGCAATGGCGATTGGCATACGGGAACCCTGCATACCTTGCAGGAAGATGGACTTGCTGTCCTGCACTTCCACCATGGCAACACGGGCTTCGAATTGCTCGGACTGGTTACGTACGAAGTGTGGCCACAGCTCAGCACCCGGAATCAGCTCGTGCAGGTTGGACAGCATCTGACAACCGTTACAGATACCCAGCGCGAAGCTGTCATCACGGTTGAAGAACGCCTGGAACTGGTCACGGGCAACGTTGTTGAACAGGATGGACTTGGCCCAACCTTCACCGGCACCCAGAACGTCACCGTAGGAGAAGCCACCACAGGCGACCAGACCTTTGAACTGATCCAGTGATACGCGGCCTGCCAGGATGTCGCTCATATGCACATCAACCGCAGCAAAGCCTGCGCGGTCAAAGGCAGCACCCATCTCAACGTGACCGTTTACACCCTGCTCACGGATGATTGCCATCTGTGGGCGTGCGCCGGTGCTGATAAACGGTGCAGCAACGTCTTCATTTACGTCGAAGCTCAGTTCAGCGCTCAGGCCTGGATCGTTCTTATCCAGCAGTGCGTCGAACTCCTGCTTGGCACAGTCAGAGTTATCACGCAGGGACTGCATCTGGTAAGACGTTTCTGCCCACCAACGCTGCAACTGAACGCGTGACTCGCTGTACACTTCCTCTTCGTCGAAGTGAACGTTCAGCGTATCGTCTTCGTTCAGCGTACCGATCACCTTGGCGATCTCACCCAGACCAGCGGCATTCAGCTCGGTCAGCACGGTTTCCAGATCATCACGATTAACCTGGATGACACCGCCCAGCTCTTCAGCGTACAGCGCGCCTGCCAGCTCGGAAGTATCCGCCGCCAGCATATCCAGTTTGATATCCACACCGGTGCGGCCAGCGAAGGCCATCTCGGCAACGGTTGTGAACAGACCACCATCCGCACGGTCGTGGTACGCCAGGATCAGGCCCTGCTCGTTCAGTTCCTGCATCGCCTGGAAGAAAGCAACCAGCTGCTCTGGCTGATCAACGTCCGGTACATCCTGACCCACTTCGTTGTACACCTGCGCCAGTGCAGACAGGCCCAGACGGTTCTGGCCGTTACCCAGATCCAGCAGGATCAGGTCAGTTGCACCTTTGTCAGTACGCAGCTGAGGCGTCAGTGTCTTGCGCGCATCTTTAACCGGTGCGAAACCGGTGATGATCAGAGACATCGGCGCTGTTACAGACTTGTCTTCACCTTCGTCGTTCCACACGGTACGCATGGACATGGAGTCCTTACCGACCGGGATGGTGATACCCAGCTGTGGACACAGCTCCATACCGACCGCTTTAACGGTGTCGTACAGTTTCTCGTCTTCACCCGGGTGGCCCGCCGCACACATCCAGTTCGCAGACAGTTTGATATCAACGATATCTTTAATGCGCGCACCAGCCAGGTTAGTAACCGTCTCACCGATCGCCATACGGCCAGACGCAGGAGAATCAACCAGCGCCAGCGGGGTACGCTCACCCATCGCCATTGCTTCACCTTCGTTGGTGTCGTAAGCAGCGGTGGTTACCGCACAGTCAGCTACCGGCACCTGCCATGGGCCAACCATCTGGTCACGGGCAACCATGCCGGTGATAGAACGGTCACCGATGGTGATCAGGAATGATTTGGAGGCAACCGCTGGCAGCTTCATTACGCGCTCAGCCGCGTCTTTCAGATCGATGCTGGTTGCATCAAATGCGGGTACTTCGTAGGCCTTACGCTCTACCGAGCGGTGCATCTTAGGTGGCTTGCCGAACAACACGCTCATTGGCAGGTCAACCGGCTTGTTCTCGAAGTGCGTGTCACCCAGTGTCAGGTGGTGCTCTTCAGTGGCTTCACCGACAACCGCGTATGGGCAGCGCTCACGGGCACAGATCGCTTCGAAGCGTTCCATATCCTGTGGCTCAACCGCCATTACATAGCGTTCCTGAGCTTCGTTACACCAGATCGCCAGTGGGCTCATACCCGGCTCATCGTTGTTAACGTTACGCAGCTCGAAGTTACCGCCACGGCCGCCATCTTTCACCAGCTCCGGGAAAGCGTTGGACAGACCGCCCGCGCCTACGTCGTGGATGAAGGCAATCGGGTTTTCATCACCCAGCTGCCAGCACTGGTCGATCACTTCCTGACAGCGACGCTCCAGTTCAGGGTTGTCACGCTGTACGGAGGCAAAGTCCAGATCAGCAGAAGACGTACCGGAGGACATGGAGGATGCAGCACCGCCACCCAGGCCGATCTGCATCGCAGGGCCACCCAGACAGATCAGTTTGGCACCGACAGGGATTTCGCCTTTATCAACGTGGTCGGTACGGATGTTACCGAAACCACCGGCGATCATGATCGGCTTGTGGTAACCACGCACCTCTTCGCCAGCGACACCATTTACCTTCTGCTCGAAAGTACGGAAGTAGCCGTTCAGCGCTGGACGGCCAAATTCATTGTTAAATGCCGCGCCACCAATCGGGCCTTCAATCATGATATCCAGTGCGGATACGATACGCTCAGGCTTGCCGTACTGGCTCTCCCATGGCTGCTGGAAGCCCGGGATGTTCAGATCGGATACTGTGAAACCGGTCAGGCCCGCTTTCGGCTTGGAACCTTTACCGGTTGCACCTTCGTCACGGATTTCACCGCCAGAGCCGGTTGCAGCACCGGAGTGTGGAGCAATCGCTGTCGGGTGGTTATGGGTTTCCACCTTCATCAGGATGGCAATCTCTTCCTGGCTGTAACCGTACTCTTTGCTGTCCGGTTTCGGGAAGAAGCGACCCGCTTTAGCACCATTCATTACTGCCGCGTTATCGGAGTAAGCAGACAGGATGTTTTCACCGCCCATCTCGTTGGTGTTGCGGATCATCGCAAACAGGGATTTCTCCTGAGCTTCACCGTCGATATCCCAGGAGGCATTAAAGATCTTGTGACGGCAGTGCTCAGAGTTTGCCTGGGCAAACATCATCAGCTCAACGTCGTTCGGGTTACGACCCAGCTCCTGGAACGCATTTACCAGATAGTCAATTTCATCTTCCGCCAGCGCCAGACCCAGGTTAACGTTAGCGTCTTCCAGCGCCTTGCGACCGCCACCGAGCACATCAACGGTGGTCATAGGTGCGGGGTCGTCTTCACGGAACAGCGCCTGTGCCTGGTCTACATCGTCCAGCACAGCTTCGACCATGCGGTCATGCAGTACAGCCTGGACTTTAGACCTGGCGTCTTGATCAAGCGCAACAGATGCCTGAATATAGTACGCCACGCCGCGTTCCAGACGCTTGATGGCCTCCAGACCACAGTTGTGCGCGATGTCGGTCGCCTTGGAAGACCATGGCGAAATAGTTCCCGGACGCGGTACCACCAGCAACAGCTGGCCATTCGGCTCCTGTACCTCAGCCTTCGGGCCGTAACGCAGGATACGATCAAGCACGGATTGCTGTGCTTCGGTCAGTGGCGTGGTGAGATCAGCAAAGTGCATGAACTCGCCGTACAGCGCAGTAACCTCAGGTACTTCAGACTGGATAAGCGACAGTAGCTTGTCGTGACGGAAAGCAGAGAGAGCAGGTGCTCCACGCAGTGCCAGCATTTTCTTTACGAGCCTCTAAAGTGCTGCCGATAACCGGCAGGAGTTACAGGAGAAAATCAGGCAGTGAATTCTACCCGAATCCACCGCCTTGTTACCAGAAATGGGCCTGAAAGCACCGCCATATTCCGGGAGATTTACAGAGCAATTGTCATGTTGTCTACGCCACGTCGCCGTCGAACGGCCATATACTTCCTTAGTCTGATAGTGATTTTCACTCTGCCTTTGCTGGTCAGCTACAACAGTAAGACCCAGCTTGAGGCCATTCGTGAAGATGGCGTCTTACGCATTCTGACACGTAACAGCACCAGCAGCTGGTATCGAGACCACGGCAAGCCTGCCGGTTTTGAATATGAGCTGGCCAAAGCTTTTGCCGACTACCTTGGCGTACGGCTGAAAACGGTTGTCGTTGATGATATTGGCGGCCTGATCGCCGGGCTTCGGCAACGTGACGCGCATATGGCAGCCTCTATTCTGACAGTAACCCCGGAACGCGCCCGTGAGTTTGATTTTTCACCGGCCTATCTACAGGCCGCAGCCAGTGTCGTCTACCGGGTCAAAAAAGGGCGCAAAGCACCGAAAAAGGTTGCCGACCTTTATGGCAAGAAGATAGCTGTTCTACCTGACTCCAGCCATGCTGAGCTATTACGCAGATACCAGCTATCCCACCCGGAACTGACCTGGCAAGAACCCGAAAATGTTTCCAGCCTTGATCTGCTGGAACAGGTTTACAACGGTGACGTCGACTACAGCATTGCGGACAGTGTACTTTTTGATGCTCAGCACAGCTACTTCCCAGGACTGAAACGGGTGTTGCCACTGGAACAGCCCCAACCAGTTTCCTGGATGCTCAACCGCCACCACGATAACAGCCTGAAAGAAGCGCTGGACCGCTTCTTCGCCCGTGAATACACCCAAAAGCTGATCGTTCGATTGAAGAAAAAATATCTGGAACAAGACAACAAGCTGAATTTTTTCGACACTGTCACCTTCAAGAAAGATCTGAAAAACCGCCTGCCACACTATGAACAGCTGTTTCGTATTGCCTCGCAGGAATCCGGCTGGGACTGGAAACTGCTCGCCTCTGTGGCCTACCAGGAGTCACACTGGAACCCGAAAGCAGTGTCACCCACGGGTGTGCGCGGCATCATGATGCTGACACGCACAACGGCAAAAGAGGTTGGCGTTAAAGATCGTCGCAACCCGGTTCAGAGTATTATCGGCGGAGCCCGTTATCTCAGAAAGATAGAGAAGCGGATTCCTGAACGCATACAGGAACCAGACCGTACATGGTTTGCACTGGCCAGCTATAACGTTGGTTACGGCCACCTTGAGGATGCCCGGATTCTGGCAAACCGGGGCGGAAAAAATCCTGATAAATGGGAAGATGTCAGAAAATTTTTACCGCTGCTGACCAAAAAGAAATACTACAGTACCGTAAAACGTGGCTATGCTCGTGGCTATGAGCCTGTGCGTTATGTTGCGAATATCCGTAAGTATCTGCAGCTCCTGAGCTGGGAGGTTCAGGTTGAACAACTCAAACAGCAGGAAGACCTGACAGCACAGCCAGAAGCATCTGACAACACACCTGATACCAGCCAGGCTGTTAATCAGGTGCCCGCAACCTTGTAATAGCAGATTCAAGCACAAGTATTGCGACCAGCAGGGAAAGCAGCTCTGAACCTGGCTATTTCAGACCGGGCTGCTCTTGAGTTACCGATTCAGGCAGTGCCTGTTCACGGCGCTGCTTTTTTAGTGCTTTGTGTTGCGCACGGCGCTGGCGAAAAAATGCGCTGATCTGCTCGCGACACTCCTCTTCCAGAACCCCACCATCGTAACGGACACGGTGGTTCATCCAGAGCTGATCAAACAATTGACCATTGCTGAGCGCAGCCCCGGCCTTGGGTTCAGTGGCCCCAAATACCACACGTGCAACCCGGGCATGTATAATCGCCCCGGCACACATGGTGCAAGGCTCAATGGTGATATAGAGGGTACTGTCTACCAGACGGTAGTTCTGAATATGCTGTGCCGCGGCCCGTAATGCCATAATTTCGGCATGGGCAGTTGGATCATGGCCACTGATGGGCTGATTCCAGCCTTCACCAATCACCTCACCATTGAGCACCAGTACTGCACCAACAGGCACTTCTCCCAATTGCGCAGCTCGCTGCGCCAGCTGCATGGCGTGGTGCATCCAGTGCTGATCGGTTTTCAAACGAGATGTTTCTGTCAAGCAGGGCAGATCTGCCGAGCAAGATACTTCGGGATTCTGATCGTCATTCATGGCGTGCAGTATACACCGGCGCCAGGATGGCGTCAGAGCGCGCGCTGTTCCAGCTCGTCGTATAACGCCATAAACTGACACGTCAGTTTATGAGCGGGTGCCATGTATACCAGCGGACAACACTGATCATGGGATTCTTTCATCTTAACCGACGATGACAATCGGGTGTCGAGCACTGGCAGGTCATCAGCTTCCAGATCAGCCACAATGCGTCTGGGCAATGAAGCACGCGGCTGATACTGGTTGACGACGATACCTTCCACCCGCAGCTGGTCATTATGATCCATGCAGGTTTCCTGCACATTGCCCAGCAGACTATAAAGCGCCTGGCGAGCAAACTCATCACAATCGAATGGAATCAGGCAGCGCTCAGCAGCAACCAGCGCAGACAGGGTAAAGAAGTTAAAAGCTGGCGGGGTATCAATAATAATGCAATCAAAAATGTCACTCAGTTGCTGCACAGCATCGCGCAGTTTGTAGATCTTATGCCGACTTTCAAGTCTGGACTGCAACTCCCCCAGTAATGGACTGGAAGGCACAACGGAGAGATGGTCAAATGTTGTGGGATGAACAAAGTCATGCACCGGACGCGGCTGCAACTGAAAGCTCAGTGTCTGTTCAAAAAAATCCCGCACATCGGGCGCTGCATCATTGTAGGCATCGCCTAACAGGTAATGACTGGCATTTCCCTGTGGGTCAAGATCAATCAGCAGCGTATGCCTGCCTCGACTGGCACTGATGGCTGCCAGGTTAGCCGCGATACTGGACTTACCAACACCGCCTTTCTGATTGAACACTACCCGCCTGATCATACCCTGTCCTCAGCTGCCAGTTCCTTCAACGCGCATGCTGTTTACGCCTGTGCAAAAAAACAGCATGTTGCAGCGCAATATCACCAATTATCAATAAAACGTCAACGAATTTTCAGTTAAATTCCGTAAAAAAGCAGCCAACGTCACCAAACAGGCAACCCCTGATATTTATCATGCAAAAAAGCCACCGCTGTTCAGCAGATTTTCAGGTAAAAAAGCAGTTAATTTCGCCAAAAATGACGGCAACCCACAAAAAACCGACTCTTTCAGCGGTTCATCTGGACATCAATTACTGACCTGGGCAAACTAGCCTCCTTATCGATGATGACAGCCCTGTAATAATGCGGTGCAACAGGCTGCAAAGTATGCCGTAACAGCACTCGCAACCTGAAGAAAAAGAGATCGCTTCAATGGCAACCATTCTGGTTCTGCACGGTCCCAATCTGAACCTGCTCGGCAGCCGCGAGCCGGAGATTTATGGCCATGACACTCTGGCCGATATAAACCAGCGACTGGCACAGCAGGCACAGCAGGCAGGCCACCAGCTGGCAGCTTTCCAAAGCAATGCCGAAGCTGATCTTATCAACAGGATTCATCAGGCACGGGATGAGCAGGTAGCATTTATTGTTATCAACCCCGCTGCCTTTACCCATACAAGTGTGGCACTGCGTGATGCACTGCTGGGTGTCGACATACCTTTTATTGAGGTCCACCTGTCCAACGTACACGCTCGTGAGCCATTCCGGCATCATTCCTATCTGTCTGACAAGGCCGTGGGCGTTATCTGTGGGCTGGGTGCCCGTGGCTATGAATTTGCGCTGCAATCCGCCCTGGAGCGGATTGCGTGAGAACCCGACAAAGAGAGACTGTAACCGCATGGATATCCGTAAAGTCAAGAAGCTGATTGAGCTTCTGGAAGAATCCAACATCAACGAAATTGAAATCAAGGAAGGCGAAGAGTCTGTTCGCATCAGCCGTGGCGCAACTGGCGCTGTTGCTTACACCGCTCCAGCACCGGTTGCTGCTCCCGTAGCTGCTCCTGCACCGGTTCCAGCTGCGCCAGCAGCACCGGCCGTTGAAGCACCGGCGGCTTCCGACAAGAATGCGGTCAAGTCACCAATGGTTGGTACTTTCTACCGTGCACCATCACCAAGCTCTCCATCATTCATTGAGGTTGGTCAGCACGTCAAGAAAGGCGATGTAATCTGCATCATCGAAGCAATGAAGATGATGAACCAGATCGAAGCAGATAAAGCCGGTGTAGTAGAAGCTATTCTGGTAGAAGATGGCCAGCCGGTAGAGTTTGATCAGCCACTCGTTACCATCGTCTAAGCTGGAGTGTCCGCTATGCTGGAAAAAGTTGTTATAGCGAACCGTGGTGAGATTGCGCTGCGTATCCTGCGTGCCTGTAAAGAGCTGGGCATCAAGACCGTAGCCGTTCACTCCAAGGCTGACCGCGACCTGATGCACGTGCGCCTGGCAGATGAAGCCGTCTGTATCGGCCCGGCACCTTCACCACAGAGTTACCTGAACATTCCGGCAATTATCAGTGCCGCTGAAGTAACCGATGCCATGGGTATTCACCCGGGCTATGGCTTCCTGGCAGAGAACGCTGATTTTGCCGAGCAGGTAGAACGCTCCGGTTTTACCTTCATTGGCCCGACCGCTGACGTTATTCGCCTGATGGGTGACAAGGTTTCTGCAATCGAAGCGATGAAAAAAGCCGGCGTACCGACCGTGCCAGGCTCCGATGGCCCGCTGCCGGTACATGATGATGCGAAAATGCGGGAAATCGCTAACCGTATCGGTTACCCGGTTATCATCAAGGCCGCTGCAGGTGGTGGCGGTCGTGGTATGCGCGTTGTACACACCGAAGCCTCACTGATCAGCTCTGTGCACGTTACACAATCCGAAGCTGCTGCAGCGTTCGGTGATGGCACTGTGTACATGGAGAAGTTCCTGCAGAACCCTCGCCATGTAGAGGTGCAGGTACTGGCCGATGGTCAGGGCAGCGCCATTCATCTGTATGATCGTGACTGTTCACTACAGCGTCGCCACCAGAAAGTGGTTGAGGAGGCGCCTGCTCCACATCTGGACGAAGCTGCTCGCGCTCAGGTACTGCAATCCTGTGTTGATGCCTGTATTGAAATCGGCTATCGCGGCGCAGGTACTTTCGAGTTCCTGTACGAAGATGGCGGTTTCTACTTTATCGAGATGAACACCCGTGTTCAGGTAGAGCATCCGGTTACTGAGATGATCACCGGTATCGATATTGTAAAAGAACAGCTGCGCATCGCTTCTGGCCTGCCACTGTCCATCAAACAGGAAGACATCAAGGTAACTGGCCACGCCTTCGAAGCACGTATCAACGCCGAAGATGCCAAAACCTTTATGCCAAGCCCGGGCAAAGTGAAGCACTTTCACGCCCCCGGCGGCCTGGGTGTGCGTGTGGATTCGCACCTGTACAACGGTTACACCGTGCCACCACACTACGACTCTCTGATCGCCAAGCTGATCTGTTTCGGTGAAGATCGCGAGACCGCCTTGACCCGTCTGCGCAATTCACTGGACGAGATGCTGGTTGATGGTATTCGCACCAATATCCCACTGCATCAGGATATCTGTCGCGATACCAACTTTGCTGAAGGTGGTGTCAACATCCACTACCTGGAGAAGAAACTGGGCCTGTAAGCCCTGGCGCCTTTCTTTTGTAAAAACCCGGCTTGATACAGCCGGGTTTTTTTGGGCCATAAACTACACATTTCGCGCTGAAGCATTCGCGAAAGTTGTATTGACGCAGCTCTGGTTCACAAATGAGTTTGCTGTTCAACCTCTATACAGTCGGGTAAAATGCCGCGCTTTTCCAACAACCAGGAAAGCGCATCCATGCTTGAGAAACTGTTCCAGCTCAAAGCACATAACACTAATGTGAAAACTGAGGTGGTCGCCGGGTTTACAACCTTCCTGACCATGGCGTACATCATCTTCGTCAATCCAAGTATGCTGGCAACCACCGGCATGGATCAGGGAGCCGTTTTTGTTGCAACCTGTATCGCCGCAGCGATTGGCTGTCTGGTGATGGGGCTGTGGGCCAACTACCCGGTTGCACTGGCACCAGGTATGGGCCTGAACGCCTTTTTCGCCTTTACCGTGGTTGGCCAGATGGGCTACAGCTGGGAAGTTGCACTGGGTGCCGTATTCCTGTCAGGCATCTGTTTCTTCCTGCTGTCGATCTTCAAAATCCGTGAGTGGATTATCCACAGCATTCCACTGTCCCTGCGTGGCGGTATTGGGGCAGGTATCGGCCTGTTTCTGGGCTTTATCGCCCTGAAAAATGCAGGCATCGTAGTCGACAACCCGGCAACTCTGGTAACTATTGGTGATATGGGCAGCTGGAGCGCCATTATGGCCTGTCTGGGTTTTGTCATTATTGCCGCACTGTTTTACCGCGGTATTACAGGCTCTGTAATGATCGGTATTCTGGCGGTCACCCTGCTGAGTATCGCAACAGGTCATGTTGAACTGACCGGCGTGTTCTCAGCGCCACCAAGCCTGGAACCAACTTTTGCCAAACTGGACTTTGAGGGCGCCCTGCAGATCGGCCTGATCAGCATCGTGTTCTCCTTCCTGTTTGTTGATCTGTTCGACACCTCTGGCACCCTGATTGCAGTCGCTCAGAAAGGTGAGATGCTGGATAAGGAAGGCCGCCTGCCACGCCTGGGTCGCGCCCTGCTGGCAGACTCCACCGCCACCATGGCAGGTTCTGTGATGGGCACCTCAACCACAACCAGCTACATTGAGTCTGGTGCAGGTATTGCGGCGGGTGGTCGTACCGGTCTGACAGCGGTTGTTGTTGGTCTGCTGTTCCTGGCCTGCCTGTTTATCTCACCACTAGCAGGTGCTATTCCAGCCTACGCAACGGCCCCTGCTCTGTTCTTCGTTGCAGTACTGATGACACATTCACTGGTCAAGATTGACTGGGATGACATCACCGAAGCTGCACCGGTGGTAATCGCTGCCGTCACTATGCCACTGACATTCTCTATTACTACCGGTATCGCGCTGGGCTTTATCTCCTACACGGCGATCAAAGCACTGACAGGCAAGTTTGATCAGCTCAACCCGGCTCTGATTATCCTGTCACTGCTGTTCATCGTAAAAATGGCGTTTTACGGCTGATAATCAGCCCGCCGCACCTCTTATGATCACGACAGCATCAAAGTAGTGATGGTCAGACTGTGACGCATCGGGCAGCGATTTACTAACTGGCTGCCAGTTATCAGCCAACAGACAGCGACAAAAAACCCCGACAGCGAATGCTGTCGGGGTTTTATTTTGTATGCTAATGCCGATGTACTTAGCCCAGCAGCGGACTGTCCATCGCCAGGGACTGATTCCAGACATCCAGCAAACTGACCACCTCACCGGAAGCCAGTTCAATGTTGTCCGGTGTAGAGTATTTTGCTGGCAATGCAGCAAATGTCACACTGTCACCGGTAGCAACACCGTCATCCAGCAAATACAGTGTACTGTCCCGGCTCGGGTAGGCTGTTGTAACGTAGAGATCTTCCATCTCAATCCCTTCACCCAGCACCAGCCGGTCATTATCACTGAATGACAGCCCTTCAACTCTGTCCAGGCCATCGCCATAACCAAACTGAACAATGTCCTGGCCAGCATTCAGTTGCAGCAAGTCATCTCCTGCCCCCGCATTGAATATACTGGTGCGGCCATAGACACTGGTCAGCATATCGTCACCCTGAGTACCATCATGGTGAATATTCAGGGTAGCAAGCGCAACATCCACTCCACCAGCGAACGTCAGCGTTTCAATATTAAAATCACCCTGCAAAGCATACTCAAGGGTCAGCTGGTCACCGGTCTGTTCGCCATTTTCCAGCACCTGCAACGCCAGACTGGTAATATGATGATCACTGGCTGTAAGGCGTATATCCGCCAATGTAATCCCGTCACCAAACACAATACTGTCCTGGAACTCAATATCGGCATTAGCCACGCTATTACCGTGATCACGAATTTCATCCTGACCATCGCCCCTCTCGAACAGGTAGCGATCAGCCGCTTCATAGCCAATCAGTCGATCATTGCCCTTACCGCCAATGAAAACCACATTATCAACCAGATTGTTACTGCTGATCAGATCATCACCCGCACCACCATCCAGGGTAATCTTATCAACAGACCCTCCGCCCAGGTGCATGCCCGCGTCGATGGTCAACTGGTCATCACCTGCGCCACCCTCCAGGGAGATATTGCCCAATTGAACATCACCCATCTGTACCGGTATATCAAGCGTCAACTGATCATCACCCGCGCCACCATCAAGCCGTACATCACCCTGCGGTAACGCCAGCGCCAGAGCTGGGCCTGTCAGTAGATGATCATTACCCCCACCACCACTGAGCCCACGAGCACCTTCTTCCAGCGCCAGTACATCATCCTGTTCACTGCCCAACAGATCCAGCGGCAATGTACTCAATGCACGCATGCTGCCATCAGCAAAGACCAGCTTTTCTGTCAGCGTCCTATCCATAATGATACGGTCACCAATGTCCTGCCCATCACTCAGCACTACCAAGTGTGTCTCATCATAACCGGATACCCGCTCCAACCTGAGATCCGCCGCACTGACACCCTCACCAAAACGGATAGCATCCTGTTCGGTCGCGTCAACTTCTGCGCTATGGCCAGCAAGATCAATCCAGTCCATGCCGTCACCGCGATTAAAGACAAAGGTTTCTGCATGCCAACTGCCAAGAATGCTGTCGTTACCCGTACCACCGGTGACTTCAACCAGATCACCGCTGGTGACGCGGCCATTCAGACTCAGATCGATATGGTCATCATCCGCACCACCATCCACCACAACAGTACCCTTACCCCCCAGGTAGTTGTCCATCAGAGTAATGCGGTCCTTGCCCGCACCGCCCAGCAACTCGGTACTGCTACCACGTTCGGCGTTCAGCACATCATCACCATCACCACCGTCCAGAATATCGTGGGTCATACCGGTCACATCAGTCGTGCCAGCGGACAGCACATCGTTACCCGCAAGACCCAGCAGATGATCACTGCGCTGTGACTCACCAGACAGCATATCGTCGCCTTCAGTACCACGGACTTCCGTCACCGGGACAGCAACTGGCAGGTCACTCAAGCGTGCCTCACTGCCATCAGCAAACAACAGACGCTCTGTCAGATTACTGGCCATGATGATGCTGTCACCGGTCTCGACACCATTTTCCAGTATCTGCAACCGGATACCTGCTGGGTCATGCGGGAACTCAGGATCAACCCAGTGTTCCGCCCGTAAGTCAGACAGGCTGATCCCCTCACCAAA
The DNA here is from genome assembly GCA_025800125.1 of Marinobacterium sp. Lineage (GTDB taxonomy): Bacteria > Pseudomonadota > Gammaproteobacteria > Pseudomonadales > Balneatricaceae > Marinobacterium_C. Next base: position 17,756 of record JAOXSF010000092.1, read on the forward strand.
ACGGATCGCATCCTGCTCGGCCAGGTCGATTTCATTGCTGGCATCATGCAGGTTGATACGATCCTGGCCATCACCCCGATTGAACAGTACCGTTTCAGCGTTCATGCCACCTTCAATGATGTCATTCCCAGCACCTCCAGCAGCTTCAACCAGGTCACCACTGACACTCATCCCGGCCCAGGCCGGATCACCCAGATAGATATGGTCATCACCGGCACCACCATCAACATGAATGTTACCTGTAGCTCCGGTGTGGTTTGTCATCAGATGAATGTGGTCATTACCCGCACCACCAAACAGCTCCGTACTGCTACCACGCTCAGCATCCAGCCCATCGTTGCCGTCACCCCCATCAAGAATATCGTGACTATTCAGCGCTGGATCATTGAAGCCCGCACTCAAAATATCGTTACCAGCCAGTCCGTTAATCTGGTCGCTACCAGACGTGCCAGTCAGAAAGTCATCCTGATCGGTACCCGTAATAATCTGGGGAGAAACAGAAGAAGGAGTTATTGAAGCAGACATAAAGCTCTCCGTGCTTTCGAGCCATTTACCAGCCAGCAGCTGTGACTCTATAGATAAAGTGGGCACCACCTGGTTGTCGGGAACACATCAAATCAGGTAACCAGGCAGCCCCAGCCAATAAAACGTCTTTTTTGCATTGTAACGTTTTGTACAAAGCGTAACGTCCATATTCCGTCGTTCTTGAGCAAAAAAAACCAACCATACGTAAATTTTTTTTACTCAGTAAAATCATTGTATAAAACGGCTGTTTAGCCTATTTAAATACATTAAAAATCAACAAGTTAACAGCAAACAAAAATTGATCAAAAAATATCTCGTTTACTGAGAAGAAACATTGAAACATAAAAGTAACAAAATATTAATTACTAACCAGTGTCATAAAGTCGGCACAAGATCTTTACCTCAAACATATTTGTACAAATAACCATCACCCGGATAGCCTGTTCGACTACACCCTCTGCGTACAGAAAGCAAAAAAAACGTCGCTGAATATGACTTTCAGCGACGCTTATCTGAACAGTGACAGCTGCACTCAACGCAGCATCATTGCGGGCATCAGAGCTATAGACACCAGAGCTATAGATACCAGAGCGATGGCGATTTCAGTTACGAGGGCTACAGGCCGTTTCGGCATCCGGCATCACCATTTCAACAAAATTACAGGGGCGGTGTCGGGCGTCAAGCTGCTCACGGATAATCCGATTCCAACCGGTTCTGCAAGCACTCGGGGAGCCCGGCAAACAAAAAATCACCGTACGGTTAGCCACCCCGGCAAACGCACGGGACTGCACGGTTGAAGTGCCAATCTCTTCATACGAAATTGCGCGAAACAGCTCACCAAAGCCCTCAATCTCTTTGTCAAACAGTGGCATTAACGCTTCAGGCGTTACATCACGTGCAGTAAAGCCTGTTCCACCGGTTACCAGAACGGCCTGGATATCAGGGTCAGCGATCATACGAGACACGTCTGCCCGCAGCAGGTAGCGATCATCCTTGCAAATAGTACGGCTATGGCAGTGATGCCCTGCTTCTGTCAGCGCATTATCCAGTACATCACCTGAGCCATCGGTCTCAGGGGTGCGGGTATCAGATACCGTCAGCACAGCGATATTCAGAGAACGGAATGGAACATCTTTTTTAGCGTGGCCCATGGGGGTCTCCTGGCAGGAAAATTAATTCAGACTAGAGACTAACAGCTACAACAAAAGTCGCAATCAGCACAAGGATTCAATGCACAGAATGTATTGTTCAGACCTCAGACGACACTCTACACAGTATCGACTGTCGCGACTGTTACCAGCCCGATACAGATCAGACCAACCCCGGTCAGTTTTGGTCGATGTGCAGACTCACTGAGCAACCAGACCCCAAGACCAACACCAATCGGAATACTCAGCTGCCGAAATGCCACAACATAACTGACGTTATCCACATACTGCATGCTCCAGAGCACCAGCAGATAGGTCAACAACATACTGCAACCGGTTAATGCACAGGCTTTCCAGCTGTATCGGAAATGGCTGACCAGTGCTGCCCGCTGCCGTCCGGAGAACACTTGAATCAGTACCAGTAACACGCCGGATGCCAGTGTCTGTAGCCATATATAAAGAAGGGAGACTTCACCATCTGTCATCAGTCCCTGTGTTGCCATCAGTTTCACTGCGCGATCATCAAACAGGGAATAACCTGCTGTGGCGCAGGCAGCACTGAGCGCAAACAGAGTGGCACGGTTGACGTAGTTGCTCAGGCGCAGGTCACGGAAATGATGCATCGGCAGAATCAGTGAACCCGCCATAATGGCGCACATACCAACAATGCCTGTAACAGTCAGACTCTCAGCCTGGCCCAGAATCAGCGTGGAAACAGCAACGATAATCAAGGGTGAAGCACGGGCAAGCGGGTAAACAATGGATATATCACCGCTGCGATAGGCTTTTGCCAGTGAAGAGAGATACCAGCCCTGACAAACGCCCGAGCCCAGCAATAACCACCAGAAATCAGCGGGCAGTTTGTATATCAGCCCAAGCAGTGGCCATACCAGTGGCAACATGAACAACGGGCTAAGAATAAAAGCGACAGTGAAAAACGCCGTGGTCGGGCTGATTTTCTTACCAAAGAAATTCCACAGCGCATGCATCAGCGCCGACAGGGCAATCAGCCCCAGTGCGATCAGACTCATGGTCTGGCTCCTGCGTACCGGGGTATGCCTTTACCACCGGCCCATCAAGCAGAAAAATGCATACAGGTTACTCGTACACATAAAAAAACAGCACTATGCCGGGCACAGTGCTGCTCAATCATCACACAGAAAGCTGTCAGCTTATGGTTGCTCACCTTCAGCCAGACGGTCTTCAATGTCAGCAATCACCGCTGGCAGGTCTGCCACTGTGTCGATCACATAGTGCGCACCGGCACGCTGGAAACGGGCATAGGCAACTTCACGTTTTGCTTCCTGTTCCGCTTCAGACAGAGCTTCCCACTCCGCCAGATCAAGGCCTACTTCATTACCGGATACCGCCAGGCCCACAGTCCATGCGCCAGCATTGAGGCCTTCCTCAATACCCGCGATTGTGTCATCTACTTTCACCACAGACTGTACAGCTTCAACTTCCATCTCCAGCAGGTTTTTCCACAACATGTGTGGATATGGACGGCCACGCGGAACATCCGTTGCGCAGACACAGGAGTCCGGCGCATAACCCTGTTCAGCAGCACCGGCCAGCATATCCTGAATCATATTGCTGGCATAACCGGTGTTACCGCCTACCTTGATGTTATTTTCACGCAGGAAGGCAACCGTTTCTGCTGTACCAGGAATCAGGCTGGAGCGCTCAGCGATCATTGCCGTCTGCACCGGTATGAAGTCAACGTACAGGCGGTCAATGTCCGCTTCCGTCGCCTCAGCACCATGCGCATCAATCCATGCCTGACGGATACGCGGCATCGCCAGCAGCTGAGCAATGTGCTCGCGCTTTTCCAGCCCCATCGGTACACGGGCTTCTGCAACACTGATTTCAACGCCGTTGTTGGCAAACAGAGCCGTAAATGCCTTGACCGGTGCCAGAGAACCGAAATCAATAGTGGTGCCTGCCCAGTCAAAAACAACTGCAGTCACAGGGCCGGTGTATTTACGAACATAGGTAAAGGACATGGTTTTTCTCTCTCAGGGGTTCAGAGTCAGAGTTCAAATTCAGAATATTGGTCGAGGTACAGGTATCAGGCGTCCAGGGCGACACCCATCTCCTGTAATACTTCAGCTACCACAACCAGAAGCTGGTCAATCTGGGCATCGTAAAGCTGACCAATGCAGCCGATGCGGAAGCTTTCCGCTTCTGTCAGTTTGCCCGGATAGATAATGAAACCGCGTGCTTTCAGGCGGTTATAGAAATCACGGAATTCAAAAGCCGGATGCTCAGGGCTGAAGAAAGTAGTGATAATCGGAGACAGCCACTGGTCATCCAGCAAGGTACGGAAACCCAGTTCACGCATACCCGCTACCATACGGTCACGGTTACGGCTATAACGGGCATGACGCCCTGCTGTACCACCTTCTGCTTCATGCTCATGCAGCGCCTGCAGAAATGCTGCTACAACATGGGTAGGCGGGGTAAAACGCCACTGCCCGGTGCGTTCCATGTATACCCACTGGTCATACAGGTCCAGACACAGGCTATGAGCATTACCCTCGCTGCGTTCCAGCAGATCACGGTCGATAATGGCGTAACCAAAGCCAGGCACACCTTCGATGCACTTGTTAGCCGCCGAGATCAGCGCAGCAAATTTCAGTTCACGGGCATCTACAGGGAGCGCACCAAACGCACTCATGGCATCAATAATCAGTCGACGTCCGGCCTGTTCAACAACGGTGGCGATCTCTGCAACCGGGTTCAGAATGCCTGAACTGGTTTCACAGTACACCAGTGCTACATCAGTGATTGCCGGGTCTGAGGCCAGTACTTCAGCTACTTCTTCTGGCGTTGGCGGAGCATAATCACCTTTATCAATCACTACATGGTCACGGCCCATGTAGCTCAATGTTTTACTCATGCGCTGGCCATAAGCACCATTCATCAGCACCAGCACTTTGCCATCTCGTGGCACGATAGTGCCCAGCGTCGCTTCTACGGCAAAGCTGCCACTACCCTGAACCGGTACACAAACATGGCTCTGTTCAGCGTTCGCCAGCGCCAGCAGACGCTGACGTACTTCTGCGGTAATCGCATTGAAATCACCATCCCATGAGCCCCAGTCATGCAGCATCGCCTGTTTGGTGGTCAGTGTGGTGGTGATCGGGCCTGGCGTCAGCAGGTAAGGCTCAGTCGGTGCATACCCGGTTACAGCCTGGTCAACCGTTACAGTCTGAGCAGTATCGACAGAGTTCTGTGCAGTCATGATTGTTTTCCAACTGGTATATACCAGATTAATTAAGCCAAAAAATACCCGGCTGGCACCAGCCGGGACTTCATTGTTTTCAGTATGCTTTGCTTTGATTACAGTTTTACGTCATACGGTACGCTGCAACATGAAATTCCCACCCAGGGGCACTATTTCAACATTCAGCCACGTCAAGATTCAGTACATACGCCAGCCCTGGGTGCGCTCCAGCAGGTATTTTGACAACAACCAGTGAATACCTTTGGCAGCAAAGCAGGTCACCATCAGCAGTACCCCCATAGCAGCGGCAGGTGCTATATCACCGGCATCATCCATATTCAGTACCGCAACCGACGCCAGCATGGTGTCCGTTGAATACAGGAATACCACCGCAGACACTGTATTGAGCGCATTCACAAACAGATAGATGGCGATCTCCAGCAACGCAGGCAGGCAGACCGGCAGTGTTACGCGCCAGAAAGTCACATAAAACGGTACTTTCAGAGATGCCGACACCGCTTCAAATTCTGGATCGATCTGCTTCAACGCCGTAACCGCCGTCAGATGACAGACCGTGTAGTAGTGGGCAATGGTGCAGATAACCAGAATTGCCATGGTGCCATACAGGCCATTGAACGGGTTATCCGGCTTGTTAAAGAAGAAGATATACGCCAGCCCCAGCACCAGGCCTGGCACCGCCAGCGGCAACATCGCCATCAGATGCAGGGTGCCACGCAGGCCATTCATGGTAGGCACCTTGACCACCAGCCAGGCGTTGATAAAGATCAGCGCGGTGCCAAATAATGCTACCCAGAACCCCAGTTGCAGGGAATTGTAGTAAGCTTCCCAGCCACCGCCATCCATCAGATCAAACTGATAGTTATTAAAGGAAAGCTCCAGATTATATGGCCAGAAGGTCACCAGCGACGCATACACCGCCATACCCAGCACACCGATAATCGTGGCAATAATCGGCAGACAGAGCGCCAGCAGCACCCGGTCTTTCAATGGGCTGGCTTTGGGACGTAGCGGTTCAGCACGTGCACTGAGCATTGCCACCTGTTTTTTCTGTACCCAGCGGTCAGCGGCAAATGCCAGCATTGCAGGTAACAGCAGAATCACAGAAACCACCGCGCCCATCTCGAAATTCTGCTGACCAATAACCTGTTTATAAATATCCGTCGCCAGTACATTGTATTGGCCTCCGATCACCTTAGGTGCGCCAAAGTCGGTAATAACCAGGGTAAATACCACAAAGCCCGCACTGATCAGGCCATAACGGATTGACGGCAATGTAACGGTAAAAAAGGTACGTAGTGGGCTGGTACGCAATGCGCGGGCCGACTCATACAGACGGGCATCCGTGTTGGACAATGCAGTTACCAGGATCATGGTTGCCGCCGGGAAACACCAGAATGCCAGGCTGATAACAATACCAATCGGGCCATACACGGTTTCACCCATCAACCAGCTTTTCAGTACGCCCTGATTACCAAACAGGTAAACCAGCGAGATTGCAGGCAACAGGGACGGGGCAAAAATAGGTGCCATCATCACCACCCGGATAATGCCCTTAAAGGGCATACAGCTACGGGTCAGTGCATAGGCGGTCAGCAGTGCCAGGCTGAGCACCACAACAGTCGTTACCGATGCAATGGTCAGAGAGTGGATAACGGAGCTGGCCAAGCTTGGCGTTTCAGCGTAAGCAACAAAGTTGTCAAAGCCAACAAAGTTACCATCACGGTCCTGCATACTTTTCGACAGGATCGTCCACAACGGCAGTACCATTGCCACCAGCAGGCCACCGATACCCAGCAGTAAACCCGCCGCCTGCAACAGCTGATCACGGCCCATATCGACACGGCCGTTACCGGTCAGCTTCATTACCAGCGCACTCATATTCAATGTCTGGGTATTCATGCGCTGTGCTCGAACAGGTGCAGACGGTGGCGAGGCAGGTCCAGCATCAGTTCAGAGCCATGCTGGATATTCAGATCGCGCACATCATTCATGGAAAAATCTGCCAGCAGACGGTGGCTCATACCAGGTACATGCAGTTCGGAACGTACAAAAGAGCCCAGAAATTCCATGGATTCCACCGCTGCCGAGATGCGGTTAGTGGCATCACCATTGTGGCGTACACGAATATCTTCCGGACGAATCGCCAGTTGCAAGCTGCTTTCAGGTGCAAACTCATCACAGCTGCAGCACAGGGACTGATCACCCACCTGTACACGCTCATTACCCAGTGCTGTGCCAGGCAGGAAGTTCATGGTGCCTACAAATGAAGCAACAAACGCAGAAGCCGGATTGGCATAGATCTCCTGCGGTGTGCCCACCTGTTCAATCACGCCCTGATTCATCACCACGATACGGTCTGCCATCGCCAGCGCTTCTTCCTGGTCGTGGGTCACCATAATGGTGGTAACACCCAGTTTACGCTGTAGCGATTTGATTTCGTGGCGCAGGTGGATACGCACACGGGCATCCAGTGCCGACAGTGGTTCGTCCAGCAATAACAGGCCCGGGCTGGTCGCAATCGCACGGGCCAGTGCAACACGCTGCTGCTGACCGCCAGACAGCTGAGCTGGATACTTCACACCCGAATCAGGCAAGCCGATCAGTTCCAGCAGTTCATCAACCCGGGCGGTGATACTTTTTTTATCCACAGACTGGTTGCGCAGACCATAGCCTATGTTGTCGGCTACCGTCAGGTTAGGAAAAAGTGCATAGGACTGAAACACGATGCCAAAATCACGTTTTTCCGGCGTCAGCCAGGAGATCTCACGTCCTCCCTGAGAGATCTCACCTTCGCTCTGCATATCCAGCCCGGCAATGGCTCGCAGCAAGGTTGTTTTGCCACAACCGGAAGGGCCCAGAAAACAGACAAATTCACCTTCCTGAATATCAAGTGAAATGTCATCCAGCGCGGTAAATTCGCCAAATGTCTTGGAAAGGTTACGAATTGACAGGTAATTATTCATCAGATCACTCCGATGCACTTTCGTAAATGCAGATGTTCTTACAGCAGACATTCCGCAGTAACAGGTACATTGTGCAGGTTTCAGATACAGGAAAACGGCACCACGCAGTGTGGTGCCGATATATGACAGTGTTGTTACATCTGTCGTGTCAGGCCAGCTTATTTCGGATCAGACTTGCTGTCGTAACGCTGCTGCCAGCTTTTCAGAATGGCGCTGCGGTTACTGGCAGCCCAGCCGAAGTTGTTGTCAATCATCAGTGCTTCCGGGTTTTCCGGGAAGTACTTCACAGGCTTGGCAACCCCTGGCATAGCCACTACGGCATAGCCCTTGTTGTACATCTCGTTAGCCTGACGGGAGATAGAGAAATCCAGCAGTTTTTTTGCGGCTTCCAGTTTGTCAGTGCCCTTCACGATAGCGGTGGCTTCCATATCCCAGCCCACACCTTCACTCGGGAACACCACATCCAGCGGCGCACCTTTGGCTTTCAGCTTGGCACCTTTGTAGGCAAACGAAACACCGATAGTGGTTTCACCTGCCGCTGCCAGTTTGCACGGCTTGGAACCGGAATGCGTATAGCGGGCAATGTTGTTATGCAGGCGGTCCATAAAGCCCCAGCCTTTCTCTTCACCAAACATCTGCAACCAGGAAGAAACATCCAGGAAACCGGTGCCGGAAGATGCCGGGTTCGGCATGATGATGTGACCTTTGTAGACCGGTTTAGTCAGATCTTCCCAGGAGGTTGGCGCAGGAATATTGTTTTTCTCTGCCTCAACCGTGTTAAAACAGATCGCTGCAATCCAGGCATCCATACCAACCCAGGAAGGGACAGAGTCGGTATCACGGAATTTAGCTGACAGCTTGTCCAGCCCTTTGGGTGAATAAGGCTGTAGCATGTCCTGTTCTTTCAGTACCAGCAGGGAGGTTGCCGCCAGTCCCCAGACAACATCAGCCTGTGGGTTTTCCTTCTCAGCCAGTAGTTTCGCCGTTACGATACCGGTTGAGTCACGCACCCAGCGAATCTTGATATCCGGATATTGTTTATTGAACTCACGGGCATAGCGCTTGAGGTCTTCCGCTTCAACAGCAGTGTAGACAGTCAGCTCAGTAGCAGCCTGGGCGGTGGTCAGGCCTGCAGCCATCACGGAGGCAGCAGTCAGATAACGCAGGAACGGTTTCATGCTCATTCACTCTCTGGTACAGAAGATCAGGTCAGACAAACTGGTATATACCAGCAACTGATGATCAATTTACCAGGGCTCTATGACAGAACTATGACGGCGAGGTAAAGAAAAACAGATGCGTTATTACTCAGGTATATCAAAAGATACTTTCAGGTTCAGCGCATCATGACGCCAGCACTCAACATCAAACTCCACCAATTCCCCTGTAGAATCTCTGGATATTCGCTGAATTTCCAGCGCAGTATAACCCGTCGGTGCCTGTAACCGGGCTGCATCTTCTGGCTTCAACGACGTTGCTGTTATATTCAGCTCAACTGAACAGGCCGGATCATCATAAAACTCCCGCAATACCGTCGTGACTGAATATTCCAGGTCGTGCTCAAATATTCCGGGCAAGCGATGTTCTGGAAGTAATATTCGTTCAACATATACCGGTCGCTGATCAGCGCCCCTGAGTCGAATCAGTTCAACCAGCGTCTCTCCTTCCGGAATATCCAACAACTGCGATAACGATTGATTTGCAATAACTCTTGTTTTAGCAAGCTGTTTACTAAACGGCACAAAACCCTGTTCACGAACATAGTTCATATAAAACATTGCCCTGCTGGGGTCATAATTTATTCGTGAAGGTGTCACAAACCAGCCACGCCGATTCAGCCGGTATATCAACCCCTGTGCCTCCAGTAACTTCAGCGCTTCACGGGTGGTTACTCGCGAAGTTTTAAGCTGCTCACTTAATACCCGCTCAGACGGTAAACGGTCACCAGAAACCAGCACCTGCTGGTCGATCATCTGCTGCACATGCTGCACAACGTCTGCTGCCTTTACGATCAGACGTTCATTTTTATCCACACTACTTTCCTGTATCCCCCGACAGCCAGCCTGCTCTGACAAAACTCATTACACCTTAACTGTACATTTTATGAACGAACCTGAACCGTTAAATCAGGTACAACCAAAATACTACTAAAATCTTGTAATTCAAATGCTATTTATAATCAGACTAATCTTGATTAATGCAGCCTGTGTTACAGCCTGAGACCCTGATTAAGCAATCAAAAACTTCTTGATATACAGAGAGTTATAGGATTTTATATAAAGACCGAGTGGTCGGTTATAGTATAAAAATCTCAGGCTGGAAATTAATTGGATTTTTCGTACATTCCCAAAAAATTACCAGGTTATAATGTCCCTCTTCTTCAGAACAGGAGCCTCGTTATGGAACAAACGATCAGCCAATTGATCCTCAAAATTTATCAGACGGTTGATCAGTGTGCTTCCAACCAGCTGAAAGAGGCGCTGTTTGAATGCCTGCAGGAGTGTGTCTCATTTGACTCTGGAAAATGGATTGTTGGACGACTGAACAATAATAGCTTCGAAATCTACAGTCGCTGTTCTTTTCTTCTCCCTGAAGAAAGCCTGTTGTCTACAACGCCTATCCAATTCCAGAACTCTGTAATACGACCACTTTTTGACCAGCCCGGCACAACACTGAATGTCAATGCCGAATTCCTGCAGCAATACGCCAATCAGATGGTTCCTTCCGAAGCCCTGTCAACTCGTATGGATGTTCGTGCAGCCCTCAGCACATTAATCCAGCGCCCAGGTTTTACGGACGCCTCCATTTTCTCTATCTACCGTAAACCGGATCAGCCAGACTTCAGCGACGAAGAGCGCCAGTGTCTGGAGCAGGTAACGCCGCATATTATTCAGGCTTTTCATCTGGGTGCCCAGATCAAACAAAGCCAGCAATGGGATGGCAATCAGCATTGGGCAATTGTGGATAACAGCAATTATATCCGTTACTGCTCCGATCAGTTCCGGGAATTCATTGGTGGACAGATTGGCGAACCCGTTGAACAGCAACTGCCTGTACAACTGATTGATGCACTCAAGCAGCGCGAACCTCACCTGGGCACACTGAGCGTTGAACGCCGATCTCTGGCTGGCAACGCAGAATTTATCAGCTTGGTCGAGCGTGGTGTCCTCAGCCAGCTGACACCTTCAGAAAAGCGTGTGGTAGAACATTATGCTCGCGGTCTGTCTTACAAGAAGGTAGCGCAGCAGCTTGATATCAGCCATCACACCGTGATCAAGCACGTGAATAATGTGTACCGAAAGCTGAATATCAACAACAAAAACCAGCTGATAGAACTGGTCGCACCAGTATTGTCCTGAGATACAGCCTGCCATATCACGGTGTACAACCCTGGTTATACACCGTGACTCCACCGGTTTTATGACCCCGTTATCGTACAGCCCCTCCTTCAGACTCTGCCGACAGTACTACAACTGGCAGCACACCTGACCAATACAGCACCCGGTTTTATATACTGACTACAAGTAACACAATTCAGGATTCAACATGATTCCAGCGTTAGCAATTGAGTGCTTTAACTGTCAGGATATTCTGGGGCCTGTGCATGTCTATGAGCATGACAAGATACGCTACCTGACATTTGGTGATGGTGGTGAACAGAGTGCTGTCGACCTACAACAGCCGCACGTACCTGTGTACGATTACACCCGTGCCATGTTGCTGGCATTGCTTCTATGCCCGACACCCGAACACATCACCCTGCTCGGATTAGGTGGTGGCAGTCTGGCCAGCAGTCTGTTACACCTGCGCCCACAAGCATCCATACAGGCCATAGAGCTCCGCCAGTGCGTTGCCGACACCGCCCACCAATGGTTCGCTTTGCCGCAAGCCACCAATCTTGATGTCATTATTCAACCTGCAGAAACCTACCTGGCCACTACAACCCGACGCTGTGACCTGCTGTTTGTCGATATATATCTGGATAAAGGCATGCAGCCAGCTCAACTGGAAACCAGCTTCCTTCAGACATGTGCTCAAGTACTGACCGATAACGGCATACTTGTGCTGAATTTGTGGGATGAAGGTTATGGCTCTCATCCACAGGCCGTCGAATGTCTGAGCCAGCACTTTCAGGCAGACTTTCTGGCCTGTTCCACAGAAAGTGGCAATCTGGTGATGTTTGCCAGCAAGCACGGGCTGCAACTACCTGCTTTACGACAGGCACTACGCCAGATAAGGTCGCTCAGCCGACAACTGAACAACCTGCCCCTGCAATCCCTGTTCGAACGCCTGCATCCTCTGGCTGGATGGGCTTGAACTATACCCCCAAGCACATGGATAATTCCGGCTTACGGCATCAGCCCGTATTGATAACAACATACCTGTACGCAGATATTTATACAGATAGTGAGGATCTGGCTATGCCATTGCTCGACAGTTTCACCGTAGACCATACCCGTATGGAAGCTCCAGCCGTACGTGTTGCCAAAACAATGACAACGCCAGGCGGTGACACCATCACCGTTTTCGATCTGCGCTTCTGCATCCCGAACCAGGAAATTCTGAGTGAACGCGGTATCCACACACTGGAGCATCTGTTTGCCGGTTTTATGCGCGACCACCTGAACGGTGACAACGTAGAAATTATTGACATTTCACCAATGGGTTGCCGTACTGGCTTCTATATGAGCCTGATTGGTACTCCGTCTGAACAGCAGGTGGCTGACAGCTGGCTGGCAGCAATGGATGATGTGGCGCACGTTGCCGACCAGAACCAGATACCAGAACTGAACGAATACCAGTGCGGCACTTATGAAATGCATTCACTGGAAGAGGCCCAGAAGATTGCTGCTGACATCAAATTACGTGGTGTACGTGTTAACAGCAACGATGAGCTGAAGCTGGACCCATCATTCCTGGAAGGCCAGGGCTGATCACAGCTTCCGCGCCATAGCAGGGCTGCCTGCTATGGCGGCTTACTACACTTTTGCTTACCCCTGCATCAGCCCCGGTACTCACTCAGCCCTGGTACTAGCGGTGGCGTTCTTCCAGCAAGTGCTCAGGATCAAACCCCATAATAAATGCCCCCCAGTGACGGCCATTCAGATAAAGCGGAATGGACAGATCAATCAGTACTTCCCCAGTATCACGGACAAAGGTCTGCAACAGAAAAGGGGCGGTATTTTCAACGCGCCGAAGTTCTGCACGACTGCCAGCAAAAAAACGCCGATGACGGCTGAAGCGGAAGTCATGGTCGGGATCGCCATTGAGTGGTTGCGAGGCTTTCTGATGGTGGGCTGGCGCATAGCCTTTGCGATCAACGGCAATGGCATAGATAAACTCTGGTTTCTCGCTGACAAAGCGGTCATACAACGGCTGCAACTGTCGCTCGAACGCATCGGTATAACTGGTATCAAACTTTTCAAACGTCTCTCCAGGATTAAGGCAACGATAATTCTGATCAAACAGATTCGCACCTTGCGCCACCAGCCCCTGAAACGTCGTGATAACTTCCTCTGCCCAACGATGTCCGCACTGTAACATCGCCTCAAAGCCTCCCATGCCAATGACGAAGTGGGATAACAGCTCCTGGGATTCCTCTGTCGCATGACTCAACTGTATAAAAACCTGCTGTGCCTGGTCCATCTCCTGTTTGATACGGGCTGCCTGACCGGTAATGCAGTCGACATACTGATGGGATTCACTGTTACTACAGGATAACTGTTCCAGCGACGCGCCAATGCCTGACAGCTGATCATTAATAGCGCTCATCTCAACCGTCAGATCAGCAAACTGGGCATGACTGGCGAGTATAACGGTTTCGGTATTACCGGCATGCTCATGGATACGCGCCGCGCTGCCACGGGTACATTCCACCAGCTGCGACATCTGGGTAATGTTCTCATCAATAGTGCGGGTAGCTTCATTAACCTTGGCAGCCAGCGTACGAACTTCATCAGCAACCACAGCAAAACCGCGCCCAGCCTCCCCTGCTCTGGCGGCTTCAATGGCAGCATTTAAAGCCAGCAGGTTAGTCTGCTCAGAAAACTCCTGAACCATCTGTAATACCTGTGTGATCGTGTTGGAGTTATTGCTTAGCTGGTCAACTGATTGCTGAAAAATGCCAGACTGAGTGCGGATTTCCTGGATTTGCTCACATACTCCACCCAATGCCTGATGAGACTGTCGCACTTCTTCCAGATGCTCAGCATTCTGAGCACTGATCAGCTGAGTGCTGGCTGTGATCTGCTCAATTGCCTGTACTGCTTCATGGCTGGCAGAAAAAACCAGCTGCGCCTGTTCCTGCTGTCCACAGGCCACTTCATGCGCGCAACTTAATGCACTTTGTAACCGCGCAGCTTCCACTCCCACCTGTACACTACGTCGCCGTGTTTCAGCGATCATCTGGCGTAACTGAGCAGCAAAGCGATTATAACTGTGCGCCATTTCGGCAATTTCATCAGCTGTATGTACAGGCAGGCAGGCAGAAAGATCCCCCTGCCCCTCATCGCCAGTACCTAACATTGAAATCATGGTACGGATAGGGCGCAGAAACAGGTGACGCATAAATTGAATAGAAAAAGCACCAATCAGCACCAGCATCACCAGCGCGATCGTTAATACCATCTGCAAGGCTTCCAGCTGCTGGAAGATCGACGTACCAGCTTCCCAGCTCACAGGGCGAGATGCCAGTAATGGCTCCACCGACATCAGCACATAATGGCTGTACCCCAGAATAAAAAGTGGAGGCAGCAGCAGTAGCAGTACATTACCGACAATTTTGCGCGTCAGAGTAAAAAAGAAAGTCTGCTCAACTGCATCGTAAAGGCTGTCGAGTCCGTTCATCATGCCCCCTTTTACTGCATGATCAGTCTCTGACAACAGGTGGTTCGGCTACAGTCAGGACAACCCGACTAATGAAATAACCTGCTATCAGATGAATATTATTTTTATTTTTCTATGCCTGCCCACCGCCACATCCATTTATACCCGGCCACGGGGTATACAGCGCCGTAACATGGTCAGAACAGATGACCGGTCGCTACAGGCAGATTTCAGGAAGGGTGATACAGAACCACAACAGGATGTATTGACTGGGAGCAACAGCACACAGATAAACAGCAAGTTCAAGACGAAAGTATGCTGACAGGTGGCGGAATAGAATATCAGCAGAGGCCAAAAAAGAGGGTACAGATAGAAAAGCAATTGCAATACTGTTGTTGCACGTAACAGGGCACCCATTGATAAGGTGCCATGTTCAGCATTCTGCTTTTCTCAGCCAGACATCAGAGTTCAGCCATGGTAATAAACTCGCCAAAGGCCTCACACCACACCAGCACAGCCTGATACTGGCTGCTATCAATACCCACAGGTAGCGCGTACTGAGCATTACCTCTGAACGTCTGTACGGCTGCGACATTTACCGCCTCTGATTTGATCTTCAGAAACGCAGCTTCATCTTCGACCGGTTCTGGCAATAGATACAAGCGATAATCAGGCCCGGGCGCCAACTCAACGCCTTCAAAAGCGATCACCGAATCCGTGACCCTCACCTGCCCCCGTCCCCAGTGCAGAAAATCATTACCAGGCAGATCATCCCGAAACTGGCCTGTGCGGGCAGGCTCCTGACCAGTAAACCCCACCACCACGGGCGGTGATAACCGGGCTGCCTGCAATATCGGCAGGCTGTACATACCGGCAGCAAACCCCGCTGAAAAAATGACCACCGCCATTAACAATAAACGCATTCCCTGTACCTCCTTACTTAATGGGCTCTGTTTCTGCGATCCCAGCTACAAACAAACTCTCACCCCCGATTGCACAGCCACCACCTGCACAGCTACGCACCTGTAACCAGGCACTGATAACCAGGCACTGATAACCAGGCTGCCCCAGGCATGCAGTTACAGGCGTACGATCAAGATCATGCTGTTATACAACAAAAGTTTATGCACATATTCTGTGGATAACCCTTGGGACAACCGCTCTGCCAGTCCTTGACCTGTGCTGAAAGCCGCAACAGCAGTGGCTTGGACTGCAATTATGACAATCTGTTCAAATTAACGGCAATATTGACCTGACGAATGGCTATAACCGTAACAGCGTACAGGAGCCTCGCAGAAATTGCTGCGGCGCACATTGCCAGCCTCCAAATTCTCAACCAGGTTTAGGGGATAACAATCAGTACAGCGCGATAGTCAAAGCTGAGCCGTCATGGAAAGAGCGTGCTGACCAAAAGAGAGTATTGAATGCGTTTATACCGTCTGATGATTGCAGCATGTATCGACCACCTTCGCAGCCCTATGCTTTACAGCCTGCTGCTGATAAGCCCACTGCTGGTTGCACAGCCATTACTGCCCCTGGAGCAACGCAGCAGTATCAGATTCTGTGTTGACCCACAATGGATGCCTTTTGAACGGATCAACCGCAACGGTGAATATGAAGGCATTATTGCAGACTTCATGCAGGAATTTGCCCGCCAGTTGCCTATCCCCCTGCAACTGGTAAAAACTCAAAGCTGGGCTGAAACACTGCATAAGGCCCAGTCCAGAGACTGCGATTTGATTCCTGCCATGAACAGCAGCGAAGAACGACTGCGCCATTTCAATTTTACCTCGCCCTACCTCGAGTCTGCTGTTGTTATTATCACCCGCAGCGATGCTGGTTATATGGATGGCTTTAACGCACTGCGCGGCAAGCGGCTGGGGGTTGTCAGTGGTTATATTTACGATGAGCTGCTGGAAGATGACTACCCGGATATTCAACGGGTTTATACCAACTCTGTACGTGACGCTTTCCGCCAGGTTGCTTCCGGCAAACTGGATGCAACAATCGCGTCTCTGCTCAGCGCCACACAATTGATTCAGGAACAGGGGCTAACCAACCTGAAAATTGCCGGTGATACCGGCTTCAGCCACCAGCTCCGGGTGGCAATCCGCAAGGACGATCCGGTGCTGACAGACACATTTGAGCAACTGGTACAGGCATTGCCGGAAACCAGCCGTAACAAGATTCTGCAACGCTGGTACACCGTTCGTCTGCAACAGGCGCCAGACTATACCCTGCTATATCAACTGGCGGCACTGGCAACGTTACTGCTGGGCCTGCTCTATTACCGCAGCCGTCGAATCAGCCTGACCAGCAACCAGCTGGGCCAGCTGAACAGCCGCCTCAATGACCGTAATGCCCGGCTGGAACGCCTGAGTCAGCACGACCCACTCACGGGTGCGCGCACCCGTTTACAGATCAGTCATGAACTGCAACAGCGGTTCAACCAATCTCAACACCGGGGCCAAAGCCTGTCATTGTTATTACTGGATATTTGTCAGTTTCATCAGATTAACCGCCAGCACGGCACAACCATCGGTGATCTGGTGCTGAGCGAAGTGTGTCAGCTGATCCAGGAACTGCAACCGACAGACGCCATGCTTGGCCGCTGGAGCGGTGATCAATTCATTATGCTGGTACCCGGCAAGCACACCGAACAGACATTGCTGCTACCACTGCAACGCCGATTAGAGCAACATAGCTTCAGCGGTGGCGTAAAGCTTCAGATGCAGCTGTCACTGGCACAACCCCGGGTAGGTGAGCCCTTGCAGGAATTACTGTTCAGGCTGGAAAAGGCCCTGCGTAATCGTACGTCTGAACATGAATGAAGGGGCTGAATAAGACACAGGAATAAACAGTCTGAATAAAACACCCCGACTGAAGCCGGGGTATATATAAACAGAGCAGGCAATACTGCCAGGAATCTTTGTTATCGCAACCTGAGGTTAACCGGCCTGATCCAGCCCACCGTTGTCTGCTTGCTGCAAAGACTCCAGATTCATCCTGACCTTTACTCCCCAATGCTTGATCACATCTTCAAACTGCAACTGGGGTCGGGCCGGATCAGCCAGCCAGGCGGCTTTAACTTCATCCAGGGGATCCAGCAGTGATAGCAACGGCCGTTTACTGGCCTCATCCATCACATCCATTCGTAATGCGGAAGCCGACACGGTAATCTGCTTAAGCTGCACTTTGCCGCTCTGATCACGGGCTTTAAGAGTCACAATCACTGGCAGGTAGTTATCCAGTTCGGCCGCCGATGGTTTGCGCGCAGCGGCCAGCAGGAAAATGTGAACCCGCATCCGTGGCGCTGTGACCTGCTTGTCAGCCAGCAGATAACGAGGGGAAAACGAACGCGCCAGGATGGGTGGAAACGGGTTCTGCAATACATTGTCAGAGCGGGCAATACGCACCACGGGCTGGCGTTGCTGGGTTTCCGGTGCCAGCGCCACCGGCCCGGTGACAAAGTGTCGGTATTGTTGCAATTCTGGTGTAGTCAGATCAGGGCGGTGCCAGATCTGCAATTTACTCAACCAGGGATGCGGCTGGTAATTCAATTCCCCAGGCTTCGCCGCTGTACGCGGCGCAGGGGCGGCCTGCTCAATGGTCGAGTCAGCAACCGACGAACCCTGGGATTGTGAACGTACCGCAGCCGTATCACTGCAACCTGACAGTACAACTGCGCCGAATGCTGAGATAACCACTGGCACCATGACCAACCTGATTTTCATACCGCTCTCCTCTCGTGCGGATTTTGCACCGACTCTCCTGCGGGCATTTCAGCTGCCTGAACCGGCATACGTAACTCGCGTCTCAATACTTTGCCAACCGGGGTTTTTGGCAATGTTTCCAGGCAACAGATCTCCCTGGGCACCTTGTAGCCTGCAAGCTGTTGTCGACACCAACTGAGTAATACTCCACGATCAAACCGCGCCGGGTCAGCAGGTACGACAAATAATCTCACCCGCTCACCGGAGCTTTCATCTGCGACACCAACAACTGCACACTCCAGCACATCCGGGTGAGTGCTTATCAAGTCTTCCAGTTCATTAGGGTAAACGTTAAAACCGGACACAATGATGATGTCCTTGATACGGTCAACAATACTCAGATAACCCTCGGAACACTGCCGTGCCATATCACCGGTTTTCAGAAAGCCATCGTCGGTAAATACTTCAGCTGTTGCCTGCGCCTGTTGCCAGTAGCCCTGCATTACCTGAGGCCCACGAACACAGAGCTCGCCATATTCGCCTGACACAACCGACTGCCCTGCGCTATCAATCAGGCGAATTTCGGTTTCAGCAACCGGCAACCCGATGGTGCCCAGACGCACCGCATCGGGCGGATTAAAAGCAACCACAGGCGAGGCTTCCGTCAGGCCATACCCTTCCATCACTGGACAGCCGGTCACCTGCTGCCAGCGGTGGGCAGCGCTATGCGTCAACGCCATCCCACCAGAGACAGTCAGCCGCAGACGACTAAAATCAAGCTGCTGAAAGCCTGAATGATTGCACAGCGCCGTAAACAGCGTATTGAGGCCGATAAAGGCAGTGATCTCGCGTCCTTCCATCGCCGTCACCACCGAACCCAGATCACGAGGGTTGGTAATCAGCAGACTGTGTCCACCGGCTTCCATCACCACCAGTGAGATAATAAAAGCGTAGATATGATAAAGCGGCAGTGGTGCGACTACGTCCGTCTGCCAGTTTGCAGGGGCGCTCTGTAATCGCTGTGATACCTGTAAAAGATTACTGAGCAGATTGGCGTGACTGAGCATCGCCCCTTTCGCTACCCCCGTTGTGCCACCGGTATACTGCAACACTGCCAGCTCTTCCGGCCGAGGCTGGTGTTCATTCAGCTGGCTACGATCACCCTGGCTCAGCGCATCCCGCAGCGCAATGGCACCTGGCAGATGGTAAGGTGGTTCCATCCGTTTGATATAACGGATCGCACCATTAAGCAGCGTACGCTTGAGCATGCCGTGCAGATCGCCAATCTGCGTTATGAAGGTATAACTGATATCCACATCATCCAGAATCGGCTCCAGCTTGTGCGCCATACTCTTGTGGATAACCAGCGCTCGCACACCTGCGTCACTGAACTGGTGACGCATCTCTGCCGAGGTATACAGCGGGTTAGTATTAACCACCACCAGCCCGGCTCGCAGGGCACCGAACAGCACTACCGGATACTGAATCATATTCGGCATCTGGATGGCGATACGATCACCCGGTCGCAGATCAGTCTGTTGCTGGATATAACTGGCAAAAGCTGCCGACAGATGCTCCAGTTCACCATAGCTGAGGGTGCGCCCGAAGCTGCTGAATGCCGGTCGATCAGCGTAACGGTGGCAAAGATCAGATAACAGGCTGACCAGGCTGCCGTAATGCTGAGAGTTAAGGGTGCCGGGAATTGAGACTCCACGCTGATATTCCATAACGCCTCCTTCCAGATGACTCTGGACACCTGTGCTGGATACCTTTTCTTGACACCAGTTGCAGGCATCTGTTCCAGCTGCCTGCTGGTAAAACAGACCAGCCTGCTGATTACGGGTTGTCTGCCTTACCTAAAGCGTAGAGCAGAAATCAGCATTCGACTAAAGACAAAAATATTCCTGAAAATTACTGACGCTTTCCACCAGCCAGGTGCACTACGCTGACAGGCGAACTCAAAATAATGGGGCGCTTCACACACAACGAGCACCACAACAGATTCAATGAACAGAACAGCCCCGGCAGGCAAAGCATGTCAGTGTGATACAGACAGCGCCAAGGCTGTACCGGTACAGATTGTTTATTAAGTGTTTACTTACTACACAAATGCCACACTGTTCAGAATTTGCTAATAAACCACCCACACAACAATTGATCTGTGGGCATTGATTCATACCAACTGTGACGGTACTGTTTAGCGCTGAAAAGAGTCCGCACTGGTTTCACAACTAAAAAAATACGACTGAATCCACATTAAGGGGCAGATTGAATGAAAACTATAAAAACGACGCTTAAAGCAGTCGCTCTGGCAGTAATGGCCACCTCCACTCTTGCACAGGCAGAAACACTGAAAATCGGTCTGGCAGGCCCGGCAACAGGCCCAGTTGCCCAGTACGGTGATATGCAGAAGATCGGTGTTATGGCCGCAATCGACGATATCAACAATGCTGGCGGCATCAACGGTATGCAGCTGGAAGGCATCATCTACGATGACGCCTGTGACCCGAAACAGGCGGTAGCAGTAGCCAACAAAATCGTCAACGACGGTGTAATGCACGTTGTTGGCCACCTGTGCTCCAGCTCCACTGAACCTGCATCTGACATCTACGAGGAAGAAGGCGTGCTGATGATCACAGCCGCATCAACCTCCCCGTCCATCACCGAGAAAGGTCATCAGCTGATCTTCCGCACCATCGGTCTGGACAGCCTGCAAGGCACCCTGGCTGCTCAGCACATCCTGAACAGCGTCAAGCCGAAAACCATCGCGGTTATCCACGACAAACAGCAGTATGGTGAAGGTCTGGCCACTACGGTTAAATCCACTCTGGAAGCCGCTGGCACCGAAATCGTCATGTTTGAAGGTGTGACCGCAGGTGACAAAGACTTCTCTGCGCTGATTGCCAAGCTGAAGAAAGAAGGCATTGATTTTGTCTACTACGGTGGTTACCACCCCGAGCTGGGTCTGATTCTGCGTCAGTCCCGTGAAAAAGGCTTCAATGCACAGTTCATGGGCCCTGAAGGTATCGTGAACTCTGACCTGGCAAAAATTGCCGGTAAAGCATCTGAAGGCGTACTGGCAACAGCCCCTAAAAGCTTCGACCAGAACCCGGTTAACCAGGCACGTGTAGAACGCATCAAAGCCAAGGGTGAAGACCCGACCGGCCCGTTCGTATTCACCGCCTACGCCGCTGTCGAGCTGATGCAGAATGCCATCAACAAAACTGGCAGTACTGACCCGGAAGAAATGGCTGAATACATCCGTGCCAACCCGCTGGAAACAGCCATTGGTAAGGTTGCATACGACAAGAAAGGCGACCTGACAGAGTCCACCTTCCAGGTGTTCACACTGCATCAGGACGGTTCCAAGACTCCAGTCAAGTAAGCTCTGCTAACCCAGGAGCACCTTGCCACCGTGATCCGGTGAAAGGGGGCTCACTGTTGAAGCATCTGAACACCCCACAGCTGAAGTCAGCCAGGCTGGCTTCAGCTGTGCTGTATCTGAGATTTCACCCTCTGCCTGTCAGGTTATCTGACAGCAGGTCGGGTGGTTTTTCAGATCAGTGAAAGGTGAAAGATCTGGACGACCGTTCAGGCGTTAATACGTTTAGATGTTAATACGTTTAGATGTTAATAACAGTGAGCGCTACAGGTGTTCTGCTATCCGGGTCCCGAATTATGACCGAAACTCTTCTGTACCTTATTCAGCAGCTCATTAACGGGCTGACTATCGGGTCCACGTACGCGCTGATCGCCATCGGCTACACAATGGTTTATGGCATCATCGGTATGATCAACTTCGCCCACGGCGAAATCTACATGATCGGCTCCTACGTTACCTTTATCGTAATCGCCGGTCTGGTAAGTATGGGCATGGTAAGCCTGCCGATCATTCTGGTTGTTGCGCTGATCGTGGCCGTTGTTATTGCCAGTACCTATGGCTGGACTGTTGAGCGTGTTGCCTACCGCCCACTGCGTGGCAGCAACCGTCTGATCCCGCTGATCTCCGCCATTGGTATGTCCATCTTCCTGCAGAACTATGTGGTTCTGGCTCAGGGTTCCCGCGACGTTGCTCTGCCCCCGCAGATCTCCGGCGGCTGGACTTTTGGCGACCCTGCTGTATTTGAAGTGTCCTTCTCCTACATGCAGGCGCTGATCTGGATCGCAACCTTCGTCACTATGGTGGCACTGACCCTGTTTATCTCCCGCTCCCGTATGGGCCGTGCCTGCCGCGCGTGTTCCGAAGACCTGGGGATGACCAACCTGCTGGGTATCGACACCAACCGTACCATCGCCCTGACCTTTATCATCGGTGCCGCACTGGCAGCCGTTGCCGGTCTGCTGCTGGGCCTGTACTACGGTGTAGTTAACCCGTTTGTCGGCTTTATTGCTGGTCTGAAAGCCTTTACTGCTGCGGTTCTTGGCGGTATCGGTTCCATTCCTGGCGCGGTGCTGGGTGGCCTGATTCTGGGTGTCACCGAAGCGCTGACCTCTGCCTACTTCCCATCAGAGTACAAGGACGTTGTCTCCTTCAGTCTGCTGGTGCTGATCCTGCTGTTCCGTCCATCCGGGCTGCTGGGCAAACCTGAGGTGGAGAAAGTCTGATGCAGAATAATAAATTCATGAGCGCCCTGTTCGCCGCCGGTATTACCTTCGTGCTCGCCTGTCTGATGATTGGCGTGAAACTGGATACCGAAAGCACAACTCTTGCCGTCCGTGGTGCAACTGCGGAGCAATGGACCTGGATCGGTCTGGGTATCACGCTGGTATTCCTGTCCCAGCTGTTCTCCAACCAGATCGACGCATTCTTTGGCAAACTGCCAAAACCAAAGGTTGGTAGCCTGCTGCCAACCGGTGACAAGATGACGACCCTCAAGCCGTGGCTGCTGGCTGCGCTGATTGTCGGCATGGTGATCTGGCCATTTATGGTCTCCCGTGGCGCGGTTGATCTGGCCACCCTGACCCTGATCTACATCATGCTGGGTCTGGGCCTGAATATCGTGGTTGGTCTGGCAGGCCTGCTGGACCTGGGTTTCGTAGCCTTCTACGCCGTGGGTGCCTACACCTACGCCCTGCTGTCCATGTACTTCGGCCTGTCCTTCTGGGTATGTCTGCCACTGGCAGCCGCCTTCGCCGCCCTGTTCGGCTTTGTGCTCGGCTTTCCGGTGCTGCGACTGCGCGGTGACTATCTGGCCATTGTAACGCTGGGTTTCGGTGAGATTATCCGTATCCTGCTGAACAACTGGACAGCGGTCACCGGTGGCCCGAACGGTATTTCCGGCATCGCAAAACCCACCCTGTTCGGGCTGGAGTTTACCCGCCGCGCCAAAGGTGAAGACGCTCAGACCTTTCATGACTTCTTTGGCATCAGCTACTCCAGCTCTTACAAGGTAATCTTCCTGTACCTGATTGCGGTGCTGCTGGTGATCTTCGTGATCTACCTGATCAACCGCCTGATGCGTATGCCAATTGGTCGTGCCTGGGAAGCACTGCGTGAAGACGAAATCGCCTGTCGCTCGCTGGGTCTGAACCGTACGGCAATCAAACTGTCTGCTTTCACCATCGGCGCTTCTACCGCCGGTTTCGCAGGCTCGTTCTTCGCCGCACGTCAGGGCTTTATCAGCCCGGAATCGTTCATCTTTATTGAGTCGGCCATCATCCTCGCCATCGTAGTACTGGGGGGTATGGGCTCGCAGGTGGGGGTTATTCTGGCGGCGATTATCATGACCATCCTGCCGGAACTGGCCCGTGAATTCTCTGAGTACCGTATGCTGATGTTCGGTCTGCTGATGGTCATCATGATGCGCTGGCGTCCTGAAGGTCTGGTACCCATGAAACGTCCTCACCTGGAGTTGAAGCAATGAGCCAGTTACTGCTAGATGTAAACGGCCTCACCATGCGCTTCGGCGGCCTGGTGGCGGTCAACAAGGTAAACCTGAAGGTTAAAAACCGTCAGATCGTCTCCATTATCGGCCCGAACGGAGCCGGTAAAACCACCGTGTTCAACTGTCTGTCCGGCTTCTATATTCCAAGCGAAGGCAGCGTGATGTTCAACGGCAAGGAAGTAGCCGGTCTGAAGGACTTCCAGATTTCCCGCCAGGGTCTGGTGCGTACTTTCCAGCACGTTCGTCTGTTCTCCAAAATGACGGTGATTGAGAACATGCTGGTTGCCCAGCACCGTCACCTCAACACCAACCTGATGGCAGGCCTGCTGAAAACCAGCAGCTACCGCCGCCTGGAACAGGAAGCGATGGACCGTGCCGCGCACTGGCTGGAAGAGGTTGATCTGCTGGAATTCGCCAACCGCGAAGCAGGCAACCTGGCCTATGGTCAGCAGCGTCGGCTGGAGATCGCCCGTTGTATGGTGACCCAGCCAGAACTGCTGTTGCTGGACGAGCCAGCGGCTGGCCTGAACCCGAATGAGACCAAAGAGCTGGACGAGCTGATCGTCCGTCTGCGTGATGAGCACGAAATATCTGTGCTGCTGATCGAGCATGACATGGGCCTGGTTATGGGTATCTCTGATCACATCTACGTTATCGCCCAGGGTACACCGCTGGCCGATGGTACGGCAGAAGATATCAAGAACAACCCTGACGTAATCAAGGCCTACCTGGGGGAAGAGTAAGATGCTGAGTATCAAAAACGTCAACACTCACTACGGCCCTATCCAGGCACTGCATGATGTCTCCGTTGAGGTAAAACAGGGTGAAATCGTCACCCTGATCGGCGCTAACGGTGCCGGTAAAACCACCCTGATGATGACCATCTGTGGTGATCCACAGGCCACCTCTGGCACCGTTCACTTTGACGGCGAAGAGATTACCGGCCAGGCCACTTCGAAAATCATGCAGAAAGGTCTGGCGATTGTGCCGGAAGGCCGTCGTGTATTCAGCGGTATGACCGTGGAAGAGAACCTGTATATGGGTGCCTACCACCGTGATAAAGCGGAAGCCGACGAAACCGCCCGACACGTACTGGAGCTGTTCCCCCGTCTGGAAGAACGCTACAGCCAGCGCGCAGGCACCATGTCCGGCGGTGAACAGCAGATGCTGGCCATCGGCCGCGCCATGATGTCCAAGCCGCGTATGATTCTGCTGGACGAGCCGTCCCTCGGCCTGGCACCCATCATCATCCAGCAGATCTTCGACATCATTCAGAAACTGCGTGATGAAGGCGTAACCATCTTCCTGGTAGAACAGAACGCCAACCAGGCCCTGCGTATCGCCGACCGTGGCTACGTACTGGAAAATGGCCGCGTGGTACTGGAAGACACCGGTGACGCCCTGCTGACCAACGAAGCCGTACGCCAGGCTTACCTGGGCGGCTGATGCTTTACAACCTTTGCACTCTTTTCCCGACAGCCTGCTGAGTTATCAGCGGGCTGTTTTTTTATCTGAGGAAAAGAGACGATTACAGCGTTCACTCCATGCCCTGATAGATATTCAGCACATCCGCCAGCGGCATTTTCAACATTTCCGCAATGACTTCAGGTGACATACCACTATCCAGCATGGCGCAGACAATCCTGCTCTCAGTCTGTTCAGAACCCTGCTTAACCCCTTGTTCAAGCCCTTTTTCGATACCTAGCTCAAGCCCCTGCGCTATACCTTCCTCCCGTGCTTCTCGCATCAGGGTAACTTTGTCATGCAGCGCCCGCTCACGGACAAAGGCGCGGCGTTGTGCTTTTTCATCGGCGCTTAACTGGCGGATGCGGTTAAGGGCGTTCTGTACGGGTGGGTGAGATACATTGGCCATCAGTGTGTCCTCCTGCCAGTGTTCAAAGAATGTTATCCAGGCGCTTAAAGTATCATTGCCCGGGTGCAACCGGTCAGCCTTCTTCATTTCGATAATATTGAGCTGTAGCTCACTTCCCAGCAGTACCTGTGGCTGGGCTGCATCACGCATTTCAAAGCACCAGATCGCCTGCTGGCGTTTATACCGGCGTGCCGGTGAGGGAGTGGTGCCAGACTTAGCTATATGACTCTGATTTA
>JAOXSF010000121.1 GCA_025800125.1 Marinobacterium sp.
CAGCTGACGGATGCTGAGAAGAAAGAAGTTGAAGAAATTTTCAGCAAGCTGGATGAGATCGGCGGTGGTGATGAAGGTGAAACAGACGCAGCCACTCAGGCACTGTTTGACCGTCTGGATGCTATTTTTGGCACACCGAAAGAACTGAGCGCCGAAGAACAGAAACAGGCTGAAGCGCTGGAAAAACAGATGGAAGCACTGTTTGAATCTATCGGTGAAGCTGAGCCAACCGCAGAGCAGGAAAAACAGCTGGATGCGTTGTCAGGCCAGCTGGACAAGCTGTACGGCTTGAAAACAGAAGATCAGCTGACGGATGCTGAGAAGAAAGAAGTTGAAGACATCTTCGCCAAGCTGGATGAAACGACTGGTGGTGACGAGGTTGAAGGTGGTCTTGATGCGGAAACTCAGGGGCTGTTTGATCGTCTGGATGCCATCTTCGGTACACCCAAAGAACTGAATGCTGAAGAGCAGAAGCAGGCTGATGCCCTTGATAAGCAGCTGGGTGATCTGTTCGAGTCTATCGGTGAAGCGGAACCAACCGAAGCACAGCAGAAACAGATGGATGCGCTGTTCACTCAGATGGACAAGTTGTACGGCCTGAAGTCTGAAGACCAGCTGACTGATGCTGAGAAGAAAGAAGTTGAAGAGATCTTTGCCAAGCTGGATTCTGCCATGGGTGGCGACGACGGTTTTGAAGGTGGCGAAGGCCAGGAAGACGGCGACTGGGGTATCGACTTTGGCGATGAAACTGTCAGCTGGGCGAATGATGGCGCTGAAGGCGGTGATAATAGCTGGAGTAATGAAGACTGGGGCAATGACAACTGGGGTAGCGATAACGCCAGTGGTAACAGCAACAGCAGTGCGATGGTCTGGGGCAATGAGAGCTGGAGTGATGACAGCTGGGGCAATGACGGCGGTGTTGAACTGACAGGTCTGGCTGCAGCAGGTAATGACTCTGTCAGCTTTGACTGGTTCTGACAGGTATCCATGATATTGAACCGGTGATTCCAGACAGCCCCGCCTTGTGCGGGGCTGTTCTGTTTTTGGTGAACGAGAGTCTGGCCTGTTTTGACATTACCTGAAGTTAACTGAAAGGCATGTAATAGTCGTTTGTCGTTGTTATTGGGCTTTCGCACAATGGCTTCTGTCACTGCAACTCAGGGGTGGCGACCGTGAATGAATAACTGGGTTGAGCCAATAACAATAAGGAGGCTATTTCCATGCAGTTTGAGCAAAAAGTGGTGGTCATTACCGGAGCGGCCGGTGGTGTTGGCCAAGTGCTGGCCCGACAGTTTGCAGCGCAGGGGGCACGTCTGATGCTGTCTGATCTGAATCATGACAGTCTGGTATCTGTTGCTGAGTCGTTGCGCGAAACCGGCTGTGAGGTCAGCTATCTGGCCGGTAATCTACGTGAACGTAACTACTGTGAACAGCTGATCGCCCATGCTGTGACTGAGTTTGGCGGGGTTGATATTCTGTTGAACAATGCAGGCATTATTCCGCGCGGCACCATTGAAGAAACCACCGATGATATGTGGTTTACCGCCATGGATGTCAACCTGAATGCGGTCTTCTTCCTGTGCCGGGCGGCGATTCCCGTGATGAAACAGCGTGGCGGTGGTGCCATTGTGAACACCTCATCGGTGTGGGGAACCTACCCTGGCCCTGCGCATGTGGCGTACTGCACCAGTAAAGGTGCTGTTGCGGCGTTAACGAAGAACCTTGGTCGTGACTGCGCACCGGACCAGATTCGCGTCAATGCTGTCTGCCCCCATGAAATTAACACGCCGATGATTCGTACTGGCTTTGAGCGTCGTGGGCTGGACCCGGAACAGGCGATTGAAGCGTTGAACAAAACGGTGCCGCTGGGGCGGATTGCTGAACCCGAAGATATTGCCGATGTGATCATGTTTCTGGCCTCGGATCAGGCGCGTTACATCGCCGGTGAAACTGTCGAAGTAACGGGTGCAAAACCGGTATCAGGTTAAGGAGAGGGTAGCGATGAATACCATTGATCTTAGCAATCGACTGGCCATTGTGACCGGTGGAGGTCGAGGCATCGGGCTTGGGATTACTCTGGCGTTGTTGGCATCCGGCGCGCGGGTGCTGGTGGCGCAGCGTCAGCCACTGGATGAGGCGCTGGCCAACCGTGATGGAGTGTTCTATTGCCAGGCTGATCTGTTGCAGCGCGAAGCGCCAGAGCAGATTGCCGGGGTGGCTGAGCAGCTGGGAGGCTGCGATATTCTGGTTAACAATGCAGGCTTTATGGCCGAGCAGCACATCTCGCAGATGGACGAAGATGACTGGGATCGGATGATGATTGTAAACATGCGGGCACCGGTGTTTCTGGCCAGAGCCGTACTGGAACAGATGAAGCGGAAACAGGGTGGCTGCATTATCAATATCGGCTCGATTGAGGGGCTGGGTGCGAATCCGTTTCATGCCGCCTATTGTGGTTCCAAGGCTGGCGTACATGGCTTTACACGTGCGTTGGCGGTTGATCTTGGCTGCGATGGCATCCGCTGCAATGCGATTGCTCCGGGCTGGATCAACTCTGATCTGAGCAATGACTATATCAATGCTCAGTCTGACCCTGAGCAGGCCCGGCAGGGGCTCTATGCCATGCATCCAGTCGGCCGCACCGGTGAGCCTGAGGATATAGGGGCGCTTGTGGCGTTTCTGGCATCGGATCAGGCGGGTTTTATCACCGGTCAGGTGATGGTGGTAGACGGAGGCCGGACGGCGAAGTTGCCGCTGCCGTTCTAGGCATCCTGTTGCTTTATTGAGGATGAACCTGCCGAAGCGGTGCGGTCTGCTCCAGTAACCACTGCCGTAGCAGACGAATGGCAGGTTGATCTGCCAGATCCTCCCGGCAAACAAAATAGTGCTGACGGGTGGGAGCCTGATACTGAGCCTGCACTGGGCGGATCAGGCGACCATCTTCCAGCATGTCCTGCACCAGATGGTGCCACCCCAGCCCGACTCCCAGCCCCTGCAGTGCGGCATCAACCAGTGTGGAGTAGTGGCTGAAGGTCAGCTCGGTACTCAGTCCAGATGGGTGGTTATCGAGTGCACAATGCTGCAACCAGCGTTGCCAGTTGATTGGTGTCCACCATCGGGCTTGCCAGTGATCGGCAGCCAGCTCCAGTAGCGGTAACGTCAGCAAACCTGCCAGTGTGCCCGCCTGTGGGTTTGCCTGGTAGAATGCTGGGGTACAGATGGGGAAGATAGTTTCCGCAAACAGAACATCGGCCTGATATCCAGGTGCTTCTTCCAGCCCCAGCGTAATCCCGGCATCAAATTGGTCGGCCATGTGCGGGTTTTCCTCGCCGGTAATCAGATTCAGTCGCAGTCCCGGGCACTGGGCGCGCAGGGCTTTTAGCCGAGGCAGCAACCAGAGCCGTGAAAATGAGCTGGTAGCATAGAGGTTGATGCTGGCGTTCTGAGGCGGTTTCTGACGCAGTTGCTGTGTGGTTTGTCCGATGGCGCTGAAACTTTGATAGGTGGTCTGAAACAGAGTTTCACCTGCGTCGGTCAAGCTCACCTGGCGATGGCCGCGAACGAACAGCGGCTTGTCTATCCAGGCTTCCAGTTGTTGAATCTGTCGGCTGATGGCTGCCTGAGTAACGCACAGCTCCAGTGCTGCCTCTTTAAAGCTGCTATGGCGGGCCGCAGCCTCAAAGGCGCGAAGTGCGGTCAGGGGGGGAAGCGGTGCAGGCTTTCTGTTCATTGGTCTGCTCTTGTTATTCTGGCAGTGAGTAACATGATGCGCTTGATAATAAAAAAGCGCTATCCCTTGGGATAGCGCTTTCTGGAAAAACCTGGTTGAGCGTAGATCAGAGATCGCTGATGCGCTTGTACTTGATGCGTTCTGGCTGGTGTTCTTTACCGTAACGGCGCTTGTAGTCTGCCTGGTATTCGGTGTAGTTACCTTCGAAGAACTCAACGTGGGAGTCACCTTCGTAAGCCAGCATGTGGGTACAGATACGATCCAGGAACCAGCGGTCGTGCGAGATCACTACCGCACAGCCCGGGAAGGCCAGAATGGCTTCTTCCAGTGCACGCAGGGTTTCGATATCCAGATCGTTGGTTGGCTCGTCAAGCAGCAGCACGTTGCCGCCCTCTTTTAGCAGCTTGGCCATATGCAGACGGTTACGCTCACCACCGGACAGGTCTTTGACGAACTTCTGCTGATCACCGCCCTTGAAGTTGAAGCGGCCACAGTAAGCGCGGGAAGAGGTGGTGTAGTTACCTACGGTGATGTTGTCCTGGCCGTCGGAAATCTCTTCAAAGACGGTCTTATTGCCTTCCAGATCACGGGACTGGTTAACGTAAGCCAGCTGGACGGTAGAACCGATTTCGATCTCACCGGAATCTGGCTGTTCTTCACCGGCGATCATGCGGAACAGAGTCGATTTACCGGCACCGTTACCACCGATAATGCCGACAATCGCCCCCTGTGGGATAGAGAAGTTCAGGTTCTCAAACAGCACTTTCTCGCCGTAGGCTTTGCTGATGTTAACCGCGTCGATTACTTTCTCACCCAGACGTGGGCCAGGTGGAATGTAGATTTCCTGGGTTTCATTACGAGACTGGAACTCTTTGGAGTTCATCTCTTCGAACTGTTTCAGACGCGCCTTGGACTTGGACTGACGGCCTTTGGAGCCCTGACGAACCCACTCCAGCTCAGCCGCAACGGACTTACGGTGGGCCGCTTCCTGCTTGGCTTCCTGCTCCAGACGCTGTTCTTTCTGTTCCAGCCAGGAGGAGTAGTTACCTTCATACGGGATACCGCGACCACGGTCCAGCTCCAGAATCCAGCCTGCGGCGTTATCCAGGAAATAACGGTCATGGGTGATTGCCACTACCGTACCCGGGTATTCCTGCAGGAAGCGCTCGATCCATGCCACGGACTCAGCGTCCAGGTGGTTGGTTGGCTCGTCCAGCAGCAGCATATCTGGCTTGTCCAGCAGCAGACGACACAGTGCAACACGGCGGCGTTCACCACCGGACAGATGCTTAACTTCTGCATCCCATGCTGGCAGGCGCATGGCATCGGCGGCGCGCTCCAGTGCGGTATCCAGATTATGGCCGTCTTTCGCCTGAATCAGGTTCTCGTACTCTGCCTGTTTCTTCGCCAGTTCGTCGAAATCTGCATCTGGCTCTGCATAGGCTGCGTATACCGCATCCAGTCCCGCGAGCGCTTCCTTTACATCCGCCACAGATTCTTCAACGATTTCACGGACGGTCTTGGTTTCGTCCAGCTCAGGTTCCTGTGGCAGGTAACCCACGTTGATGCCCGGCATCGGGCGTGCTTCACCGATAATATCGGTATCAATGCCCGCCATGATGCGCAGCAGGGTGGATTTACCTGCGCCGTTCAGACCCAGAACACCAATCTTGGCACCCGGGAAGAAGGACAGAGAGATATCTTTCAGAATCTCGCGTTTAGGCGGGACAATCTTGCCCACGCGATTCATGGAGTAAACGTACTGTGCCATCAGTCACAACCTGTTCAATGTCTTGAGATGCGGGGATTTTAGCCGATTGGCGAAGGTGGGGCTAATGGAGAATGATGCTGGTTGCACCAGGTACAGGTGCTAGATGTAGGTGCTAGATGTAGGTGCCATATATTACCTGGAGCGTTCCAGCTACAGTAACGCCTCAGGCGACAGGTATTAATACCTGGCTTGTGTTGTTTTTCACTCGGCCCCGATAATCGATAGAAGGAACTGGTATGGATACCCGATTAATGTTGACCAGCTACGCTGGCGGCTACGCTCTCTTATTCTTCATTCAGTGTTGCTGATGCTACCCGTTCACAGGTGTCCAGCTTTGCACAGCTGCAAAAGCATGTGATGAACCTGGACGACCCAACGGCAACGCTGGTGGTTATGGATGATGATGACACGCTGACGATGATGCCCTGTCCACAGGGCAGCAAGCCAAAAAACTGTCAGTATCTGGGTGGCCCGGCCTGGTTTGCCTGGCAGGAAGACCTGCAGAAAAATGATACAGACTCTCCTTACTTGATCACGCAGGATTTTGATCAGTTGCTGGAGGTTTCGACGTTGCTGTTCGCCATGAATAATATGGTGTACACAGAGAATGATCTGCCGGATGTATTGGCTAAGCTGAGCAGCAAAGGTGTACGTTTACTGGTAGAAACCGCCCGTGGTGTTGAAACGTCTTCTGCGACTGCAGCGCAGTTTCAAGCACTGGATGCAGGTGATAGCAGTTTTGCCAGGTTGATCGAGAAAAACTCGCTGGTGATGGATGACAGTGGTAGTGCCAGTCTGCCAAGCCCTTACACTCCCTGTAATATTCCGGGGTCACGCCCGGTAAGTTATCAACAGGGCGTGATGTATGTAGCTGGCCAGAATAAGGGCACAATGTTGCAGTGTCTGTTGCAGAGTTACGAAAGTCAGTCTGTGGATAACCCGGCGCTGCCTATTCGCAATATCGTTTTTATTGATGATACACAGGCGAATGTGGATGCCATGTATCAGGCCTTTAAGGGGCAGCAGCGTTATGCCGTCAAGGCCTTGCACTACAATGCTTTTGATGAGCATAAAAATGCTCTGACGCAGGGGCCAAAGGCGAAAACTTTTCAGGATAATGCCAGACGGCGTTGGGAAGCGATCAGTCAGGTGATGCAGCGTCATCTGCAATCGCCGGTAACAACGGATGCTAACGAAGCTCAGTTACAGCGCCTCAGTCAGCAGTAAAGGCTGTGAGTCAGGCTGGTATCCTTTGCTTTGATAGCTGTGATTTTTATAACGACACATAGCTGAAAAGCATCCTGTGAATAATGGATATTTATAAACAGGGCCTGAAACCCACGATACAGCGGGTTTCAGGCCTGGTTTAAGCTGGAGTTCACCAGGTTAGCGTTTCAGGGTACTGTCTGAAGGTGTTCAGATCAGGAAGTTCCAGCTTTCAGCCTGGTCGTACTGGCCACTCAGCTCGTTAGAGTTGACAAAGTGTTCGGCGATCTCTGCCATCTCCATCCCTTGATTCAATTGTCCCAGCCAGGCTGCTTTGCCCGTAACGTCGGAAGTCCGGTGCAGAATACCCTGGTAAAGCTGTTCGATCTGATCAACTGTGGATAACAGGTCAAACGGCACGCCCTGTTGTTGCTGGTACTCTTCTGAATTGAGGAAGTGCAAAGCCATCTGACCTTGACTGTGTTCGCCCTGACTGTTGTCACTGGCGGCGGCACTCCAGTACTGGAAACCGGCCAGGTCAGCCTGACGGTGCAGTATCTGGCCATAAAGGGTGGCAACGGATTGCAGAGCCTCACCGTAAACAGGGTTCCATGTCTGGTCTGCAAACTCGATCTGTTCAATATTGATCAGCGTGTCGGTGTCGGTCGGGTCAATCAGACGGCTGACGGTGACCACGCCATAGGTCTGTTCAATCTGATAATCAGCCAGATTACCTGCATAGGTGACGGTATCGATGTCACGGCCACCGTGCAGCTGGTCTTTTCCGGCACCACCAAACAGGGTGTCGTTACCGTTATCGCCGAACAACTGATCATCGCCACCTTCGGATCCAATAGTGTCGTCACCATCGCCACCATGCAGTTCATCGTGATCTGCGCCCAGTACAATGTTCTGACTGCCTGCACCGGCAAAGACGATATTGGCGCCGTCACCACCACGTATTACTACACCATCACCGACGATGACTGCGAACTCCACTTCGGACAGATCAAGCGCTGTTCCGTGTGGTAGCTGTCGGGTATCAATAACCAGTGCTTCCTGATAGCTGTTCTGGCCGCTATTGGCAATGCCTTTTACCTGAATTGGGGCTACGGGTGTGGTATTGCTGTTCGTGGTCAGGGTGATCTGATTAACCCAGAGGGTGTCGTCTGTTTCGCCAAGTGCTTCCAGGAAGCGCTCGCCTGCTTCAACCATATCCTCACGGCCGGTTTCTGTGTCCCCGGTGGTCTGATTGATCAGCGTAATCAGGTCAGCCAGCTCATTTTTGGCG
>JAOXSF010000134.1 GCA_025800125.1 Marinobacterium sp.
TATGAATCCTCCATACCACTACCTGTTTGCGCCTTAGTAAATTGCCGTACTTCATAGCTAAGTAGCTGCGCATTAGAAGGTAGCTGAGGGTAGATCCACAGCTTTGTATCATGGGTGCCTTCGATCAGATGTATTTCTCTAACTTTTAGATAGATAACGGAAATATCCGACTCTTTTAGCATCGCATACTGTGGTACTTCACCCTGACGATAGTTCTGGCGGATGTAGCGATCAGCGCGTCGTGACAGAAACAATCGGGTATGTCCTACCAGTTCCTGCTTCAATAGCCCTTCCAGAAAGCGTTTACGGGCTGGATACATTCGTTGCAGATCAGCATTGCCGGACTCTTTACCATAGGCATCCAGCACTTCCAGAAACAGCGCCAGATCAAAGCGCGACAGCCAGCCGCGCATTTTGTTAATGCGCGGCTCTCCCAGTAATGACCACCAGCGTCGGTAGTTCTCGCTGCTGATTGGCACACGCGGGTCACCGGCAATGGTCAGAATAGTGCTTTGCCAGCTTTCTGAGATCTGCTCGGGTGGACTACGATCAATCAGTATCTGCAATGCTTCAAGGCCAAGCGGCCCAGACTCCAGTGGCGCATTGTGCACTTCAGGCCGCGCTAATTCAGCTAATTCCGGGAGTTCTTTGCCTACCGGGCATGCTTTAAGTATTTCCAGATACCACTTATAACGGCATATGTCCTGAAAACGGCCACTACTGAAACTACCAAGCCCCAGTGCATTAAGGCTGAGATTAAAATCCTGCTGATGGCGGCGGGCATGTTCGATAACCTGCTCTGGCCCGGAAGGGCTGAATAGTATGTCACGGGCATTGGCCAGTTTGCGCAGTTCATTATCTGTTTCAGGCAGGCCCAGTATTGGCTGTAATAACCGGGCACTTTGTGCTGCCAGATAATGACAAAGTGTTTCAAATTGTCCCTTTGTTGTTAACTGATCAAAACGGCGAAAGAACAATTCAATGACTTGCAATAATGTCAGACGTGTTAAAGGCTGACCAAGCAGATAGAACCGCTCCAGCAATGGTGCGGTTAGCTGAAGGTGACGGAAATCATGGCCGTGACACATCAGCCAGCTGAATGCGCGTAGATCCACCTTGCGTTGCAGTGCTTGTGGTAACTGTCTCTGCTGGTTTTTACGAACCAGAAGTTCCAGCCGACTGCGACTGTTATCAAAGGCTGCTGAACCGGTGCCAGCCTCCTTTACCAGCTTGCTCAGCTGTTGTGCCTGGTTGTGATAGGACGCAAAGGCATCTTCGGGCCACTGCTGACGTATGGTACAGGTCAGCGTTTCAGGTAGTGTCAATTTTGCGAGCGCTGTTCTTGCAAGGCCTGTCTGCTCAGAGTGTTTTGCCATCGGTAATCATCCGCTGAATATTATCGAACTTTTCCAGCGCCGGACGGCGTACGGTAAAGCGGATATCGATCCGACGGTTTTTGCGCCGCATCTCTTCTGTCTCCTGATGTATGGTTACCGGGCGCGTTTCACCGTAGCCACTTACCGAAAACAGTGGTCGTCCAGCATGGTTACGCAGCTGGTCCAGTTTACTGGCAGGCGGTAACTGTGCGTTCCAGTAGTTCCATACTGAAATAGCGCGCCAGGTAGATAACCCCCAGTTTCCCATTTCACGACGAGACGGAATAATATCGGTGTGTCCTTCTATAAATACCGTATCCAGATATTTCCAGCGCTCGCCCTTTCGGATGGTACGCTGCATCACATTACCGATTTCTAACACATTGTTCCGAACCCTGGATTCCGGTGGCAATCTATGTTCGCCTGATGCAAAAGCGAGCTGGCTTTCATCAATACGAATAACGGTATGATTTTCACTGATCTCGACAACTACATTGCTACGACGTAGCTCATCAACAACCTCTTCGACGATTTCACGCCGTGCCTGCTCTGCCTGTTGTAGCTCTTTCAGGGCGTCGCTGACATCCTGACGGGTCTGAGTCAGTTCCAGAATCAGTGCCAGCGATGCCAACACAAAAATAACCAGTAGCCCGGACATAATGTCGGAAAAAGAGATCCAGTACGGGTTTTCTTCGTCGGCGTTACCGCCTGCATAACGGCCACGAGCGGTTTTCACTGGATGGCCCCCGTACGGGATTCGAGTTCATCGACAGCATGGGACAATGACTGCACAGCTTTAGTCATCGTATCGGTGTAAGCACGGGTGTGACTGTTCCAGTCCGTCATACGACCTTCCACCTGAGCATTAACTTTTTGGCCATAGTCATTAAGCAGCTCGGCAACCTGTTCTGCTACAGATTCCAACTCAGCCCGGAACTCGTGGGTAAAACGCTGCATCTGAGTTTCCATAGAGCTGAAGCCCTGTCCTGCCTGTTCAGCAGTCTGTGTCAACTGTTCACTGGTGTATTGCAATTGCTGGCGTAGCCCATCCAGCTGAGTAAAAAGTTGCTGATACTGCTGGGAAGCGGCCTGTTGACGGTCAGCGGCCTGAATGCCTGCTTCTGTCGCCTGACTGATCTCTTTGGCCAGCAGTGATGCCGCATCACGGGTTTTAGAAGCCAGCAAACCAAGACCATTGGCCGCATTGTCCATTTTCTGTGCAGCCTGACGATTAGCATCAGCCAGTGGCGCCAGTGAGGATTCAAGCTTGCTTAAGCGCTGCGCCAGATGACTGAAGGTGGTTTCCTGCTGTGTGGTCAGAGCATGCAGACGCTGGGTTAGTTGTTCATCGCGTGCCTGCATCTGTTCCACACTGGTTGTTACTGTCTCTTCCAGCCTCTCTGTCAGTGCATTATTGCCTTCCTGCACTGCCGTGAGGCTGTTCTGGATCTGCTGCTGGCGGGCAGCATCGGCCTTTGTCTGGGCTGCTATCTGCTGGCTGATCTCAGTTTTTATTCTATTGAGTGTTTCACCAGATTCATCACTGACCTGCTGCATATGTTGCTTGAATGCAGCGTCACGAGTTTCGCCCTGTTGCTGTAATGCCTCCAGGGTCTGCCCATGTTGCTGACCCAGAGCGCCAAGACGGGCTTCAAAGGCTTGCTGCCGCTGATCATCTTCAGTACGACGGGCTTCGCGTTGTTGTTCGTCTGCCTGTTGTTGCGACTGGCGCTGTTGCTCCAGCGATTGAATAAAGCCGCCCATCTGATCGCTCATACCACTGACAGCGGTACTGACATCATCGGTGGCTTTGGCCATCATCGCTTTCTGTTCTGCGCCCATAGAACCAACATTTTCAGTAAAACGCTTCATGGCGGCATCCAGACTACGCTCCAGGCGCTCCGTCACATTATTCAGCAGATCCTGGGAGCCATCATTGGCATTGCTGACCAGGCTTTCAATCGCCGGTTTCATAATGCGATTCAGGCTATCTTCCAGGTTGCTGCTGAGTGCCTGACTGGAAGCCACCATCGCCTCCTGCATTTTATCGCCGATCTTTTCGGCTAATCCTTGTAGTACCTGCTGGCTTTCATAAGAGCTATTTTTAATATTAAGCAAATAAGACTCAGCAGTAGCACGTGGATAAAGCTCATCAATACGGAACTGAAGCCGAAGAATTTTCTTCTTGATACTATGTTCTGCTAATTTTTCTCCAAAATTAAACACCAGACTGGAAAACACTCCCCAAACCGATGTCATAAAGGCAATAGATGCACCACTGATCATATTGCCAATTCCTGACTGCAGTGCTTCCACCCCTGCGTCTTTACTTAACTCAAGCCCACTGAGCCCCATTTGCAGCCCAGCAAAAGTACCCAATACGCCTATGGCAGTCAGGAAGCCTGGGACGGCTGCCTGCATGCGACTGCCAATCAGCCCATGAGAAAGTGTCTGTGCATTAAAAAAATGATCGGCATCCAGAGTGTTATAAGCCCGCCCTGTATCAAGGTCTTCAACCAGAGATTCATCAAACTCCTTCCACAAAGAACCATAATACTTATGTTCTTTTATTTCCTGGAGACGGTTTACATCAAACTGCTTCAGTTTTTTTTGGTAAAAACGAACATGCCGAAGCGCTGCAATATACTTCCAACAA
Source organism: Marinobacterium sp. (assembly GCA_025800125.1). GTDB lineage: Bacteria > Pseudomonadota > Gammaproteobacteria > Pseudomonadales > Balneatricaceae > Marinobacterium_C. The sequence continues at coordinate 4,033 of JAOXSF010000134.1, forward strand.
ACTGATAGAGCCGCAGCACTAAATACAAAAATGAGTATGAGAACAAAAAGAGCACTGATGCCTGACGAGGTAGCAATCTCACCTTGAAGAACAGGGGAAAATTCAGGCCAGAGACGAAGTAAATCAAAAGTCTGTTCCATCTGTGATCCTTTACAGAACGGTGACAGTTAAAGAGGTAAGCCAGCGACACCCCCGCTGGATAGTTCTATTTAGGATAGTTCTATTCAGAAGAGAAACTCACATGCCAGATAACTCTGGCATGTGAGACTGGAGGCGGTTATTTACTCCGCACTATTCGCCAGGAAGAACCAGGTATCCAGTACTGAATCCGGGTTCAGAGAAACAGAGCTGATTCCCTGTTCCATCAACCAACGTGCCAGTTCTGGATGGTCTGAAGGGCCCTGGCCGCAGATACCAATGTATTTATCCTGTTTCTTACACGCTTCAATCGCACGAGCCAGCAGAATTTTCACCGCTTCATCACGCTCATCAAACAGGTGCGCGACAATGCCAGAGTCACGGTCCAGGCCAAGCGTCAGCTGCGTCAGGTCGTTAGAGCCGATAGAGAAACCGTCGAAGTGCTCCAGGAATTGGTCAGCCAGTAGCGCATTGGCCGGGATTTCACACATCATGATCACCCGCAGACCATTTTCACCACGCTTAAGGCCGTTCTCTTCCAGCTGACTGACAACCTGTCTGGCTTCACCCACTGTACGAACAAACGGCACCATGATTTCAACATTGGTAAAGCGCATCTGATCACGAACGATTTTCAGAGCACGGCATTCAAGTTCAAAGCAGTCACGGAAGGCATCAGAAACATAGCGGGTTGCACCACGGAAGCCCAGCATCGGGTTTTCTTCACCTGGTTCATAACGATCACCACCAATCAGATGACCATACTCGTTAGACTTGAAGTCAGACAGGCGCACAATTACTTTTTTCGGATAGAACGCAGCGGCCAGAGTAGAGATACCTTCCACCAGCTTCTGAACATAGAAATCGACCGGTGATTCATAACCGGCGATGCGACGCTCAATCACCTGACGCAATTCTCGCGGTTGTTCACCAAAGTTGATCAATGCTTTCGGGTGTACACCAATCATCCGGTTGATGATGAACTCCAGCCGCGCCAGGCCAACACCGGCATTCGGCAGAGCCTGGAAGTCAAACGCGCGGTCTGGATTCCCGACATTCATCATTACATCAAACTGCAATCGTGGCATCGACTCAACAGAGTTAGTCTGGTGTTCGAAGTCCAGCTGACCTTCATAAGCGCGTCCTGTATCACCTTCAGCACAGGATACAGTTACCATCTGCCCCTGCTTCAGCTGCTCAGTGGCATCGCCACAACCAACAATGGCAGGAATACCCAGCTCACGCGCAATGATCGCCGCGTGACAGGTGCGACCACCGCGGTTAGTGACAATGGCGGAAGCACGCTTCATAACCGGCTCCCAGTCCGGGTCAGTCATATCGGTAACCAGTACATCGCCAGGGCGCACCTGATCCATCTCATCCAGCCCATGCACTATGCGCACCGGGCCAGAACCGATACGATGCCCCACAGAACGCCCTTCAATCAGCACGTTGCCGGTTTCTTTCAGCAGGAAACGCTCAATAACATTGGCATCTGTACGGCTGCGCACAGTTTCAGGGCGAGCCTGCACAATATAAAGCTGACCGTCGTCACCATCTTTGGCCCACTCTATATCCATCGGACGGCCATAGTGATTTTCGATTTTCACCGCCAGTTTGGCCAACTCCTGCACTTCATCATCGCTGATAGAGAATAGATTACGCTCACGAACAGGCACCGATACCGTTTCAACTGCACTTTCCTGGCCGTAAACCATTTTGATCGCTTTAGAGCCCAGATTACGGCGCAGAATCGCAGGAAGCCCCTGACCCAGGGTTGGCTTGTAAACATAGAATTCATCAGGGTTCACCGCCCCCTGTACGACGGTTTCACCCAGTCCATAGGCAGATGTGATAAATACCGCATGCTGAAAACCTGATTCAGTATCCAGAGTAAACATAACACCAGAGGACGCTGTTTCACTGCGCACCATTTTCTGAATACCGGCAGACAGTGCGACATCATGGTGTTCAAACTGATGGTGTACACGGTAAGAAATTGCACGGTCATTATAGAGGGAAGCAAATACCTCACGGATGGCATGTTTTACTGCATCCAGCCCACGCACATTAAGGAAAGTTTCCTGCTGCCCAGCAAATGAAGCATCTGGCAGATCTTCTGCGGTTGCTGATGAACGCACCGCAACAGCCAGTTCTGGATTACCGGTGGACAATTCAGCCCAGGCTTTATCAATATCGGCTTCCAGTGCTGCCCCTAATGGAGCATCCATAATCCACTGACGAATTTCAGCACCTGTGCGGGCCAGTTCGGTTACGTCATCTACATCCAGTGCAGCCAGGCGGGTATTAATCCGCTCGGTCAGCTCATTACGGTGCAAAAACTCACGGAAAGCGTGGGCGGTTGTCGCAAAGCCATTGGGTACCTGAACCCCGGCGTCTTCCAGCTCTCTGAGCATCTCCCCCAGTGAGGCGTTCTTACCACCAACCTGTTCAACATCTGTCATGCCTACCTGATCCAGGCGAAGTACGTTCTGCTGCAAGGTGCTGTCTCCTGTGCTGTTCTGGCGATCTTTTGCCCCCGATATTCGTTACCAGAGGCTGATTTGCGCGGCCATGTTAACAGAGCCGAAGCGGATAATCTCTGATCTGACGTCGGTTCTGATACCTGCATAGCTATTTAAAAACCACTGTCTACCCATTCCCCTCCGCTCCCCTTACAATGCCTGACCTTTTTCGCAGATTTGTGTAAAGCCTGAGGACAACCGATGAAACGCAGTGCATTTTTTATCTCCGATGGAACCGGTATCACCGCCGAAGCACTAGGCCAGAGCCTGCTGGCACAGTTTGATGGCATTGAGTTTCATCGGGTAACCCTGCCCTACATCGATACCGTCGAAAAAGCCCGGGGAGCGGTAGCAGATATTAATGAATCAGCACGCAGTGATGGCCAACGGCCAATTGTGTTTGATACGGTGGTTAATGAAGAGATCCGCAAGGTAATCGCTCGTAGTGACGGCTTTAACATTGATGTCTTTGCCAGCTTCCTGAAACCACTGGAACAGGAACTGGACACCCATTCATCTTATACGGTCGGCAAGTCGCACGGCATCCATGAAATGACAGCCTACAAAGACCGTATCGAGTCAGTTAACTTTGCTATCGACAACGATGACGGTGCGCGCACGCAGCAGTATGACAAGGCTGATATTATTCTGGTGGGGGTATCTCGCTGTGGCAAAACACCTACCTGTCTCTACATGGCGATGCAGTTTGGAGTACGGGCAGCCAACTATCCGATCACCGAAGAAGACCTGTCTAACGACGAACTGCCGAAAATTCTGCATGCTTACAAAGACAAGTTGTATGGCCTGACTATCGACCCCTTCCAGCTAGCCGCAATTCGCCATGAACGCCGCCCGAATAGCCGTTACTCCTCACTCGATCAGTGTTCACTGGAAGTGCGCACCGTTGAACGAATGCTGAAGAAGGCTGATATTGAACGTATCAACACCACTACTTTTTCTATTGAAGAAATTGCGACCCGCATCATTGCTGCACGGGGGCTGAAGCGTAAAGTCGGGCTATAACAGCGCCTGAGATGAAAACCGTTCATCTATTATTGAGCGGTTCTCAAAGATATAGCCAACTGTTTGAATTACAATACTTTCTTTGTGCGTTGCAAGTCAGCAATGTTCAACTGTAAACGATAGAAACACAGCCATAAACAACACCAGACACCAGCAACACCAGCAACACCAGCAACACCAGACGATAACAATCAGACCAGACGGAATCCGCCCGTGACCCTACAAGACAAAACACAACAGCTTTCAGACGCCCTCAAACAACGCATTCTGATCCTGGACGGTGGTATGGGTACCATGATCCAGCAGCGTAAGCTGGAAGAAGCGGATTACCGTGGTGAGCGCTTCGCCAACTGGCATGTGGATGTTAAAGGCAACAACGATATGCTGGTGATTACGCAATCGGCAATGATTCAGGAGATTCACGAAGAATACCTGGCCGCGGGTGCTGACATCATTGAAACCAACACCTTTAACGCCACTACCATCGCTATGGCAGACTACGAAATGGAGTCCCATAGCCGTGAAATCAATGTGGAGGCGGCACGTATTGCCCGTCAAGCCTGTGATGTATGGACAGAAAAAACTCCGGATCAACCACGCTATGTAGCAGGTGTACTGGGCCCGACCAACCGCACCTGTTCTATCTCCCCGGATGTAAACGACCCGGCTTTCCGTAACGTCACCTTTGATGAGCTGGTAGAAGCCTACACTGAGTCTGTTGACGGCCTGGTGGAAGGTGGCACCGATATTATTCTGATCGAAACCATTTTTGATACCCTGAACGCCAAGGCCGCGATCTACGCAGTAGAAAAGTACTTTGATGATAACAGTATCCGCCTGCCGGTAATGATCTCCGGTACTATTACTGATGCCTCTGGCCGTACCCTCTCCGGCCAGACCACCGAAGGCTTCTGGAACTCTGTTCGTCATGCCAGGCCGATCTCTGTTGGCCTTAACTGTGCGCTGGGCCCACAGGAATTGCGCCAGTATGTGCAGGAGATGTCCCGCGTGGCGGATACATTCGTATCAGCACACCCTAATGCCGGTCTACCAAATGCCTTTGGTGAGTACGATGAAACACCCGAACAGATGGCAGACGAAATCATCGAGTGGGCTCGTTCCGGCTTCCTGAACATTGTGGGCGGCTGTTGTGGTACCACGCCAGAGCACATTCGTGTAATCCGTGAAGCGGTCATCAATGAAGCTCCTCGCCCGTTGCCTGATTTACCAGTTGAGTGTCGTCTGTCTGGTCTGGAACCGATGAATATCGGAGAAGACTCCCTGTTTGTGAACGTTGGTGAACGTACTAACGTAACCGGCTCTGCCCGATTCAAGCGTCTGATCAAAGAACAGGACTACGAAACCGCGCTAGACGTTGCCCGCCAGCAGGTGGAGAACGGTGCCCAGATTATCGATATCAACATGGATGAGGGCATGCTGGATGCACAAGCCTGTATGGTGCGCTTCCTCAACCTGATCGCCGGTGAGCCGGATATCGCCCGTGTACCGATCATGATCGACTCTTCCAAATGGGAGGTACTGGAAGCGGGTCTGAAGTGTATTCAGGGCAAAGGGGTTGTTAACTCCATTTCCATCAAGGAAGGCGTTGATAACTTTATCGAACAGGCCCGAAAGATCCGCCGCTACGGTGCGGCTGTGATTGTGATGGCGTTCGATGAGACCGGACAGGCAGACACCTATGAGCGTAAGATCGAAATCTGTGAACGCTCCTACCGTATCCTGGTTGATGAAGTGGGCTTCCCGCCGGAAGATATTATCTTTGACCCGAATATCTTCGCCATCGCCACCGGTATTGAGGAGCACGATAACTACGCCGTAGACTTTATCGAAGCTACCGGCTGGATCAAACAGAACCTGCCATACGCCAAAATTTCCGGTGGTGTGTCTAATGTATCGTTCTCGTTCCGTGGTAATAACCCGGTGCGTGAAGCGATCCACTGTGTATTCCTCTACCACTGCTTCAAAAAAGGCATGGATATGGGCATCGTGAACGCTGGTCAGCTGGCAATTTACGATGATCTACCTGCCGAGCTGCGCGAGCACGTTGAAGCGATCGTACTGAACACCGACCCGGACGGCACCGAGAAGATGCTGGCCATCGCCGAGAAATACCGGGGTGATGGCAGCACAGAAGACGACAGCCAAGCTGCAGAATGGCGCAGCTGGGATGTAAACGAACGCCTCAAACATGCACTGGTTAAGGGCATCACTGAATTCATCGACGAAGATGTCGAGGAATGTCGTCATAACTACGAGCGCCCTCTGCATGTGATTGAAGGCCCACTGATGGCCGGTATGAATGTGGTGGGCGATCTGTTCGGCGCCGGTAAGATGTTCCTGCCACAGGTAGTGAAATCGGCCCGCGTAATGAAAAAAGCCGTTGCTTACCTGATGCCATTTATCGAAGAAGAGAAATCCGGCGGCGATAGCACCTCCGCGGGTAAAGTAATCATGGCCACCGTTAAGGGCGATGTACATGACATCGGTAAGAACATTGTCGGCGTGGTACTGCAATGTAACAACTTTGAGATTATCGACCTGGGTGTCATGGTACCTGCGGAAACCATTCTGAAAACAGCCCGTGAAGAGAACGCCGATATTATCGGTCTATCAGGTCTGATCACCCCGTCTCTGGATGAAATGGTGCATGTGGCTAAAGAGATGGAACGCCAGGGCTTTGATATTCCACTGCTGATTGGCGGTGCAACCACCTCAAAGGCACATACAGCGGTGAAAATTGACCCGGCGCTGCACCGCGACCAGGTTATTCATGTAACCAACGCTTCCCGTGCAGTAGGTGTGGCCTCTACCCTGCTCTCTGAGCGTAAAGCAAATTACGTTGCTGACATTCAGCAAGAGTACGCAGCAGTACGCGAGCGCCATGCTGCCCGCCAGAACGACAAGCGCCGAGTCACCATTGAAGCGGCACGCGCTAACCGCCTGCCGATTGAATGGGAAAATTACACACCACCCGTACCCGCCAAACCGGGCATTCATGTCTACGAAGATGTTGCACTGGAAACCCTGCTGGACTACTTCGACTGGACACCCTTCTTCATGTCCTGGGAACTGGCAGGCCGCTACCCGCGCATTCTGGATGATGAGGTGGTCGGTGAACAGGCCCGTGTACTCTACGCTGATGCCAAAGAGATGCTACACAAGCTGGTCAGCCAGAAATTGTTAACGGCTAAAGGCGTGGTGGGCCTGTTCCCGGCCAGTGCCACCGAACAGGACGACATCACTCTGTATACCGACGAGTCCCGCACAGAAACCCGTATAACATTGCACCACTTGCGCCAGCAGATGGAAAAGATTGAAGGTAAATACAACCACTCACTGGCAGACTTTATCGCACCAGAGTCCACCGCCAAGCAGGACTGGATTGGTGCCTTCGCGGTCACAGCAGGCCATGGCTGTGATGAGTTAGTGGCTAAATATGAAGCGGAACACGACGATTACCACTCCATTATGGTAAAAGCACTGGCAGACCGTTTTGCCGAAGCGTTTGCTGAATATATGCACGCTGTAGTACGTCGCGAGATCTGGGGTTATGGCGCTGATGAAGGGCTGGATAATGACGCCCTGATTCGCGAAAAATACCAGGGTATCCGCCCGGCGCCAGGCTACCCGGCCTGCCCGGATCATACCGAAAAAGGTCTGCTGTGGGAGCTGCTGGATGTAGAAACCCACACCGGTATGACCCTGACCGAAAGCTATGCCATGATGCCAGCGGCATCAGTGTCTGGCTGGTATTTCAGCCACCCACAGTCGCAGTATTTCGGTGTTGCCAAAATCAGTGAAGACCAGGTAGAAGAGTACGCCGAACGTAAAGGCATGACTCAGGCAGAAGCCGAACGCTGGTTGTCGCCTAATCTGGGGTATGAACCTGAAGAGGGTTAAGGCGATACATTAACAGGCTCTAAAAATTTTCGAAAACGCCAGCCGGGTTACCCGCTGGCGTTTTTTTGCATACGCTTTTATGTAACAGGCTCACCTGCACACAAAATCCAGCACAACCAGAATTCAAACAATTGAGCATAATCAATGACCGAAAATATACATACAACCTATTGTAATAAAAGTGTTTTAGCAGGATGTTATGCACTTCATTAAAACATGAAGTTTTTGCTTATATGCTGAAATACCTCATCAGATAATTAACTGGAGAATAAAAATGACGGCAAATCTTGATGTGGTAACTCAGGTTAAAGGGTTTGTGAACTGCGGTGAATGGAATGATGCCGGACAACCGCAACAGGTACGTGGCAATCTGCCAGAAAGTGCTGGAGATGTATTTGCGCGCTTTTGCCGTGGCAACAGCCTTATACAAGAAACTGCGGTAAAAGGTCTGGTCGCCTCATCCAGTCTGGCGGGCGAGCCTTTCCATGGCTGGTCAATCAGCGCTGGTGATTACACGCTTGCTGCACAAGGTAATGTGGGCTGCATGGTGCTCACTGAAGACGCAGACATGAACGAAGTCTTTGCTGCGTTGCAAGCAGCAACTCAATAAGTCTGCTTCACTGGACACCTGCATCGACAGGTGTCCATGCCTGAAAGGCCTCATTATCTACCCATACCTCATAGCAACATAATCTTTATAATATTTCTGACTGCATAGTCTTTCTGGCTGCTATTGTTTCTGCGCCCCCCCACCCACTACTCTTGAAAAACCATATATTGAGCAACCAGATCAGGCACCAGGGTACGGTACTCAGTATATTGTTATATAAAAACCAACACGCTATGGAGGCGACCACATGAAAGTTAGCCGTCACAACCTTGAACAGGCTGCCGAGCGTGGTCTGATCGAGAAACAGCAGATTGACCCCCTTTACCGCTTTCTGCATGCCCAGCAGAACCCCGACAGCCGCTTTAATCTGACCAATACGCTGTACTATCTGGGCGGCTTTCTGGCCATCGGCGCACTCAGTCTGTTTATGAATCTGGGTTGGGAGCAGTTTGGTGGCTGGGGGATTGTCGGCTTATGTATGTTATATGGGCTTGCTGCGCTGCTGTTACTGGAAAGGTTACACCAACGCCAACCAGGGCTTCCTGCTGCTTTAACCGCTGTTTTTATCCTCGCCCTGGTGCCATTGGCGATCTATGGTTTTCAGTTAGCGATGGACTGGTGGGATGCAGAGTTGAAGTACCGAGAATACCATCGTCACATTCGCCCGCTCTGGTTATGGATGGAATTCGGGACGCTACTGGTCGCAGTGCTGCTACTGAGCCGTTATCGCTACCCACTACTGATGTTGCCGCTGGCATTGACTCTCTGGTATCTCTCTATGGATCTGGCAGACCTGATAACTGGCAACGATGCCAGCTGGCGTGAACGTAGCTGGATGACCATGTGGTTCGGGCTGGTGATTCTGTTTGCAGCCCTGGCGGTTGATATGCGTCCAATCCACCATCAGGAAACCCGTTCATCAACACCGGTTCAGGATTATGCCTGGTGGCTCTACCTGGCAGGTGTACTGGCATTCTGGGGTGGTATGACAGCACAGGACTCCGACAACGAATTGGCAAAACTGGGGTACTGCACAGTTAACCTGTTGTTGATTGGTAGCGGTATTGTGTTGCAACGGCGGGTTCTGGCGCTGTTTGGCGCAATGGGCGTATCACTTTATCTGGGCCATCTGACCTGGTCCGTATTTGAAGATAGCTGGTTGTTTCCTGTTGTACTGATTGCACTGGGGATACTGATTGTCTATCTGGGTCTTATCTGGCAACGCCATGAGCGCCGCCTGAGCCAGAAAATGCAGGCCTGGTTGCCCGATACCGTCCTTCGTCGAGTGGAACAACGACGCTACTGAAGGCACACTGAAAGCTTTTTCAGGCGGCGGTCAGCCTGAGCAGTGCCAGAATTCTCGGGGATTCACGACACGTTTCCCCACGTCAGGGTAACTCTCACGCCAGGATAGAGAGAATGCCAGCTACTGCCTGTATGACTCGCAGCCTATGTAGTTTTTTGTATATATTATTTTTGTACGCAAAAAGTATGAATGAAAGGATGCTTATGTCTATATATCCAGCATCGCGCACAGACGCTGAGCAGCTGGCGCGCATTATCAGCCAGGCCAATAAAGATGTGGCCCAGCAATTTGGCCTCAACGCCAGCAATGCCCCAAACCACCCATCATTTTGCACCTCAGACTGGGTGCGCAGTGATTTTGACCGGGGTGAGCGCTACTTTTTTTACCATCACCAGGGAAAACCCGTCGGCTGTGTGGCATATGAAAAAGCCAGTGAAGAAACCATTTATCTGAACCGTCTTTCAGTATTGCCTGACTGGCGTCATCAGCGCATTGGCCATGACATGGTAACTTTTGTGCTCGCGCAGGCACGGGAACAAGGCGCAAGCAAGGTCAGTGTCGGCATTATTGCAGACCACACCCTGCTGCTGAAATGGTATCAATCTCAGGGTTTCACACGGCATACAACCCGCCGTTTTGAGCACCTCCCCTTTGACGTTACCTACCTGCACTATGACCTGACTGCATGATACGTTCTGCCAGGCCCGACAAACCTGACAGAATGGACTGGAACATTAAGGACAAGAAACGATGATTGAACAGAACAAGATCAACTACGTTGAGTTTCCAGCAACTGATCTGGTAGCAACAAAAGCATTTTTCAGCACAGTATTCGGCTGGTCATTTATCGACTATGGCTCTGAGTACAGCTGCTTTTCTGATCAGGGCGTAGACGGTGGTTTCTACAAATCAGACAAAACCACCAACACTGAAAACGGTGTAGCACTGGTTGTCATGTATACCGAGTATCTGGAAGATACAGAGAAAGCAGTTGTCGCTGCCGGTGGCACGATTGTACGCCCAATCTTTGACTTCCCTGGCGGTCGTCGTTTCCACTTTACTTGCCCAAGCGGTAATGAATATGGCGTATGGTCTGATCAGGCTCCAGCCTGATAATCATCAGACCGGCAGTGTGGCTACCTCACTGCTGATCGACCGGGGAGCAGACAGCTGTTGTCTGTTTCTCGCTCCTTACTTCATTTATGTTGCCTTGAAATAATCTGAACACCCACTCGAAATAACTCAACTCCTCACCAGACAACTCAAATTTTCACCAGATCTTGTGGAGCCAGCCATAAAACCCCAACACGTTACTTTCCACCCTGTTATTAGAATGCCGGCTTTAGCCATGCCCTGAACACAGTGACGTTCAGCATAGAGCTAATAAAAGTACAACATGAAAAAAGTACAGCATGAAAATCCAGCCTGTGCCCATTTTTTGCATAGTCAGACTATGTGATAAATATGAGCCCTTTGATGTTATGCGCACAGCCTCAAATCCATACAGCCCCCGCCTGTTATCTGATAGTCGCTGGCACCAGACACTAATATCTTTAAGCCTGTGCGCACTGATTGGTGGGCTCTGGCTACAGGTACCACACCCAGCCGTCGCAGCCGCTGCATTTCTGCCCCTGCTACTGGCATTCGGATTACTGATGCCTTTTGTGCTCTGCCTGCTATTTGTGGCTTTTTCTTTTTTCCGCCTGCATGAAGTCTTTCCGCAGCTGTATCCATTGCGTATACCGCAATTACTCGCCGTGGGCACGCTGGGGTCGCTGGCTTTTAATCTGATACTGGGGCGTTTGCAGGGGTTCTGGAGTTCACAACTGACATTGTTCGCAGTGTTCTTTTCATTAGTGACGTTTGGCATCACCCTGGCCACGAACAGACCTGAAGCAATTGCTACATGGAGTGGCAATTACATCAAAATCGCGATTATGGTCGTCGCCATTGGTTGGCTTACCCGTACCGCCAAAGATTTCAGGCTGATCTTGCTGGTCATGCTGGTATGCGGGCTCATGGTATCAGCGGTAACACTGCATAATAAAGCCAACGGCCTGGAACTGGTTGAAGGTACCCGTGTCACTATTGGCCGTAGTATCGGGTCTATGCTGGGTGACCCGAACGACCTGTCACTGGTACTGCTGTTCCCGGCCAGTTTTGCACTGGCAACACTGATGACACCACAGCTGCATTGGCTACTCAAAATACTGGGAGTGACGGTATTCTCCCTGGTACTGGCCGCAATCATTGCAACCCAGTCCCGTGGTGGCTTGCTGGGTATCTGTGCCGTGATGGGGATTTTTTCCTGGTATCGGGTACAGAATAAAGCATTGCTGATTATGCTGGGTATTGTTGCACTGTCCATATTGTTTGTACTGGCTGGTGTAAGCAGCCGAGCATCAGGTGGTGCCCATGAAGAAGGCATTGATGAATCCGCCATGGGGCGCATCTATGCCTGGGAGGCCGCGTTCAAAATGGCGCTTTATAACCCACTGACCGGTGTTGGCCTCAATAACTTTATCAGTAACTATTTTGCGTATAGCAGCCACTGGGACGGTATGAATCATGCGGTGCACAGTACCTGGTTCGGTGTGATGGCAGAGACCGGATTCCTTGGCTTACTCCTGTTTCTGGCAATGGTCGCCAGCATCGTACGGGTCGCTTTACGGGCCCGAAAATATTTCAGCCCGGCCAATATGGGCAAACACTATCAACCCGTACTTTTTGCTATGGCACAGGCACTACAAGCGGGCATTGCGGGTTTCTGCATTTCTGGCACCTTTCTGACCATGGGTTTCACCTGGCCACTTTATATCTTGCTGGCCCTGTCGATTGCACTCAACAAAGCACTGTTAAATTCCAGAAGCACTGACTCCAGCAGTACTAACATTCATAAGCACTAACATCCATAAGTACTAACATCCATAAGCGTCAATACCCAGAACTTTCATTCCAGAATTGCAATGCTACAGCCTGTTGGCTCAACGGTTAAAACCAGTGGCTCAGTTATTACGCGATCAGCAAGGCCATAAAAACATCAAATCTGATTCTGTTATTCATTCTGCTTCGCAAAATGCGACAGCCCCTAATGAAAACCACAATTAAAGCTACACAACCAGCCTGACCCCTTGATTTTAAAGATGTTCTGTCTTGGCACGTCCCCTGCTATCTATTCTATAGAACAACGCAAAAACACTATAAACACGAACACTATAAACACGGCAACCATAACAACAATGCAGTACAGCCATAACCAGGGAGTCAGCCATGAATGCCATTATTGGTGCGGTAACTGAGGGAAACTGTATCACTCAGTTGATGGACGCCTTACAACAGATTGATCAGCCCGGTTATGAAGCGGTCGGGCTCTCTTATACCCACCCATTTCAGGATCAGAACCAGCACGGCATACATACCCTGCATCGCCCCGGGGGGCTGCAACAGCTGCGTGATAGCTGTGACCGGCTGAGCGTCAGCAGCAGCACCGCACTGGCCAGTAGCTGCGCCAGCCTGGCAGGGCCACTAGCAGGCTCAGAAGTACAGCCCTGCGTTACCAGCCAGGTGGCCGTAGCGCTTACCGGAGAGATTGCCAACTACCAGGCACTTCGCCAGCAACTGGAAATGGAAGAATGTCTGTTCAGTAGCGACCAGCCCGCAGAGGTCATCGCGCACCTGATCAGTGGTTATCTTCATCAGGCGATGCCACTGGAAACAGCCTGTCTGGCTGCACTGGCACAATTGCAGGGTCATTTTTCACTGGTGGTAATGTTCCGTGACCAGCCTGACCAGCTGTTTGCGGCTCGCCATCACAAGCCCCTGGTGATCGGTCGCAGCTATGGTATCAGCTATGCCTGCTCTGCCAGCCATGCGCTAAAAGGGCTGGCAGACGAACTGATCTGCCTGTCTGACGGTGATTATGCCTTGCTGCATGCAGACCAGATTCAGGTATGGGATCGTCGCAGTATTCCAGTACAACGTCCCTGCTTCGCTGCCCTTCAGCCAGGACAACGGAGGTTAGCCGTATGAATCGCCAGATGATTGTCTTCGGAGAAGACTGGGGCGCGCACCCTAGCAGCACACAGCACCTGATCCGCCAGATTCAGCAGCAGTATGAGATTTTTTGGGTTAATTCCATTGGCCTGCGCCGGCCACGGCTGAATATGCACGACTTGCAACGGGGCGCACGCAAACTGTGGCAGATGGTTCAGCGCCCACAACCCGCCATCAGTACAACAAACAGTCCACGGCTGGTAGCCCCCCGTGCTCTACCGCTACCGGGTAGCCAGCTGGCGCGCCAGCTTAATGGTTACCTGCTACAAAATTGCCTGCAACCATTGCTCAATCGCCAGCAGCGTCCCTTATTGTGGACTTCACTGCCCAGCGCGGTTGATGTTGTTGGGCGGTTGAATGAACAGGCCGTGATCTATTACTGCGGCGATGATTTTTCCAGCCTTGATGGCGTTGACCACAAGCAAATCAGCGCAATGGAGACTGAGCTGGCACAGCGTGCTGACCTGATTCTTGCTGCCAGTCCAGCCATTGCCCAGCGCTTTGATGCAGATAAAACTCGACTGCTCAGTCATGGCGTTGACTACGAACTGTTTTCCACCCCGGCCGCCCGTCCTGCTGACCTGCAGCAAACCTGCGGGCCGGTGGTGGGCTTTTACGGCAGCCTGGCTAACTGGCTGGACCAATCTTTACTGGTAGCCGCCGCCCGCGCCCTGCCTGGCTGGACATTTATGCTGATTGGCGAAGCCCGTACCGACATCACAGCCCTGCAGGCAGAGCCTAATATTGTGTTGATGGGGCCACGGCCACACCACCAGCTACCTGGCTATATTCAACACTGGGACGTAGCACTGCTGCCGTTTTGTGACAACAACCAGATTCAGGCCTGCAACCCACTCAAACTGCGTGAATATATGGCAGCAGGCACACCGATTGTCAGCACCCGGTTTCCGGCTCTGAACGGCTACACAGACCTGCTACGCATTGGTCATACCCAGCAAAGCTTCATTAACGCGCTACGCCACGCCCGTGCAGAGGGCAATCGCTATCGCGAGCGACGCCAGCAGCGTGTCGCTAACGAAAGCTGGCAAGCCAAAGGCAATGAACTTCACGCGCTATTACAGAACTTATAGATAGAACCTGTAAACAGAACCTGCCAATAACAGCGATGCAACACTGTTCTGAATCGCCTGAAGCTTACAGATCTACAGATCGCCTGAAGCTTAAAGATGATGCCAATGACGTTAAAAACAGTACACGACCCAAAAGCATAGGCCACAAAACAGGAATGATACGCCCCACACCGGGGACAAGGGAGCTGACCATGATGCCATATCACTTTTTGTCGAGATCACGGTTTTTACAAAAACCACCGTTACAGCGATTATCTGCTGTCACGTTGAGCGGCCTGATACTGCTGACCTTACAAGGTTGCACATCGGCAGCGAAAAGATCGCAGACAGCATTTTCACAGGCTTTACAGCATCAGCAGCAGTCTCGCATCGGTGTCACGGGCTCGTCAAAAATCCGCATGATGCAGACAGCAGAACAGGAAGATGCAGACGCATTGAAGGTCGCCCAGATGCTGTATAAAGCGCGTCTTTCCGGTGATCAATTCTCCGGTAGCCAACTTTCACGCAGTCAACCTTCAGGCAATCAATCTTCAGGCAGTCAACGTCTGTCTGAACAGCCGTCGCCTCTGCACACTGCCCCCCTCAGCTCGTCTGAACAATACACGCTTAAACTGCAATACCAGCCTGGCCAGCAGCACCCGTCTCCAATGCAGAAGCGCTACCTGCGCCAGTTTTTAGACAGTCTGCCAGGTTCTACGCCACACCTGCAACTGCGCTGCATCACCAGCACCGCAGGCGATCGTTTTGAAGAGCGTTTTGAAAATAGTCATCAAGCTCTGCAACGTTGCCATAGCTTAGGTATCCATCTGCAAACGCTGGGCGTGCAAAGCGTGGCACGACTGAGCCCGAACGGTACTGCACACAGTGTTGAGTTGTCATTGCCAACCGTCGCAGACCGTGTGCAGGAGTAATCACCATGATGCGTACCCGACTACTGCGCAATGTTGCAGCGCTACTCTGGGCGGGCTGGCGGCGGCGTTATCTGATCGCCATCCCGATTCTGATTCTGCCCATCATGGCCGCAGCGGTGGCAGTGCTGGCACCTAAAACATGGCAAACCCACACAACCATTCTGTTTCAAGAAGCTGCCCGGCAGAACCCGTTTCTGGAAGATCTCGCCGTTGCTACCAATCTGAAAGCCCGCATGGACGCACTGAATGCTCTGCTACATAGCCGTCATATCCTCGCGGATGTTGCGTTCAAATCCGGGCTTATTACCGAAGAAATGCCCGACACCCAGAAAGCCTGGGTGATTGCAGAGTTATCACAAGGACTGCAAGCGACCCTGGTGGGTGATGATCTGATCCGTATCAGCTATCGCTCAGAGAACCGTGACAACCTGAAAGAAATTCTCACTCTGGTCAGTGTGCGCTTTGTTGAGCGAGTACTGGCCCCGCAACGCTCCTCTATCTATAAATCGGAAGTATTCCTGGCAAGCGAGCTGGAACAGCGTCGCAGCGACCTTGAGCAATCCGAGCAAAAGCTGGCGCAATACCGTAGCGAACATGCCAGTGAACTGCCCGAACTGCATGCGGGCAATGTTGCCCGGCTAACCAGCCTGCGCACTCTGCTGGCCGAGCAGAAAACCCGACTTGAAGGAGCACGCGCTGCGCGCAGTAGTCTGTTTTCCCGACTGTCACAAACTAACCCGGTGGTCAGCAAAATCGAAGAAGAAATTGTTGAAGTACTGGCCCGGCTCAGCGTTTTGCGCGCACGTTACACCGACCATCACAGCCAGGTGCAAAGTGCGTTGCGCACCCTCAGTACCCTGCGTCAGGAGCGCAGCCGCCTGCTGGCAGCGAAACCCGCCCTGCAACAGCAAACACTGGAACGACTCTGGGCAATTGCCACCAGCAGCCGTAACAGTAACGAAAACGGCACCCAGACTTTACTGGTGTCACAGCTTGAACGCTTCCAACAAGCCGATGATGAATTACGCGGCCTGACTGAAGAGGTACAGATGCTGGAACAGGAGATCAGTAACCTGAGCACCCGCGTCAGTAACTATGGACTGCATGAACAGCGCCTCACCGAACTGCAACGGGAAGTCTCTATTCGCCGCAAAATCTATGAAGACCTGGCCGAACGCCACCAGCTGGCACGGGTAACAGGGGCACTAGGCAAGTCAGAAGAGAGCGAACGCGTCAAGCTGATCGACCCGCCCTTTACCCCGGCGGCTCCCAGCAATCTGCCGCTACCGGTATTTGTCGTGCTGGGCGTCATTGCAGGTATTGCGCTGGGCATAGGGCTGGCAACACTGGCGGAACTACTCGATAGCAGCCTGCGCCGTCGTGATACTGTCAGCCAGCTGGTTGATCTCCCTGTACTGACCCGCATTCCTCCATTACCGCCCTCTTCATCACTTGATCAGGCACCATCCGATTCGCAACCACCTGATTTAACACGCTGATTTGAAAAAAAGCAGCCGTGGTAGTGAAAAATTTAAGGTAGTGAAAAATTTAAACAGCCCCAGGTACTAACCATACAAAGGAGCAGATCATGACAACGCCTTCAATTGTTCAGGTAGTACAGCATCTACGCCCCGGTGGTATTGAAACCATGGCGCTTGATCTGCTGGACCGCCAGACAGAAACCCCTGCTTATCTGATCAGCCTGGAAGGCTCTGCGGAGCAGGCGATGATCCACTGGCCTCGCCTTCGAGACTACTTTTTGCCATATGGCAACCCACCACAGAACGATCTACCACATAGCGACTTACCCGACGACGCTCCTGAGCATAAAAAGCCGGAACCTGAGACCAGTCGTTACAAACAGCGGCGGCTGCCGCGCATTATATTTCTGAACAAACCTCCAGGGCGCAGCTACCTGACCCTGGCTCGGCTATGCTGGCAACTGAAACGCCTGAATGCTGGTGCCGTACATACTCATCATATCGGCCCGCTGTTTTATGGCGGGCTGGCGGCACGGGTACTGGGAATTCCCTGCCGAGTGCATACTGAACATGATAGCTGGCACCTGCAAAACTCACATAACCGACGATTACAGCAATGGCTGCTTAACCGAGTGCGCCCCACACTGGTGGCAGATTGCCAGGCCGTCGCTAACTCTGTTGCCGGGCATTTCCCACACCAACCAGTGGAGGTGATTCGTAACGGCATTGACAGTCGTCGCTTTACCCCTGCCAACACGGATGGCCAACGCCAGAGTCGGCAGTTACTTGGACTTCCTGAACAGGCGCGCATAATCGGCTGTGCAGCCAGACTGGAGCCAGTCAAAGCAATTGACAACCTGATTCAGGCGCTGGTCTGGCTGGATGATGACGTACATCTGGCACTGGCAGGTGACGGCAGCCAGCGAGACATCCTGGGGCAGCTCTGCAAAGACCTCCAGCTACAGTCACGGGTGCATTTTCTTGGTGCGCTGGACTGTATGCCCTGCTTCTATCGCAGTCTTGATCTGTTCTGCCTGCCCTCTCGCTGTGAGGGCCTGCCACTGTCACCACTGGAAGCCCAAGCTTGCAATATCCCTGTGGTGGTCACTGATGTTGGCGGCTGCCGTGAAATTCTCTGCCCCCATAGCAGTCAATGTATCGCACCGGACAACCCTGGCGCGTTACGTCTGGCACTAGAGCATGGCCTGCACGAAAGGATGAATAACCGCTCAAATAAAACGCCACGTGACTTAACACCACGTGACTTTGTAGTACAACAAGGTGACCTGCAACACACCGCTGCTGCCTACCAGGCACTATTGACGAGGAGAGACTACCATGCCTGAGCTAACCTTTACTCCGATGTTGTTACTGGCCTGCCTTGCACTGCTCTGGTGGCTGGTGCTTTATCACCATCTTTTCTACCCCCTGCTGCTGCGCCATCTTGGCAGTAAGGCATCACGCCCAAACCCTCCTTTGCTGCGTCAGCATCTGCCCACTATCACCGTCGTTATTCCAGCGTTTAACGAAGCCTCGGTTATCAAAGATAAGATTCGCAACCTGGGCATGCTGGATTACCCCGCTGAGAAGCTGGACATTATTCTGGCATGCGATGGTTGTACAGACCATACCGCTGACCGGGCAGTACGGGCTGCGAATGAACCCGAGAATCGCCATCTGAATGTCCGTATCTGGGCCTTTCCGGATAATGTCGGCAAAACCGCACATCTGAACCGGGTATTACCACTGATACGCTCTGATATTACCGCGCTCAGCGATGCGTCAGCGCTGATCTCCCGTGACGCCCTGCTGCGTACCGCCGCCTGGTTTCAGAACCCGGAAGTCGGCGTCGTGGCAGGCAGCTATCAGCTGGCCCGGCCCGGCTCAAGCGGCGAACACCACTACTGGCAATATCAGCGTCAACTGAAACTGGGGGAAGGTTTGCTGGGCGCGCCTATTGGCGTACATGGCGCATTGTGGAGTTACCGTAGCCTGCGCTTCAAGGAACTGGATGAAGACATTATTAACGATGATTTTGTCCTTCCTATGCAGATGGTCTGCGCGGGCAACCGGGCGATTTATGACCCGGAGATCATCGCCCTTGAACTGGAATGCGCAGCCCCGGCCCAGGATATGAAACGGCGAAGCCGCATCGCTGCCGGTAATCTTCAGCAACTGTTGCGACTGCCAGGCCTGTTAAACCCTGCACTGGGAGGAGTTGCATTCGCTTTTGCATCTGGCAAAGCCCTGCGCGCCCTGATGCCGCTGATATTATTGGCACAGTGGTTGCTTTTAGCTGTACTGATGCTTTATATCCCGACCTTTGCCACCCTGTTGTGGCTACAGAGCAGCCTTGTCGTATTCAGCGCATTGATGTTTTATGGCTGGGGCGACCGGCTGCCGGGTTTTATCGGCGCACCCTGTTATCTGGTTTGTGGCTATATGGCATCACTACGTGGGGTTATTCGCTATCTACTGGGGTTGGAAACAGGCCCCTGGCAGCGCATCTGACAGCACGATTTCAGATCTGAAAAATCCAGACAAAGGAGTCCGGTTATGCGTACCCAGACCAACAACATGACACAGACTGAAACCACTAACCTGCACTATATTCCAGCTCCAGTTCGTTATGGCAAACGTAGCTGTGACCTGTTGATTGCGGGCCTTGCCCTGCTTTTATTGTTGCCATTGTTTCCGGTGATCATGCTGGCAGTCCGGCTGGACTCGCCAGGCCCCCTTATCTTTCGCCAGCTACGTGTAGGGCTGGCAACGCCTGACCATACTGAATTGTTTTATATGCTGAAATTTCGCACCATGCGGGTCGATGCAGAGCAACAGACAGGCCCGGTATTAGCACAGGAAAATGACCCGCGAATCACCCGCGTCGGCCGTTTTCTGCGCAAAACCCGGCTTGATGAACTCCCCCAGCTGATCAATGTGCTACGCGGTGAAATGTCACTGATTGGCCCTCGCCCGGAGCGACCTGGTTTCTACCAGCGCCTGGAAAACGCCATTCCCTGGTTTGCAGAACGCACATGGGGGCTGCGCCCGGGCATTACCGGGCTGGCGCAAGTTAACCAGGGCTATGATCGTAATATTGAGGATGTGCGCAACAAAGTGGGCTACGATCATGCCTATGCTCTGCAACTGAGTCGCGCTGGTAGCTGGTTACTGGCAGATACCCATATCGCTTTGCGCACGGTAGTTGTCATGGTATGCGGACGAGGACAGTAATTCAGCTATACGCCTGGATGCCCAGACTCTCTTTAACTATACCCTCACTGCTATGCCCGCACCCGCGGGCTTTTATTTGTCATTGTGTTTCTCAAAATGCGACACAGGCTGTAACCAAGGCAGCCTTCTCTATATGAATCAACCATAACTCATTGAAAATAAAAGAATTATATTTCTGGCACAGTTCCTGTTTATCTCTTACCAGCTTCACATATTGAAAACGCCTTCGGTCAGCGACGTGCAGGAGATCACCATGAACGCCATCGTCACATCAAACTCTGCAACCTCTCCGGTTACCACGCAGAACACTGCTGAACAACAACACCGCTTTGAGCTGTCACTGCATGGAGCTTTCGATGCGACCCGTGTCCAGCAATTGCGGGCCGATCTGGATTACCTGGCATGCTGTCAGCACAACCCGATTGTGTTGAACCTGGCAGCGGTTAATACGCTGGACTCTTCCGGTGTTGGTGCAATTGTCTATCTTTACAAACGCCTTGCGATTACCGGGCGTACGCTGGAGGTAACCGGAGTTAACGGCCAGCCACTGCAACTGATGCAGTCCTTGCGCATTGATAAAAGCCTCAATATCACCACGGTTCAAGCCTGAAGCGATGGCAACCAAAGCCTGAAATAACAATCCCCCCCTGATGACTGAAACTGAGCGGTAAAAACCGGGTCACTGACAACAGGGCACAACAAAAACCGGCAATAACACCGCAATATAAGGGAGGCAGGGAATGCTGAAAATAATCACTACCCTTGCACTGTATACCAGCTTGCTGATTAGCAGCGGGTGCTTCCACTGGGTCACCAATGGCCATGACGGTATGGCTGAGGCCGACCCGGTAGCACAGCATCGCAATGAACCGCTGGCCCAACGTAACGCACAAACGTTGCTGGAATGTCAGCACCGCTTACACCTGCTAATGGAACAAGACGCCCGGGAGATTGCTCCTGCTAGGTTACACCAGGCCAGAATGGTCTGGATTCGCGCCACCCGTGAACATAGCAATGGTCTGGACGCTGCCGCCCACCAGCAGCTACTGAAACTGCAACAACAGATCAGCGCGATTGAAGACCAGCTGGCACGCTGGCAACCCGCCAGTATGTCACCACCGCGAGGGATTGCCTTATGAAGTTTTATCACTCTCTTCCTGCAAGGCTGATATTTACTGCACCGTTTTTGCACCGGCTTTTGAACCGGCTGCTGTTGAATGGATTGCTTTTGAATGGATTGCTTTTGAGTAGCTTGCTGCTGGGCGGGCTACTGACCGCAACGTCGGTCAGCGCCGCAGACGACCCGACACTCCGTCCGGGTGATATGTTGTTGCTGAAACTACCTGGTGAAGAAAGTTTTGACCAGCCCTATCAACTGGACAATAACGGAGAGATTTTACTCAACGAAATTGGCCGCCAGAAGCTATCCGGGCTGCGATTATCAGAAGCCCGTGCTCAGCTTAAAGAACGGTTACAGCTGATTTACCGAGACCTGAACCGCTTTGACCTGGTACTGCGTGAACGCCAGCTCTCAGTGACAGTGCTGGGCTATGTTAACCGGGCAGGCAGTGTAGTGCTGCCGCCACAGGCCAATGTACAGATGGCGCTGAACAGCGCTGGCGGGCTGGCCGCAGGCGCCCAGCTGGACCGAATGCAGATTCGTCGTGGTGAAACGCTGATTGAGTTTGATTACAAAGCCTATCTGGACAGTGGTGACCCGACACTGGTACCTGAGTTACAACCTTCTGATGTACTGTTTGTACCCGCGTCTCCGCTGATTGGTAACGTCAAAATTGATTTTGATGCCCGTACTCTAGCGGCGACCGGGGATGGCGGTGAAGAACAGGAATCGCTGAAAGTATTTGGCGAAGTACATAGACCAGGTACTTTTTCGTTTAAAAACAGCGACAGTATTATTGATATGCTGATGCGGGCTGGCGGCGTTACCCGCTACGCCGGTATTGAGCAGATCCGTGTTATCACCAACGGAGAGCCTCGCCCTTTCAACATGCGCGAGTATCTGGACACTGGTGACCCAGCCCTGATGCCACTGATTCGCCATGGTGACCTGATCTTTGTGCCGCAGCAGTCAGAACAGGTGCAATCTGGTGCGCGCACTGTTTATGTCATGGGGGAAGTGTTTCGCCCAGGTGCCTTTGAAACCAAGGAAAACGCCAGCTTCTACGATATTCTTGCCACGGCAGGTGGCCCTACCCGTTTTGCAGAAACCCGCCAGTTGCGCATCCTTCGCGCCGACGGCAGCGTACAGGCGTTTGATCTGCAAGCTCATGTTGACGGGCTGTCCAACGATGGCTTACCTGACATCAACCCCGGAGATGCCATTCTGGTACCCGAAAAAACCGATATGAATGAAAAAAGCTGGCTGAAGATTCCAACACAGCGGGCTATTCGCATTATTGGTGCAGTACACCGTCCAGGCCGCTATGAATGGGCTGATGATATGGGGTTGATGGATATTCTGGCGCATGCAGGCGGCCCGCGACAGGACGCTGATACCGCTCATATTCAGATACTGCACCCACTAACAGGTGGCCGTCAGCAGGTTTCCGGCTTCAACCTCAAACAGCTGCTGGATAAAGGCGGCGACATCAATAGTATTCCACAGATCAGCGCAGGGGATACCGTGGTAGTGCCTGCGCTGCCGAAAGACCCTAACGACAACCGTTCGCAATGGGTACGCCAGTCCAGCGAGCGCTCTATCTACATCCTGGGCGCGGTAAAAGCACCTGGACGCTACGCTTTTAATTCAGAGCTTAATTTCCTGGATATTCTTTCCGCCGCCCAGGGGCCTGCAACAGATGCAGACCTGACCGCTGTACGTATCACCCACCGCCATGAAAATCATGTACGTAACAGCCACCTGAATTTGCACCTGTATTTTGAAACCGGTGATGACAGCCTGTTACCGGATGTCAAAAATGAAGACGTGATCTTTATTCCCAGCCGGGATCGCGACTGGCTACAACGTCCAAAAGAGCAAGTAGTACGGGTATTAGGCTCTGTTGCCCGGCCTGGCCGTTACAACTTTGATGATTCAATGACCGTGCTTGATCTGCTGGCGCAAGCAGGCGGGCCGCTGGATAACGCCCTTCAGGATCGAATTATTATTGTCAACCGCACCAGTGGGGAGGCCAGAGCCCGCCAGTTTGATCTGGTGGAGTTTGCCCGTAGCGGAGACTTTCGCCTGCTGCCACTGCTGCGTGCTGGCGACACCATCTATATACCGCCACGAGAGCAAAGCGCCTGGTTCCAGTTTATGAGCACCCTGCGCGACTCAATCACTGTGATCTCATTTGCCCATTTGCTAGGCCTTTAAGGCCGGGCAGTTAGCGCCAGATTGTTGACAATTAGCGTCTGGTCGTTGAAAGGAGGATACCGATATGTCAGCCACTCAGGATGCAGCAACACCAGCCCATCAACTACCACTACACTATGCCGAGCTGGAAAGTCTGTACGCCAGTATCGGCAGCAGCAAAGCCCGCAGCGTGGCATTGTGCAGCAGTAATGGCCAGACCGGTGTCACCTTGCTGGCAATTGCATTAGCACACAGAGCCGCCAGTGAGGGTCGCAAAGTACTACTGGTTGATCTGAACCAGGCGCATCCGGCACTGCATAGCCACTTTGACCAACCTTGCTACTGCTGGCGATTACTGGACAGTAGCTGGCAGCAAGCTGTTATCAACCGGCCAGACGGCGTTGACCTGCTATGCGCCAGCACTGATCAGGATGACCCGGACTTTCACAGCGCGGCTCGACTGGCGGAGGGGATACAACAGCTTACCCAACATTATGAACTTGTCATTATGGACACTTCGCCACTAGCGCGCCGCAACCGCCATAACACCCCACCAGAGCTGGTTTGTTGCAGCGCTGATGTCAGTATTCTTTGTATCCTGACTGGCGTTTGTACCGAAAGCCAGTTGATAGACAGCTGCGAGCGGCTACGCAGCGTAAAAGCCCGACTGCTCGGTGTGGTGATGAATGACCGCTTTGCCCCAGGCCTGCTACCAGAACTGCTGCGTGAAGTCCGGCGTATCGAAAAACGTTTCCCCAGACTGGCGCGAAAGTTACGCCAACGGCTGGAACGCAGTCTGCTATTACAGCAACAATTATAATTACAGCAACAAGTATAATTACAGAAACAAGTATAGAGAGATCAAAAGGGTGCTATAGGAGACAAACGGCTACAAAGAGACACGCTTATATAGAATAAGCAGCAAGCAGACATACTGAGAGCATCACCGCCTGGAACGCTCTGGCGCAGAAAGCGTCTATAGTGGGACTGATAGCATGGAGCGCAGGAGCCCTTTATGACTTATTCCCGTAACCAGGCCCCTTCTGAAAGCCACCCTCGTCTGTTACTGGTGGAAGATGACCCCACCATGGCAGTACTGGTGCAGACATTTGTTGAAGATCAGCCTTTTACCCTTGATCACGCCGAGAATGGCCATCAGGCGTTAAGTCAGCTGGCCAGTCAACACTATGCTGCCGTTCTGCTGGACCTTGGCTTACCTGATATCAACGGCCTTGAAATTCTGCACCATATTCAACGTGAGCAGCTACCTACAGAAGTGATTGTTGTTACCGGCGATTGCGCCATGAGTACCATTATTGAAGTAATGCAGGCTGGAGCCCGTGACTTTCTGGCCAAACCATTCGCCCGTAGCCGTCTGTTAACCACCCTGAATAACTGCCTTGAACATCAGCGTCTCAAAGCGGTGGTAGATACTTACCAGCAACAGCTGGACCGCCATACCTTCGGTGGTTTTATCGGCTCATCGCTAGTGATGCAGCAGGTCTATCAGATTATCGAAAGCGCAGCACAATCCAGGGCTACGGTCTTTGTGACCGGTGAAAGTGGCACCGGCAAAGAGGTCTGTGCACAGAGCATCCATCAGCTCAGTGATCGGCGCGATAAACCCTTTATCGCCATCAATTGCGGTGCGATTGCCAGAGAGCTGGTGGAAAGTGAGATTTTTGGCCATGTAAAAGGCGCCTTTACCGGCGCACTGAAAGACCGTGACGGCGCGGCCCGCGCCGCCCATGGCGGCACACTTTTTCTGGATGAGATTTGCGAAATGGAGCCTGCGCTGCAAACCCGCCTGCTGCGCTTTCTGCAAACAGGTACATTACAGAAAGTCGGCAGTGACCGGGCTGAGCCGGTTGATGTACGAATTATCTGCGCTACCAACAAAGACCCTCTGCAACAGGTACAGCAAGGCCTGTTTCGGGAAGATCTCTACTACCGCCTGCATGTATTACCCATTCACCTCCCACCGTTACGGGAACGCGAGCAGGATATACTGGAAATCGCCCGTCAGCTCCTGCTGAAATACAGCCAGGAAGAACAGAAAGCGTTTCAGCACTTCAGCAGCCAGACAGAGCAACAGCTCCTCAACTACCCATGGCCCGGTAATGTGCGGCAACTGCAAAATGTTATCCGTAATATTGTCGTGCTGCATGATGCAGAGCAAGTATCGCCAGATATGCTACCCGCCACCCTGACGACGGCCCAACCAGCAACCGTTCCTGCTGCTCCTCATACAGCTCACTCATCAATATCACTCTCTGCAACCGATACAAAACACCTTCATCAGAGCAACAATCTTCATACTCTGCCACGGACACAGCACCAGCAACAGGCGCAACGCCTACCGCTGGAGCAACACTTGCCACTGGAGCAAAAGATACGCCCGCTGGCAGAACTGGAACGCGAGGCAATCGAACAAGCAATAGCACTCTGTGATGGTAGCGTCCCCACTGCTGCCCACTATCTGGGTATCAGCGCAGCGACTATTTACAGAAAGAAAAATAGCTGGAAAGCACAGGCTTAGCACCCCTTTCATTCCTGGTATCTGCATACCGCACATAAATACAAAACGGCCCATAACGGGCCGTTTTTTCTGATCACACTGGCTATATCTGATTACAGTCCAGTGCTTCCAACTCACTCAGCGCAGGCTCCAGCTCACTCATCAGCTGGCGTGCCGGTTCCGGCAGTGCGTTATATTGGCCCTGTTTACATAACTGTTCTACCTCTGCAGCCAGTTGCTGTACCCGCACCAGCCCATAAGTGGCAGCACTGCTTTTCAGGTTATGCACTTCCCGCTGCAACTGCTCATGATCCTGGCCGGTGATGGCTTCTATCAGAAACTGCTGACGCTCTCGGGTGGTGCTGATAAAACTATGGATAAGCCGGGGCATGACGCTTTTATCCAGATCCTGCGCCATACGCTGCAACACTGTCTCATCCAGTAATGGTGCAGTTTGTGCCGATACTGCCAAGGGTTCTGTATTTGAGCCCTGCTCTGTCGGCTGAGTATTTACTGGCCTTGTATTTACTGGCCTTGTATTTATAGGCATATGCTCCACAGGTTGCAGATTTGCCGAGGCGACGCTTTCAACCATCGGCTTATCATGCTGTTGATATTGCCAGCGTGAAATCATCGCCAGTAATGCCTCGCTATGTACCGGTTTATGCAGGTAATCATCCATGCCCGCCTCCATAAAGGCTTGCCGTTCTTCCATCTGGCTGTGTGCCGTCAGTGCAATAATTGGCAAATGCGCTACCGCGCCATTGAGCTGGCGAATGCGCCGGGTAGCCTCCATTCCATCCATCACGGGCATGGAAATATCCATCAGTACCACCTGGTAATCAGCCAACTGTAATGCACTGATAGCATCAGCGCCGTTATTCACCGTATCCACCTGATGGCCTGCACGTAGCAGCATCTGCTCAACAACCTGACGGTTGGTGTCATTATCCTCTACCAGCAACACCTGGCAGGCTTGCTGTTCAAGACCGGCAGGCTCCCTATCCTGAGCGGTCTGCTCGGCAACGTCATCCGATAAATCCGGGGCTGTGGTTTCATTCTGATCTACCCGCACCAGGCGGAACCAGAAACAACTGCCCTGTCCTGGCACAGAATTGATGCGGATTTCCCCCCCCATTCGCTCTACCAGCCGCTGGCTGATCGCCAACCCCAGCCCTGCACCACTCTGGTTTCGGCTGTAGTTCTCATCCAGCATACTGAACGCCTGGAACAGCGCCTGCTGACAGGCTTCACTGATACCAGGGCCTGTATCAATAACTTCAAATCGCAGCCGCTTGTCATCTGCCCGACATACCAGTCGCACTTCACCTTGATCGGTAAACTTGATGGCATTGCCCAGCAAGTTCAGTAACACCTGCCGTAACCGACCTGAATCAAGGATCAATGGTGTATCCGGCAGGCTATCCTGCTCTATTTGTAGCTGTAACCCCTTACGGTTGGCCAGCGGCTGCATAAGATCGACAACACTGGTCAGCAAGTCTGGTAAGAGACAAGGCTTTGGTCGCAGCCTCAGACGGCCTGCATCCAGCCGGGCCAGATCAAGCAGATTGTTAATCAACTCATTCAGGTTATTACCTGCTTCCAGTGCGGTGTGGGTGTAATGGGCACGTTTATCGACATCGGTTTCTGATGACATCAGCTCCAGCATACCCAGCATGCCATTCAACGGCGTTCGAATCTCATGACTCATCACCGTCAGAAAGCGGCCCTTTTCATCACGGCTAGCGGTCGCCTGATCTCGCTCGGCAACCAGTTGCTCGCCGGTCTGACGATCTGCAGTTATATCTGTCAGCAATGTCAGCACACCACCATGACGTGTTTTCATCGCTTTTTCTCGCAACCAGCGGCCATCGCCACACTGCATATCACGATACTGTTCTGCCTGATCATGCAAATCACGAGCGGATGCCAACCAGCTTTCCGGGTCATGACTGGCCTCAGGGAGCATACCCAGTGAAACAGCACCTGTCATAATTGTGCTGTAGTTTTGTTCATTGCTTAAAGAGGCCAGCCCCAGTAGTTCACTGGCTCGACGATTAGCCCAGATCAGCTGATCACCACTATCAAACAGCATGACCCCTTCATTGCTGCTATCCAGTGCATCACGCAGTAACTGCGCTTCACGGCGCGTTTCAAGTTCACAGGTAACATCACGTACCAGCAGAACATAACCGCTATTTTCTTCCCGTCGCTGAAACAACACCACAGCACCACTGATCTGACCATCTTCGCAACAGGCAATAGTTTGTTGCTCAATGCCGCTACGTGGAAACGCTGTATCTTCATGCCGTGCCATGCTGGCCGTTAACTCAGCATATTCGGGTAATAGAACTGACACGGCGTGATTCTGCAGCTGTTTTCGTTGCCAGCCGAACATCTGCTCAACATAGGGGGTGACCAGCTCAATTCGCCCCTGGCCATCGACCATCAAGATCACACCGTCAACACAATCCAGCGTTTCTCGCAACAAATGGCGCTCGCTATTTAACCCGGATAATGTTGAAGCAAGACGTTTAGATAACCGATTGAACAGTACCGCTTCTTCACCATAGCGGCGGGCGTTACGAATCTGATAGCCAATACCATATGTCACCATCTCTGGCATAGCATTAGCAATTGCCCTCAACGAGCGTCGTTGCAGGTAAATAACCAGTACCGTCAACAATGCAGCAATAATCGCCAGCGCCAGCGCTAACTGGTACCAGCTTTCCAACCAGTGAACAGAACTGAGCCCTTGCGGGTGCAGCCAACCGTACAGAATCAGGGCAATCAGCGCGCTCCAGCTTAATGCCAGCGCAGGTACAGCCAGACGTGTGATAGTCATAGGAAGGTCAACTCCTTGTCTGTTGCACTGTCAGGTGTGTCATTGCGTGAAGGGGGTAAAGCTACCGGTAGCTCAGGTAAGATCGCTTGCCAGTGGAGCCAGCGTTGTTCCGTATTCGGCTTATCTGTCAGTGCCGCAACTACAAGCGAGTATTCTTCACCTAGCTCCCATAACAGCAAGGTCTGTAACTGGCAATCAGCCCAGAGAGTTAACTGCTGGTAATACACCGCAGGCAACCCATCCAGCGACAGGGGTTTAGCGTCTGTTTTCAGTGACGCCAGACACCAATGCAGCACCGGGCTAACGGCTAAAGGGTCATACTGAAACAGTAGTCCTAACTGCCTGTTGGTCAGCAACTCACCGAACTGCTGGCGCAATGCAACAACATCTGACCCTGCCGCCCCTTCCCTCTCTGCCTGTTTCTGTTCACACCACTGTTGCCAGCCGTTCTCTACGTGTTCCCGCAGCTGATCATCACGCCATGGTTTGGCCAGAAAGCGGTGACAAGCCCCGCTGGAAACAGAAGCAGAAACAGCTTCGAAATCCGCCTGCCCACTCAGCAGATAGCGACGGGTGCAGGGGAAATACGATTTGACGCGATTCAGAAACTCGATACCATCGGTGCCGGGCATCCGATAGTCGCTTAATACCACACTGACGTCATGCTGGCCCAGCAAAGCCATTGCATGGGCAATGTCAGTAGCAGTGAGGACTTTCCAGTCTTTCCGGAAAACCCGCTGTAGCGCTTTCAGAATGGATGGCTCGTCATCAACGACCAATATAATTCGTTCCATTGCCGCACTCCTTTATAGCGGTCATAAAGGGACTGTTTTGAAGCATAGCCAGCCACCCGATCTTTTGGAACCTTAAGCGTACGGATAAAAAGGACGGCTATTTATACACATGACCCCGGTCAGCCACGGGGTGTTCCCTGCAGGAGGGTAGATGCGTTCAGTTCTTATTACCGGTTGTTCATCCGGCATTGGCCACTACGTTGCTATTGAATTACGAAAACGGGGATATCGGGTATTTGCAACCGCCCGTTCAACATCTGATGTCACAGCTTTGAAAAATATGGGGCTGGAAAGCTGCCAATTAGACCTGAACAGCAGCGCCTCAATACAGAAAGCCGTGGACTGGGTACTGGATCAGACTGGCGGTACACTTTATGCGCTGTTCAACAATGGCGCTTATGGCCAGCCGGGTGCGGTAGAAGACTTAACCAGAGACGTATTACGCGCCCAGTTTGAAACCAATCTGTTTGGCTGGCATGAATTAACCTGCAAAGTGCTGCCGGTTATGCGTGCCCAGGGTGAAGGCCGTATTATCCAGAATAGTTCGGTGCTTGGCCTGATTACCTTGAAATACCGTGGCGCGTATAATGCGTCCAAATTTGCGCTGGAAGGGTTAACCGACACCTTGCGCCAGGAGCTGAGTGGTAGCGGCATTGAAGTCTCGCTGATTGAGCCAGGCCCGATTGAGAGTGAGTTTCGCAAAAACGCCTACGCAAAATTTCTTGCTAACATAGATATTTCGCACAGTGCCCACCGTACAACCTACGAAGCAGTGCAGCGTCGACTTGAGAAACAGGACATTAATACCAGAGACCCGTTCACCCTTGGCCCAGATGCGGTACTCAAACCGGTATTACATGCACTGGAGAGTCGCCGCCCCAAACCTCGCTACTACGTTACAACTCCAACCTGGATTTTTGGCTATCTGCGCCGCCTGCTATCCAGCCGTATGCTGGACCGGGTGTTGAACAAAGTTTCTGATAGTGAGAACCGTTAATAGTGAGAACCGTTAATTCAGGCTGGTTTTGATCCATTCACTCCCCCGATGCTATCAACTGACTTCACGTACCACTGTCCCGCACTTATCACCCACTCATCACTATCACCCACTCATCACTGGCTCAACTTGCAGCGGATAGCATCTCCACCGGTACAATATGGCCCTGCTGGGACAGCACATTCTGATTCAGGCCGTACAGCTCATCCAGCAGATACATGTGCAGGGTGCCAGGCCCTTCCGCCCGGCGCACAGCCTGCTCTGCTGCGACCCCCAATGTCAGTAATGCCTCAACAGTAGCATCGAAAGCATCATGATCAAGCGCCAGAAAACCCGCTATCAGCGCATTGGTCGCACAGCCCATCGCTGACACGCGAGTTTGCATCGGGTCACCGTTGGCTACCATAACGGTGCGTTTGCCATCGGTTACCAGATCATTCTCACCGGTCTGCGCAACAATTGCGCCACTGCGCTCCGCCAGTATCTGGGCAGCATAGGGGCTATCGCTACAGGCCAGGCTATGAATTTCAGCGCTGTTACCACATATAACCGTAGGCCGCATGGCTATCAATTCGAGTGCATAGTCACGGCGGTGTTCAGAAGCATGTACAGATACCGGGTCCAGAATCCAGGGTTTCTGGTAATCCAGCGCGGTTTCAATTGCCTGAATGATCACGGTACGACGCTGATTATCCAGCGTGCCAATATTGATATTCAGGCTCTGGGCACAGGCAACAAAATCGGCAATCTCGTCCTGACCCATGGTCATAGATGGATGCGCACCAACGGCCATCAGGATATCCGCCGTAAATTCCAGCGAAACCGTACTGGTAATACAATGTACACGGGGACGTTTATGCACCATGGCGGTCAATGCCTGGGCTGTCTGGCGAGCGTAGTGGCGGGTCAGAGTCGTGTCTGGACTGGAAACACGGTAAGCAGTCGACATAAGCGGTACTCCTCTGCTGACCAGAGCATGTAATGGTCAGAACCGCCAGTACATGCTCTGGAAGAAAGACTCTGTAAAAAAGACAGAGTGCAAGATACAGGTCTGTCTGTTTGAGCGTAGCAGAGGAAAGCAAAAGACAACGCTTAATCAACGCCGCCTTTATCCATAGATCAGCTGTTTTAATGCTTTGGCCCGTGTCGCCAGCAAAGCTACCAGTATCAGCCCACATCCTGCCAGTTGCAGATTGCTCATACCCTGCTGGTATATCAGCCAGCCCAGTACCGCAGTCCAGACGGGCTCCAGAATCATAATCAGTGCGGTGTGGCTTGCTGGTGCCATGCTCTGGGCACGGGTTTGCAAGAAAAAGCGCCAACTGGTCGCAACCAGCACACTGGCAGCAAACCAGAACAGAATATCCAGCCCAGGCCATTGCGGCACACCTTCAACAACCAGCCCAAGCGGCAGAGCAACTAACCCGACAACCGTCAGCTGTATTGCCGTTAATGCAATAACCGAGGTTCGTACCGCCGCACGGGTATTCAAGGTGTAGTAGATCGCAAAAATAAACGCCGCACAAAGGTAAGCCAGTTCGCCACTACCAAACACAAACTCGCTATCCAGCGACAGGCATGCTAAGCCTGCCGCCGCAACCGGCATAGCCAGCCAGGTGGCCAGACTGACTTTATCACCTACCAGCAAGGTCGCAACAGGCACCAACACTAACCCCAAACTGGTCAGAAAAGCACCGACTCCCATATGATGGCCCAGTGATAAGCCGGTAATCCAGCTGATCAACCCCGCACTGAATACCAGCCCTACCAGCACTGTACGGCGCAAGTCATTAAAACTGAGCTGACGTACCGACTGCCAACCCACGGCGCCAACCACCAGCCCTGCCAGCAGGAAGCGCAAACCGATAAAAAAGATTGGTGTTATACCCTGCAGGGCCTCATGGGAAAAAACCCAACCCGCAGCAGCCAGAAGTGTTACAAAAACGAGCAATAAATCAGCTTTCAAATGGTCTGATTGAGAAGCTGTTTGTACAGGGTTAATACCGCTCACGGAAATATCTCCAGGGAATCGCCTTTTTAAGGCACCAGATCAGGAAGGACGGAATGATTCAGATACATCAGATACAAAGGCAGCAAACTACCAACAAATGTGCCTGCGATCAGCAGTGCATAGCCACCGAACCTGATCAGGCAGACAGCGCAGTTTACGCAGTTGCGTAACAACACACCAGTGGGCCAGAAGACGTAGAAATACCATCCTGATCTGTAACTTTCCGGGTTCTTATCTATCGACGAATTTATAACGAAGACAATCTGTAAGCCCCACTATACGGGGCTTACAGCTGCATTAGAGATTTCAGCCATGACGTCAATGTTTCCTGATGGTGTCCCCTGTTTGACTTCTCCCCTCTGTTCACGGAGGGGAAAAGTCAATAACCATCAATCATTCCTTTTCCATAATGCTTAGCAAGGAGATGCAACATATCTCGTTGATGCTCATTGATCTGACCTTCGGACCACTGCTGATCCCTGTCATACAACCGAAAAATCTCCTTGAGCTTCAACGCGTCGTAATGTGGTTTACTTATAAAATCGGCTTTCTTCTTGGCAACAGCCTGGCTGCTATAGGAAGAATTTTCGCTAGGGCTCAGCAGCACCAGATTGCCAAAAGCATGAAGCGCTTTCGATTCAAGCTGACTGTTGTATTCTTCATGCTGCGGATGGACATGCTCTACTGAGTTTTTTGAAGTAATCCGGTACTTTTTCAGTTTTTCATCGCTGCTCTTATCGCCTTGCTTCCAGAGTATGTATTCCAGCTTCTGGAACCAGTAGTGTTCAAACCCGGTACTATTTGATTCCTGGAGATAAGACATCAAGGCCTGCCAGTCCTGCAATTTCGGGTTTTCACCTTTAGCCAACGAGAAGCTTGCCTGCTTCTGTGTGTGCACTGCTTGAGACATCACATTGTCGATCCGCTCAAGCTCTGCCAATACATCAGGCTCGCCTATTTCAGGCTTATTCACGAGAACAGATAAGAATGGCGTTAACCAGTAATGGGCAGAGCGGTCCCCTGTAAAGTTCCGAACAGCCTGAAGTTGTACAAGCTCGCTAAGCTCTTTTACTTGCCGGTTGATGTAGCTCTTATCATGCGACCGAGAGTGACTCTGGCGTGTCAAACGGAGTTGAGGATCATGGCTGTCATCACGTTCAACCCATTTTACCACCCAGGTATCAAACACATAACGCACTTTCCAGAGAAGCTTGATAAAGCCCTTAATGCTTTTTTCGTCCAGACTGAGTAATGAGTCGAATATTAAAAGCAGGTTCTCTACCTTAACCCTTGCATCAATATCGACGCGCCCACTGTTCGCATAGAAAATGCGTAACGTATGCAGCAGTAATAATTCAAAGCTGATGATTGAACGGCAATAAACAGTTTCATCATCTAGCTTATCGACCTCACAGGTAGAAAGCCGAGAAGGGCTCGAAATCTCGCGTGGATCACTTTCTGGTTCATCGGCAAGTTGCGCAATCGTTACCCCTTTTAAACCTGCCTCTGGCTCTGCTACTAACAACCCAAACCGCTTTTCGTCATACTCTGACAAATCTCGATACTCAAGCTGTTCCCAATCAGCATTCGCAAACAGCTGTCTCAGGTTTCGCTCAAAGTAGTTTCCTGTATGCTCGCATGCCTGCCAAATTGCGCTGTACAGAGCCTTCTCAGAGGTTATCTGGTTAAACAGCTTTGACTTCAGTATATCGACTGGCTCTAACTGTATCCCCGCAGTGTTCAGGCTTGAGAACAGTCGGTTAAGATCCATCGTGGCTGGAACAACATTGTTCACCCACTGGACTCTGCAATAGATAAAATCAGCCAGACCTTCCAGTGAAACATCCTGATCTTTCTTATACGTTTCAACCCGCTGCGCCAGAACAGTCAGCGCAGCCTGAATCCGCGTCAGGTATGGGTCGTTCCTGATATCCTCATCGCCAGGCCGGGTGAATTCCTCAAGCCCTGCAAGACTGCCCAGAAGATGCTGAACAGAGTCTCGTATTTCAAACTGTAAGCGAGGTGAGCCCTGACGGATAGCCAGATTAGCAAGTGCACATTGCACACCCTTGATTTTAAATGCCAGGGCAATCAGCATTAACGACGTGGTACGTTGCTGCCCATCAATCAGCTCAAAGCTACGCTTTTCCTCTCTGTAGGCGGAGAGTGAACTTCCGATAAAGTAGTGGCTTTCACCGCCTACGTAAGCGTTTTTTATATCTTCAATCAGCTTTAGAACATCGTCATCATGCCAGACATAGGGGCGTTGATAACCCGGGATTACAAACCCCACAGCACTTTCACTAACCCGTTCCATGGTTAAGACTTCAGTACGCACTGAGTAGGTCATCAGGCTCTCCCCATATTGCTGATCTTTTCCGTAAGTTCCGAAGCGAACCTGGTACCTAACTCTGCATCATCCAGCTTCAATTCAAACTGTTGGTTTACTGCTTTCAGGAAACGCTTTTTCACGCTGTTTTTCACATTGATATTATGGGTATCGACCTTAAGCTCAAAGCGATCTAATAACTGAAAACATTGCTCCGGGGTATAGCTCTGTGTAATCCAGTCCAGAACAGGCGTCTCACGTATAAATGCTGGGATAGAGTTTTCCCGTACGGTTTTCTGATTACTGACTCGACGGGAGTAAACGACTCTAAAAATTTTCTTAGCGGCTATTTCTAGCTGCGACTCACCAAACTGACAGATATACATCAATAAGCAGGTTTCAAATAAGTCCTCCAGAAAACCACAGCCTTCACGCTGTTTAAGCCAGCGGCAAAATTCGACATAACCTGCCAAGTGGGGGAGCTGCAGAGCTAGCCAGTAACGATTCCGTAGCTGCTGGAAGTAGCTGAGATAAGCAATCGTGTTTACCCCGGCATTGAGAGGCTGGCGTACATCATAGCCTTGCTGGTCATATTCGTAACACGCTCTCCCTGCCTGATCAGCGATTCGCTTCACTCGGCCAAAAGCGACATCCAACCCCTTGCCTGTTTGCTCTGCAAACTCACTAACAATGCAATCTCTCACCTGCTTCGGTTGCCGGTGTGAAGGCAACACGCGATGATCAATGTTCTGCCAGTAACGCCCTTTAAGTAGCGCTTGTACCACTCCATCCAGCTCGCCTAACGCTTCCCATCGCTT
Organism: Marinobacterium sp.; assembly: GCA_025800125.1. Lineage (GTDB taxonomy): Bacteria > Pseudomonadota > Gammaproteobacteria > Pseudomonadales > Balneatricaceae > Marinobacterium_C. The sequence goes on from JAOXSF010000134.1 coordinate 39,954, forward strand.
CGCAAAGTGCGCCTGATGAACGGCTTCAACCGCTCTCAGATGGTGAGCCTTGATGATATCCGGCCCGGAAAGCCTTCTGCCACCGGTATTCTGGGTTTCAAAAAAACGGTAGGCATCATCTTCCGATTGAGTAATCACCAGTGTGAACTCTAGCCGTGCGCTGGAAACTAACTCAACCCACTGGCTCTGGTTTTTCTTCAGCCATGCAAGATTATGCCTGATTTGCTGCTGGCTGCCGGGGGATGTGTATTTCAAAGAGCTATTAGTGTGCTGGCCATTCAGAAAGCCGATAATGGCCAACGTTGTTATACGCTGTTGGCCATCAATAATATTGAGGCGATGTCCCTGCTGATGAAGAATCAAGCTACCCAGATAGTAAGGTAGCTTCGGGGACTCCTTTAGATGTGCCTGAATGTCACTCAGCAGTGCTGCCAGCTCTCGTTCTTGCCAGCAGTAGGGCCGTTGATATTCGGGGATACAGAGTTGTCCCTCAATTCTCTGGCCATCATCGACATATATAACTTCACCATTCAGCAACTGTGATGCGGAACAGCTTGCAACGCTCACGCTCATTTTTCGCACCCCCGCCAGCTCAGAGGCCATTCCTGTCGATACGGGTGATCGAAGCCAAAGCGGCACATTGTTCTAAGGTTGTTCGGGTATTTTGCCTGATACAGGATATACATATTTGACTTCTCCCCTCCGTGAACGAAGGGGATTCCAGGAGCCATTACAGCTCAAAGACCAGGGCGGCTTACACCGCTAC
>JAOXSF010000160.1 GCA_025800125.1 Marinobacterium sp.
TGTATTACAGCGGGTAGCTGTACCACAGAAGAGCAGATTGCGGTTGCCTCTGTTGCTGCTAACTGGATGCAAAATACCTTGATCGATAATGCGTTTAATCTGCGTACAGGCCACAGTGTTGCAGCCTATGCAAAGCTTGCTGATGGCAGCTATTATGCACCCGGCGGGGAAGCTGGTGGGAGCCTTACTAAAACAGGAACAGATGTAACCCTTACAGGGCTGAATGGACAGAAAACCATTTTGCGCGGTGCATCAAACACAGCCCGCAGCTTTAAAATCCATCAAATGACATGGCCGACAGGTATCGTGGTGGATTTTATACATTCAGGCATAAAGGATGTGAGTGTCGTTTTAAATGTTAAAAATAATATTGGGCGAGAGTTGATAATTACGCGGAGTGGTTTGTCGGGTAGGTTTGATACACTTAATGTGCAGCATATTGGTAGCTTTTCCCGATTGGAGGTGAGTGAGACAGGCAGCGGTGCCAATCGGAAAATGAGTGTATCGCGTAATGGTAACATGGTTGCAGAATATTATCTGAGCGATGATGGCCGGATTACAAAAATGTCCACGCCTGAAGTAACGGATAAAATGGTTTATAGCTATAATGATCTGAAACAGGTTATCAGTATTGCAGCGAAAGACCGGCCAACAACAACGTTTTATAGCAACAGTTGGCGCAGTGAAAGTGTGCGGGCTGGTGTGCATACGGTTAGCTATAGTGATCCGTACGCTCGTTTCTCGGTTGGGTTTAATGGTCTGAACCAATCAGCAGAGATGCTCTATGACAGGCTGGGCCGCACGGTCCGCTCTCGCGGTTTGAAAGATGGTAGTGGTAAAGCGATTGAGCAAACCACCACCTACGATAAATATAGCCGTCCTTTAGAGGTGAAAGCCATCTCGAAGGCCAAAGCTGACGGTACGAGAGAAGAACGTACGTCAACCTTTGACTATTATGGTGCAGACCGCTATTACCAGCTCAAGAAATCAACAGACCCCAAAGGCCGTGTGACCGAACTGGATTACCATACCACAGGAAATGGTAAAGGCCTGATCAAATGGCAGGAAGCCCCTGCGGTAACTGTGCTTGAAGGTGGGAATACGGTTAGCCGAAAGCCGCGGACCAGCTTTACCTATACCAGTGTTGGCCTGCCGGATACAGTAACAGCGCCTGACGGCATGGTTACTAAATATAACAGCTACGCGGGAGGCCTGCCCACCTCCATGACCGCAGATCAGGGCGGCCTGAACCTGACCACAGCTTATAGCTACAGCAGTAGTGGTGACTTGCTGACAGTGGATGACCCCCGCACCAATGGTGCTATTCCAACCAATAAGTATGATGGTCGCCGCCGCTTAGAGACAGTGAAGGTGCCGGGTGCTGCTTATATGCGCTATGTGTATGACGGCGATAGCAGGGTTACCACGGTGCAGTCCTGTGCTGAGGAGGCTGGCAACAGCTGTGCAACAGAGCTTCTTAAGACAACTCGAACCTATGATCAGGCGGACCGTGTGCTCTCTGTCGCTGACAAGAAAGGCAATACCAGCCTTGTGGCCTATGATGATGTCGCCCGCAAGGTGGTTGCTACAGATTCCCGTGGTATCAAATACGAACGTCAGTTTGATCAGCTTGGCCGTGTGGTGCGGATGATCACCAACAGTGGTGCCGCCAAGGATAGTGACAAGATCATTGAAGAAACCGCCTTCAACCCTGACGGCACCGTTGATTATGTGGAAGATGGCAGAGATACCAAAACCAGCTACCGCTATGATCACTGGAACCAGCTTGTCAAAACTGATTATTTTGGTGCTCAGGACAGTTTTATCGAAGCCTATGATACCATTGGCCGCCCCACCAAGATGAAAACCCGTGCGGGGGATGTTGTTGATATTGTCTATAATGATCTCGACTGGGTTACCAGCCGCCGTGTGAGTAAAGCGGACGGCAGTGGCCATGTGCTTTATGCTTTTGAGTATGACATTATGGGGCGGGTGATGAAGGTTACCCATTCCGGTACCGGTTTACCTACACAGACAGTGAGCTATGCTTATGACAAGCTGGGCCGGAAGACCGCCGAGATTGGGGCAAATGGCTATAGCACAGGCTATGCCTATGATGATGCAGCAGGGACAACCACGCTTAAGTATGATGCTGCTGGCAGCTATCAGGTTACTTATGCAACCGATGCCCTGGGCCGTGTCTCGACCATCAAGGTAGGCAGCAGCACAGTTGCCACCTACGGCTATGACAGCCAGAGCCGGATGAAAACCCTGACCTACGGTAATGGGGCCAAGCAGGATTACACTTATGAAACCGAGACAGGCTGGCTCAAGAGCCTGACGCTTGATGCGAAAGACAGTGTTAAGGATGTTACCTTCACCTACACCCGTGATGATACCGGGCGGATAGCACAGGAAAACATCAGCAATGATGGCTATGTGTTCAAGAAGCACCAGTTCACCACAGGTGAGGTGCGCTATACAGCGAACGAGAATAACCGCTATAGCGAGATTAAAACCATCACAGACGCAGGGCAGACCCTGAACCCGTTGATGTATCTCTATGACAATAATGGTAACCTCACCGATGATGGGGCCTATAAATACAGCTATGATATAGAGAATCGCTTAACAGAAGCGAAGAAGATCCTCAAAAGTGGTATCGTAACGGTTGGTACCTATAAGTATGATGCGCTTGGTCGCCGCTCTGAGAAGGTTACAGCGACCAGCACGACCCGCTATCAGTATGACGGGGCGACAGTGCTTGTGGAATATAACGCCAGCAATGTTATGCAGCGGCGGTATGT
>JAOXSF010000171.1 GCA_025800125.1 Marinobacterium sp.
AGCGTTATGCAGACACCATGTCTGCTATGGAAGCACCCGATATGGAACGTCATCTGACAGGCAAGTCACCTGCTGGAAAGATCACCCACATGCCGTTCAGGCATCACTGTGCCCCGTCATCTGCAACCCTGGCAGACAACAGCCTGCTGCGGGCCATAACAGTGAGAACCGCGCCCGTAAAAAGCAGCGTCAGAAACACACGCGCTACCAGCAATAGCAGTCATACCAACAATAACAATAAGACCTTAACACGCACCGGGGGAAATGATGGACCCTTACACTGAAAACGGTCAGGCCATACCAGCAGCACTCAACCCGCAGGGGTTCGAAACCGTACCGGACATTCTGGCCTGGGCCTGCCGTCAGCACGCCGAGAAACCAGCTTTCACCAGCTTTGGCCGCACCCTTTCCTATGCCGAGCTGGGCCGTCTGTCAGCGGCATTTGCGGTTTACCTGCAACGCCATACGGGCCTGCAACCGGGAGATCGTATCGCGATCCAGTTGCCCAATCTGATTCAGTACCCGGTGGTTGCTTACGGTGCTATGCGTGCCGGGCTGGTGCTGGTTAATACCAACCCGCTCTATACTCGTGACGAGATGCTGCACCAGTTTCGTGATTCCGGAGCAAAAGCGCTGGTAATCCACAAAAGCATGGCGCATAAAGCGGAGAAGATTCTCTCCCAGACCGACATCGAAACGGTATTTGTTACCCAGGTGGGTGATCTGCATGGCTTCGTCAGACGCAATCTGCTGAACGCCGCCGTGAAATATCTGAAGAAGCTGGAGCCCGATTACTACCTGCCCGGTGCGCTGGGGCTGCGTGACTGCCTGTTGCAGTATGTCGGTGAAACGCCTGTGCATGTCTGTCGCAAGCCGTCTGATCTGGTCTGCCTGCAATACACCGGTGGTACCACTGGCGTCTCCAAAGGCGCGATGCTCAGTCACGCCAACCTGATCTCCAATGCCCAGCAGGCCCACACACTGGTAGCAGACATTAACAACCAGTGGACGACCAACGTGGTTGCTCCGCTGCCGCTGTATCATATCTACGCCTTTACTCTCAGCCAGCTTGTGGTACTCAAAGGTGGCCACAGTGTGCTGATTGCCAACCCGCGCGACATTGATGGCATGGTGAACGAACTGCGTCGCTGGCAGCTGACCGGTTTTGTCGGCCTCAATACGTTGTTTGTCGCACTGTGTAACAACCCGGCTTTCCAGGCGCTGGATTTCAGCCAGCTCAAGCTGACCTGCTCTGGCGGTATGGCCCTGACACAGGCCGCCGCGCAACAGTGGCAAACCACCACCGGTTGCGCCATTACCGAGGGCTACGGTCTGACAGAAACCTCACCCGGTGTCTGTTTCAACCCTCCCGGTTATGAACAGATTGGCACCATTGGTCTGCCATTAGCGGCAACCGAGCTACGTATTACCAACGCTGCAGGCGAAAACCAGCCGGTCGGTGAGCCTGGAGAACTCTGTGTACGCGGCCCCCAGGTGATGCAGGGCTACTGGCAGCGACCACGGGACACCCGCGCTACGTTTACCGACGACGGCTTTCTGATCACCGGTGATATAGCGGTACGTGAAGCAGACGGTTTTATCCGGCTGGTTGATCGTGCCAAAGACCTGATCATCACCTCCGGCTTTAATGTCTATCCCAACGAGGTAGAAGATGCTATCTGTCTGCACCCGGCGGTGCTGGAGTGTGCAGCGGTCGGCGTGGCCGATGATGTCTGTGGTGAGATTGTCAAAGTAGTACTGGTCACCCGTGAACCGGTTACACGGGAACAGATTCGCGACTGGTGCCGGGAGCGGCTGACTGCCTACAAGATTCCACGCCTGGTGGAATTCACCGATGAGCTACCCAAAACCAATGTCGGTAAGGTGCTGCGCCGAACCCTGCGCGAGCAGCCCGACGTGACTGATGCGGATACGGTACAGGCCACTACCGGCTGATGACATAAAGCGCCAGCCCGATACCTGCCGGGCTGGCGGACGACACCATCGCCAGACTTGCGGTTGCAGAAAAACGGGCTCAGAAGAAAAATATCAGCCCAGAAACAGTTCCAGCAGATCATTCAGAAACAGCCGTCCCTGAGGGGTCGGAGCCAGAAGCGCCGGATCTTTTTCCAGCATGCCACGACTGCGGGCCTGTTGCAGCAGCGGTTCAATCACACTCAGCGCCAGTCCGGTACGCTGTGCAAACAGTTCAGCCGGAACCCCTTCATGTAAACGCAACACGTTCATCATGAACTCAAACGGTAGCTCTTCGGCACTGATCACCTGCTGACCACTGAGTTTATCCAGCGCATCCATATACGCTTTTGGCTGGCGCAACTTCCAGCGCCGTGCCACCTGGCCATCACGGCCCGTCAGCTTGCCGTGGGCACCGGCACCGATGCCGATATAGTCGCCAAACTGCCAGTAGTTGAGGTTATGACGCGCCCGTCGCCCCTCGCGGGCATAACCGGAGATTTCATACTGCTGATAACCCGCGCTGGCCAGTAACTGCCAGCCAGTTTCCTGGATGTCCCACAGGGTTTCATCCACAGGCAGCGCTGGCGGACGGGCATGAAACTCGGTATTGGGTTCGATAGTCAGCTGATACCAGGACAGGTGATCCGGTGCCAGTGCAATTGCCTGCAACAGGTCACCCCGTGCCATAGCCAGTGTCTGCCCAGGCAGACCGTGCATCAGGTCAATATTGATATTATCAAAGCCGATGTCACGGGCTTTCTCAAAGGCACGGCGGGCATCGTTGCTGCAATGAATACGGCCCAGTGCCTGCAAACAGCCATCATCGAAGCTCTGCACCCCCAGCGACAACCGGTTCACCCCGGCGGCACGAAAACCGGCAAAACGAGCCTGTTCAAAGGTGCCAGGGTTGGCCTCCATGGTGATTTCACAGCCTTCCACCAGCTGCAAACGCGCCCGCACACCGTCCAGTATCTGTTGCAATGCCTCAGCCGAGAACAGACTGGGCGTACCGCCGCCGATGAAAATCGACTCACACTGACGACGATCCGTCAGGCCCAGTTCCTGATCAAGGTCAGCCAGCAACGCGGCAATGTAGTCCTGTTCCGGTACTTCATCACGGGCCTGATGGGAATTGAAATCACAGTAGGGGCACTTGCGCACGCACCAGGGAATATGAATATAGAGCGACAGCGGAATCACAGCATCAGCCACGCAGGTACGGCTCAATACGGGCGACCAGTTCCTGCACCGCCTGGCCACGGTGACTGAGACGGTTTTTCTGCTGCGCTGGCAACTGGGCAGAAGCTTTCTCCAGTGTCGGAATCAGGAACAACGGGTCATAGCCAAAACCGTTATCACCACAGGCTTCGGTCAGAATGCGTCCTTCCCAGCTCCCCTGACAGATCAGCGGCGTCGGGTCTTCAGCATGGCGCATAAAAGCCAGCACACAACGAAAGCGAGCCGTGCGCTGCGCGTCGGGCACGTCAGCCAGTGCCGCCAGCAATTTTGCATTATTACTGGCATCGGTCGCACCTTCGCCGCTGTAGCGGGCAGAATAGATCCCCGGCGCACCATTGAGTGCATCAACTTCCAGCCCGGAATCATCAGCCAGCGCAGGCAGGCCGGTGGCAGCAGCGGCATGGCGCGCCTTGAGGATGGCATTTTCCACAAAACTCAACCCGGTCTCATCGGCATCGCTGACATCAAAGGCCGATTGCGGCACCACTTCCACATGCCACTGGCCCAGTACCTGGCTGAACTCTCGCAGTTTGCCTTTGTTGCCACTGGCCAGCACGATTTTACTGATCATCTGTTTTCTATCCTGTTCAGGCTGCTGATAGCGCCATTGTAAATGAAGCCGCCGCCGATAGCCTGCACAGCGATACTCAGGTAGCAGGTGAAGATGCACTCAGCGGTAATACCAGCGTCACTTCAAGCCCGCCGTCCGGGTGATTGCGCAGGCTGATGCGTCCCCCCAGCCGTTCAACGGCTCGACGGGCAATACTCAGCCCCAGCCCATACCCCTCACTTTTGTTCTCTTCCGCCCGCACAAAAGGTTCCAGCAGCATAGGCAATAACGCTTCATCGACACCGGGCCCATTATCACGCAGTACCAGTGTCAGCTGACGCTGGCCACCGGGCTGACGTGGGTGGCTATCAGCCTGTAACCAGATCGCAGCATCAGACGGGGTATGGCGCAATACATTGCTGAGAATATTATTCAGTGCTCGCTGTACCAGCGCCCGGTTACCCGGCAGCCGGGCGATGCAGGCCTCTTCATCTGTCAGCACCTCTGGCCAGTGCAGCACACGTTGTGGCGCAGTAAAACGAATATCGTCCGCCAGTTCACGCAGCAGTTCAGCCAGCTCCCAGCTTTCGCTGTCCAGTGGCTGTGCATCCAGTCGCGACAGGGTCAGAATCTCGTCTATCAGCCTGTTCAGCTGTTCACACTCCTGGTTAATCCGCACCGCCAGCCGGTCACCTTCGCCCAGTTTCTGCTCAGCCAGCCCGGAGGCGACCTGTAGCCGTGCCAGTGGTGCGCGCAGTTCGTGGGAAACATCCTGCAACAGACGCTGGCCGCTCATCAGCGTCTGCTCGACATAATCGGCCATCTGATTGAATTCACGGGCCAGATCACCCAGCTCATCACGGCGACGGCTCAGCTTCTGCCCGGCTCGACTGCCCAGATCGCCCTGATGAATATCACGGGTATGAACACGCAGCTGGTTCAACGGGCGGATAATCAGCCAGCTCAGCAACACACTGGCCAGAGCCGACCCCAGCAGAATCACCACTACCTGATAGGACAGAATCATACCCAGCATATAGCGCAGCGGGCTGCGCTGCTCCAGCATCGCTACCTCAACCCGATACACGTGACCACTTTGCGAGGTAATATTCAGGGTGTGCGGTTTCTGCTCCCGCTTCGGCCTTGGTGGGCCACCGAAAATCTGTTTATCGCACTGCTCATCATAGATACGGATACGCGGCATCAGGCGCTTGCGCATCTCATCCGGCAGCACCGAAAACGTACCAGCGTGTTCCCGATGACGTTCTGTTTTCCTGTCATATTCATCATGCCTGCGGTCGCCTCTGTCGTGCCAGTCACCTTTGTCATGCCCGTCACCTTTGTCGCGCCAGTCACCTTTGTCATGGTCGTATTTCCAGCGACGATCTGAACGCTCCCAGCGCTTGAAAAAGCCACGTTCAAAACGGTGAGAGTAGTAACGCTGACGACGCTCACTCAGTCCGTCCTGGCGTTCATATTCATCAACCAGCTGCTCAGCGTTGAGCCGCACCGAGTCCAGCAGCCAGTCATTCAGCCGGTCACGCTCACTCATCTGGCTGAACAGTGCCAGTGACACCCCCATCACCACCAGACTGGACAGCCAGATCGCCAGGAAGATCTTCCAGAACAGACTGCGCAGACGCCGAAATGGCCCAGGCAATGAAGGCCATTGCGACAACCATTTGCCGGAAAATAGCCGCCTAACCAATGGCTTCTGAAAAAACAGTCTGTTCAACAACGATTTCATAATGCAGATACCAGCTGATAACCCTCACCACGAATGGTACGGATGCAATCGGTTTCACCTGCCTTGTTCAGTTTCTGCCGGACACGCGAGACATGCACATCAATGGCGCGATCATAGGCTGTCAGTTTGCGATGCAGCACCTGCTCGGTCAGCGTCGCCTTGCTGACCACCGTACCGGCATGCTGCAACAGGATACGCAGTACATTGAACTCGGCGCTGGTCAGATTCAGCAGGCTGTCCGCCACCCGTGCTTCGCGGCGCGCTTCGTCCAGCTCAATGCGCCCCTGCTGCAACAGTTTTGGCACCGCACCCGATGTGCTCGCAGCCTGTGTCAGCTGGCTACGGCGCAGCACTGCCCGGATGCGTGCCAGCAGTTCACGGGGGTTGCAGGGTTTGGCCAGGTAGTCATCAGCCCCCATCTCCAGCCCAAGAATACGGTCGATATCGTCACCCCGTCCGGTCAGCATGATCACCGGGGTCTGCAACGCCGGACGTAGCCCCTGCAACAGCTCCAGACCGCTGCGGCCGGGCATCATGATGTCGAACACCAGCAGGTCAAAATGCTGCTGGGCCAGCACCTTTTCAGCTTCATCGGCATTATGGGCACAGTCCACCTGATAACCCTCATTAATGAGGTATTCACCCAGCAGTTCGGTCAGATCCGTGTCGTCATCAACCAGCAGCAGCCGATGCTGTGAGCAGACTCTGCTTTGTGAAGAAGCACTGTTCTGTAAAGGGGCGTTATGGGGGTCAGTCATCAGTCTTTCTCAATCTTCAGTTCCGCGGGAAGCGTGCCCAGTGTGCAGCGCCGGCTCGACGGTATTACCGTGCTTTAAGCATATAACGGCTATCAATCAGCGATAACGGCTGTCAACCGGCAATCGTGTACGACTGTCAGTGTAAACAGGCTGACAGCGGCTGATCAGAGGCTTTACCAAACTTTACACCGGCTTTACCCAACGCAGCAGTCGGGCTGGCCATAATGGCTCCATCGAATGCACGACGACCCGATTGACGAATACCCGATTGACGAATACGGAGCAGCAGCATGAAAAACACAGTAAAAGCCTTAAACAGCAAAGTTCTGGTAGCTTCAGCAGTAGTAGCACTGGGGCTGGGTACCGCAGCCGTTACTTTTGCTGGCGATCACGGTAAAGGGTGTGGCTGGGGTAAACGTGGTGGCGACCACCACAGTGAAGGCCGCGGCTACAGCGAGCGTCACGGTGGCTACCGTGGCAATTTCTCACTGGCCGACCGCATGCAGAACAAACTGGATCTGACCGACGAACAGGTGGCACAGATTGACGAGATCACCGATGCCCAGTACAAGGCAATGCGTGACTTCAAACGTAGCAAGCGCGATCAGCAGCAGGCGATGCTGCAACTGGATCCGGCCAATGCCAACTTTGATGCTGAAGTTGCCCGTCTGGCTGCACAAGCCGGTGAGCGCACAGAAGCGATGCTGAAACTGCGTGCCGAAACACGGGCAAAACTGGCCGCAGTGCTGACCCCAGAGCAGCAAGAGAAAATGAAGGAACTGAAGCAGAGCATGCAGGAGAAAGGGCAGGGCCGTTTCTTTGAGGGCTGATCAGCCTGCCTGAATGCCTGAGCGTTCAGACCTTATTTTCTCGTTTTTTGCGCACGCTTCGGCGGGCGCTTTTTTGTGTCCGGGCAATATGCAGCAGACAGAAAAACGGGATGTTTCATGTGAAACATCCCGTTCTGTCGTGGCTTACCGCATCAGCAATTGAATACACCAGCGGCTCTATCCGTCAGTGACCTGACCTGTCAATGAATATTATCAACGGCGTAGTAGTCACCCAGGAAGTCGATAATATCTTCAGCATGAGGTAACAGCTCCGGCAGTGACTGTTGCAGTGCCTGACGAACCGCATCAGCAAAGATGACAGGGTCAGCCGTTCTGTTTTTCACAAAGGGCTCCAGTCTGCGAATCAGTTCCCAGTTACTGTTGATATTGAGCTTCTTCATGCTGCCAGCCATCGGAATGGACGCATCATCAACAAACTCCGGCAACACACGGCTGACAAAGGTCACGATATGGTTAACACGCCAGCACGGTGGCTTACGGTCAGTCTGACGAGCCTGACGCAACGCTACGGCACCTGGATGATCACTCTGTTCCAGCCAGATTGGATCAACGACGGTGCTGAACAGATCTTCAAAGTTACGACGGCTTGGTTGCTGATAGAAAGTCATCCAGCGGTAGGCATCAACTCGCCCCGTCACCTGGTCCGGTGCCCCGTTACGGTAGATTGGCTTGCCAGTATGTGGATCATGGCGCTGCATATCACCAGAACAGGTCACGTTAGCTTCCAGTGAGAAGCTCTGTGTGGACTCTTTTGTTTTTGCCTGAGTCAGATTCATTGAACCGCTCATGCTGATGTCCAGCTCATGGCCCAGCGTCACACTGCCAATTGACAGTTCCATATTCAGATTATGCCCGGATGTCGCGGTGAAACTGTAATCACCACCGGTCGTTTGCTGTACCACATCCAGCATCTGCTCGGTTTCTTTAAAGATGCCGCCATCAGCACTCCAGACGTAGGTATTGGCAATATCACGACGGGAGAAACTGTCGCTGATCCCCAGATCATCCTGTACCGCCCCGGCACTGGCTACTTCACCCAGGCTACCAGAGGTTGCCATCATCGCCTGCGACATACTGCCCCCGGTAAACGCACCCGACAGCATCTGATCAAGCGCCGTACCCTGCTTCAGAGCATTGCCTACCGGGCCACCGGCCAGCGGTGCTGCACCGTAGTTGCGGTAGTAACTGGCCAGTTCCTGCTGCTGCCGTTCAATATTACGCTTGAGGGCATAAGCCTGACGCGGTTTGTAGTAACTATGCTCACCATAGCTGGCGGCCTGCGGATAATCCGGGTCACAGACCACATGCCCCTGGGCGTCATACCCCACCTTGCCATCCAGCGTCCCCTGTTTACAGTAACGCGGGTTAATCGGGAAGGAGACAATATTCCAGTCACGCGGAATATCCGGATTAGGCTGGAAGCGGAATGAAACCAGCGCGCCGTTATGCTCCAGCCGCAGTGCAAACACATCTGCTGTTTCGGACTGCACAATTGCAAAGCCCATATTGGCAGAATCCCAACGCCGCCCCAGATCCGGGTTAAGCATATTATCCGGGTCTTCCCAGTTGCCCCCCAGCGAAGCAAACAGACTGCGGGTCTGAGTGGTACCCTGCGTAGCGTTCTTTTCTTCAACCCAGCCGCCAGACGCTTCCAGGCTGCTGCGTTTGGAGCCATCCATGCTGAACTTGATCGGTATGGAAATACCAAAACCCAGTGGTGCAATCAGTGTGGAGATATCCGCTTCAAAACCCAGTGACATGCTGTTTTCAAATGCGGCATCGAAGCCCTGTTCTCGAGAAGCGGAGTAGTTGTAGTTAACTTCCGTTGCCTGAACCAGCTCAACGGTAGAACCATCACCCTCGTAGATACCCGTACCCGTACCGTTGGTACCGTAGGTCATATTCTCACTTGGTACCGGTGGTGGCCCTTCCATGTAGCCCATGATCTGCGGATCAAACTGTGCCTGGCCAACCCATTCTGTCACCAGGTTACCAACTTTATAGCCGGTAATCAGTTTCCACTGGCCCTGCTCAATGTAGCTGTAGCAACGTTTCATTACACCGTTAAGTGCATTGTCAGCGTCATATTGCAGATCAGCATATTCCTGTGCGTATGGTGCGCTGTCGATACGGCTGTGGAATGCTGAGCGGATACCCGCCAGGGCCGAACGTACCTGCGCCGTATCATTACTGACCGGTGCACTGGACAGGGTAATAATTGGCTGACGTTCCGGGTCAGTCTGCTGCAGGTGGTTACCACGCAGCCCCTCATCGCGAGCCCGTTCCGCCTCCAGCCCGTCGAAACAGTAGTTAGCGATCAGATCGGCTTTTTCACCCTTGAGGCGGGTAAACAGATTATCCAGCAACTGTTCCTGAGTACGCACCGTTTTCCACAGCCGTACCTCTTCCAGAGTGCCACTAAAGCAAGTACTTACACCTGTATCAGTCTTCAGACCACCCAGCGTTAACTGATCCACAACACCCTTGTGCTCTGTCAGCAACACCGCATTTTCACTGACTCTGGTGATCAGTGGCACACCGTTATTGAACAACTGCAACGTACTGCCCTGTGGATCCGGGTTACGAATCCAGCGGCCACCATTAAGGCGGGCATGGTTGTTACCTTTACTGTCACAAGCCAGGTTGCCACGGTTTTCTTCCAGCAACCAGTGGGCCAGCAGCCCCTGAACTTTACCGCTGACGGTCACGGCCAGCTCACGTGGTGCCAGCGCCCGGCTCCAGATGCGTACTTCTGACAGACAACCCTCAAAACCATTGCCCGTATTGTGCAGGTCACCCGCCAGCGTCAGTGCATCTTCATTACTGGCGATACGCAGGTCACGGAAAGTCTGTTGTGCCACCTGGCGGCCATCTACATGCAGTGAGACAGCAAACACAGTTTCAACCCCGCCAGTGCCCGGCACACTGATATTCAGGTTCTGCAACTGCGACACATTAATGGTGCCGCCGCCCATCAGCCCTTCCACCGGATTGGCAAAGTTTTCCTTGCGCACCACCGCAACCCGGTGGAATTGTCCCGCTTTGATCGCGCCGGTATTTGAATGCAGACGATGGGTATTACCCCGGTCATCCTGGAAGGCAAACTGCAACCGGCCCTGAGCATCAATCTGCAGGCTGTAAGGTGTACGTGCCGCCGCATCCAGTGAGCCTTTGCTGATCAGCGTCTGACCATCTTTCAGCACCTGCGGCATAAAATATGCCTCAAGTGTCAACGCTCCAGTCTGGCTCAGGGAAACGTCATTACCGGCATTCAGCCAGCCATTACCATCAAACTGCAGCGCCCAGGACTGATCAAACACCGCAGAGAAGTGGTTCCACTGGTCAGTCGGGAAACTCAGTTCACTCTGCTCTCGACGGCTGCCCACTTCGGCAAAAACGGTGTAGCTGCTTTCCGTCAGCACAGATTTTGCTGTCTTCAGTGTACCGCGTACCTGACAGTTAAGGCCCGCGCCGGTCAGCTCCTGCAACTGATTACCACGGCATTGCCAGTAGGCCAGCAGGTTCTCTTCATTACCACTCAGGCGTTTCTGATAGGACTGCTGAATCTGCTGCTCAGACAGAGCCTGGTTCCAGATACGAATATCATCCATCTGGCCTTTAAACAGTTTATTTTCTCGCCAGTTGCTTTTCCCGATATAGCAGTAACGACGCGACATATCGGCCAGCACCGGCATTTTTTTCTGCCCGGCATGTACACCGTTGCAGTACACCGTTGTCATGCCATCCGGTGCAATCGTGACCGCCAGATGTTGCCAGGTATCTTTCTTGAAAAGATCAGAGATAACAAAGTCGACACGTTCAGAGTCATTATTGGCGTGCAGGTAGAAGCCATTGTTATCAATGTGGTGAGTAATCAGCAGGTTATTCTGATAAGGCCCATTACCAAAGTCGATAATACGGGCGCAGCCACTGAAGCGCTCAAAACGTACCCAGGCCTCAAAAGAGAAGCCTTTCGACATGGCGATATTCCAGTCTGAAACTTCCACATAGGTATCACTGCCATTAAACGCCAGCGCAGTATCAACCGGTTGTCCTTCAATCCCCAGCGAGTAACCGCTATCACCCGCTTTCTGGCTGATAACACGGCTGACTCCCGTACTGGCAGATGGACTGAGCCAGGCCTCCATAGTTAGTGAACTGTCCAGCGTTACCTGATCCAGTGCGGCCTCCGGCAGGCAGAGCAGATCATCCTGACCATCAAACACCCGAGCCTGACCGGGTGCGTCAGCAACCCAGCGTGAGGTGGCCCCCGCCTGCACTGACTCAGCAATACCGTCCTTTACAGTTGTCCCGGCAACATTGGCGGCCACCCGGAAACAGAAGGAGCCCTTGCTCAGGCTAAAGCCTTCTTTGCTGGCAGATGCGTGATCACCATAGCTGTAGTCTTTCGCCAGACCATTAAGTACCCGGGCAAACGCCTGGCTGTCACGAGGCACCTGCAGCCACTGTTCAGATGGCAGATCATCATCAGGGTGTTCAATCAATACCGTACAGAGTTCCGGTGCGGTACTTTCCGTTATACGGATCTGATAACTGTCGATCTCTTCACCAGCAACCGTCGCCTGACATAACAGTGCTTCACCGTTGGTCAGTGTCAGCTGTTTCTGATGACGACTGACACGGGTGTCATGGTATGCCGCAAAGAACTGGCCATTACTGCCCCGGAAATAGAGCGCCAGCTTGCCCGTCGCGCTGTCCAGCAGCTGCGGTGTGTCACTGGCATGGGCAAACTTCAGCACTGCGCCGTACAGTGTCAGGCCTTGCGGGTCCATATGCAGGTAATCCACGGCACGGGACAAGCCGGACAGACTGCGGGTTCGCAGCTGTGCGATTTCATCCTGCTGCTGTTGCAGCTGTGCTTTCTGTTTATCGAGATTGACCCACGATCCCGGAATTGGTGACAGCTCATCTGGCAAAGCAGGGTGTGCCACTGGCTGACAGTTATTGCCAGAAAAATCCTGCAACTGGCCTTCTTTCAGCAACCAGTAACCCACCAGACCCGGTTCCGGCTCCTTGATACGCCGTTTCATCGACGCGCGAATCTGCTCACCACTACGGGCATGATTCCAGAGTCGCAGATCATCCATCTGCCCTTTGAATTTACCCTGCTGATTCTCTTCAGAGCCAATATAGATGGCGTTTGAATCACCGATAGCCGTACCGTTAACCTTGCGCTCGGCAACTTTCTTACCGTCCAGGAAGATACGTACAATCTGGCCATCGCAGGTTACCGCTACGTGCTGCCACTGCCCCCATTTCACCACTGGCGACGGGGTTTGGGTTACATCATTACCTGTAGTGGTCGTCTTGGTGCACAGATACAGATTACCGGACTTATGCACAATCAGATGGTGCAGACGGGCCCCTTTATGGGTAATGACCCCATACCAGTCCTGGGTGACCTCACGGTTATAACCGCCATAATAGGATTGATACCACTGGGTACGGGTGATTTTCTGTGGTTTGATCCAGCCCTCAAAAGTGTAGGTAGCGCCCGCCTGCTTTTCCGTAATCGGAATCTCTACCGGGGCACGGTTACCATCGAACGTTGCAGCCATTTTGGCGGGTGCTTCGCTCAGACGTCGAATTTCTGCTCGCAGCGCCTGGGCCTGTGCTTCTTTTTCGCCAAGCTGTTCCAGCACCGCTGCCTGGCTGTTATCAACTTCTGGCAGCGCAATTTCTTCCGTCACTTCTGTCAGCAGACCCTGACGGGATACAGAAAAATCAATGGTTGCCAGGTAGTTCTCGGTTTCACCTTCAGCACTGGTTGCCGCACTGAGCATAACCCGTGCAGCGGTACGCATCGGCTGACCGTCCAGGCCTTTCTCCTGCTGATGGTAGAGCGCAGCAGACAGACCAGATTGCAACGTCCGTCCCTTGAAGCGGAAGCTGGTGCGCTGCATGGCGATATTGCCATCTTCGTTGTCCTGGCCCAAGGTATCGAACAGACCATCGGCGGCCTGTTCCATATTGAATGAGTCGATCTTTTCGCTGACTTCGTTGTAGGCAAAAAACTGCCAGCGGTACAGATCAGAGGCCTGCGTCGGCAGACGCAGTACAGTAAAGCGGCCCTGTTTCAGATCTCGAATGAAGTCCAGTTCCTGAGTCGGTTCAAAAAACGGCACACCGGCCATATCTTTGGCACCCAGGCTGTCTTTGTTGCTGGCAGGGCGCGTTTTATGACGACTACGACGGTAACGAACTTCCTGTTTCGCCAGCATCTGCGTACCCGACAGTACAAAACGGTCACACAACAGCGTGTCATTCACCACTGGCACCGTCTGCTGCTGGCTATCCAGTACCCGCTGCGGATGCTCTGCATTACCAGAGGCAGCGCCATTGTTCAACTTGAACACCATGCCTGTATCAGCGGTGGTACGGGACTGGCGGAACAGGTAGAGGTATTTATTATCAGACAGTACCTGAAAAGGCGCATCGGCCGTCAGGCGGCCGGTTGAAGACCAGAACGGGTCAATTTCGTCTGCTGCCAGCAGGCCAGTTTCATCTTCCTGCTGACCACCTTTTTTAACCACCGGCATACGGGTGGCACCGGCAACAGAGAAGCCGGTCTGAACAATTTCACAGGTAAACTGCAATTCCTGCGGGTCATCAAGCCAGTAGCTAACATCCAGCGCACCACGCTCGTCATCGCCTGAGTTCAGGTCCAGCACGGTGTACCAGATACGGCACTCATCATCCATGGCAAAGCCGATCACTGACCCCTTATGACGTACCAGTACCGGATACTTATAGTTTTTATCTGAATAGCTTTTCATCAGCATATCCATTGCCAGATTGCTCATGGAACCTCCTGTCCGTGTTTATTTTTGAATTTTGTGGAGTTTAATTCATACAGTTCCAGCAGGGAGCAATTAATTTTGGTAGTTATTTATCGGGAGGAAGTAAAAATTATATTTTTATCATATGAAATTTAATAAAAAATGACAGGCAAAACAAAAAACTGATTAAAAACAACAGGTTATATTGATAATAATTACAAAAACTGATTATAAAAAGTGAAGTTAATCACCACTTAATCAGTTATTAAGCAAACAATAATATCCAGGATGGTGCTTTTATGATAATAAGGCGGGCATCCTGTTCAAACAGGTAGTTTACCCGCCCAAAATTCTGTGTTTCTGGCTAAAGTCAGATACTTAACATTGCGATAAATATCAGACCAGCACACAGAAAAACGCTGTCGAAAAGCACAATGCTTTACAGGCGCACCTCAACGCCCTGCTCAGCCATATACTGTTTGGCTTCAGGGACACTGTATTCACCAAAATGGAAGATAGAGGCTGCCAGTACCGCATCAGCCTTACCTTCTACACAGCCATCAACCAGATGCTGCAAATTACCCACACCACCGGAGGCGATAATTGGCACATGCACCGCCTCGGAGATCGCGCGAGTCACGCCCAGATCATAGCCGTTCTTGACGCCGTCCTGATCCATGGAGGTGAGCAGAATTTCACCGGCACCCAGCTCGACCATCTTTTTCGCCCATTCTACGGCGTCCAGCCCGGTTGGCTTGCGACCACCATGGGTAAAGATCTCCCATTTATCAGCTTCGCCCGCAGCCGAGACTTTCTTGGCATCAATGGCAACAACGATGCACTGGGAACCGAAACGCTCAGCCGCTTCACGGACAAATTCCGGGTTAAACACTGCCGCCGTGTTGATAGACACCTTATCGGCACCGGCGTTAAGCATGGTACGAATATCATCACAGGTGCGAATGCCACCACCCACTGTCAGTGGAATAAACACTTCTGCCGCCATCCGCCGTACCGTATCTACGGTGGTATCGCGGCCTTCATGGCTGGCGGTAATATCAAGGAAGGTGATCTCGTCTGCGCCCTGTTCGTTGTAACGTTTGGCCACTTCAACCGGGTCACCGGCGTCACGGATATCAACAAACTGAACACCCTTCACCACCCGACCGTTTTCCACATCCAGGCAGGGGATGATGCGTTTTGCTAATGCCATCTTCTATCTCTCTCGTCTGTTCTGTGGATTAAACCGTACCGTTCCAGTTCAGGAAGTTTTTCAACAGCTGCAAACCCGCAGTATGACTCTTCTCCGGATGGAACTGGGTCAGAAAGACGTTATCGCGGTACAGCGCCACATCAAACGGCACACCATATTCACAGCTACCCGCGACCTGATCACGGTTTTGCGCCTGCACATAGTAGCTGTGGACAAAATAGAAGCGCTCGCCACTGTTAATATCTTTCCATAACGGGTGATCAAAGCTGTGCTCAACCCGATTCCAGCCCATATGTGGCACTTTCAGCTTTTCACCGTTGCCGTCGGCCAGGTTATCACCAAAGAACTTCACTTTGCCACCAAAATGGCCCAGACAGTCAACACCGCCGTTCTCTTCAGAGAAATCCATCAGTGCCTGCATACCAACACAGATGCCCAGGAAGGGTTTACCAGAAGCAATGGCATCACGCACTTCTTTGTCCACACCCTGGTCGATAATTTCTTTCATACAGTCACGGATGGCACCCACACCTGGTAACAATACCCGGTCAGCGGCGGCGACTTTAGCCGGGTCATTGGTTACCCATACTTCGGTCTCCGGCGATACATGCTCCAGCGCCTTGGCCACCGAGTGCAGGTTCCCCATACCGTAATCAATAACCGCGATGGTTCCCATTACAGCACCCCCTTGGTTGATGGCATCTTGTCGGCAGCGCGCTGGTCAACTTCCAGCGCAAAGCGCAGTGCCCGGCCAAACGCCTTGAAGATGGTTTCCGCCTGGTGGTGAGCATTGAAGCCTTTGAGGTTATCAATGTGCAGCGAAACACCAGCATGGTTGACGAAGCCCTGGAAGAACTCCCAGAACAGCTGAGTATCCAGCTTGCCGATATTGGCACGGGTAAATTCAACATCCATAAACAACCCGGGACGGCCAGAGAAATCGATCACTACACGGGACAGCGCTTCATCCAGCGGGCAGTAGGCATGGCCATAGCGCATGATGCCTTTCTTGTCACCAACCGCCTGAGCAAACGCCTGGCCCAGGGTAATACCGATATCTTCCACACTGTGATGATCGTCAATATGGGTGTCCCCGACACAATGGACATCCAGGTCAATCAGACCATGACGGGAGATCTGCTCCATCATATGTTCCAGGAAGGGCACACCGGTTTCTGCCTTGAATTCACCGGTGCCATCCAGATTTACGGATACGGTAATCTGGGTCTCGAGGGTATTACGGTTAACGGTGGCTTTACGTTCAGCCATGCTACGTACTCTCCGCTACGTTCGCTTCAGGAAAGTGGCCATTATACAGTCAATAACCATTACATGCGCCTGCACTGTTATAACGCTATGCGCAGGCTTTATACGCAAAGCATTCCATATAAGGACTGATCATGCAGCAGGACTACAGGGCCGGCACTGCATATAAAAAACCGATGCAATAGATCAACCAGCCGCAATTACCACCAGTGGCTGCCTTTCAGCGCCCCCACTGTTACCATGCAGGCAAGGGTGGCTGTGCCTGTAGCAAGGCTGTCAGTGCATATAAATGCCATAGAATGGAGAAAGCTGCAGAGTCGATTCGGGAGGCTGTTGCATGAAAGGGTTGGTAAAACTGCTACTGGGACTGGTGGCATTGATTGTGGTGCTGACGGGTGCCGCAGGCGTCCTGCTGGGCGCGCTGTTTGATCCAAATGATTACAAGACAGAGATCAGCCAGCTGGCCGAAGAAAAAGCCGGTGTATCCCTGCAGATCAATGGTGATATTAACTGGTCGGTATTCCCCTGGCTGGGGCTGGAGCTGAACCAGGTACGCGCCCGTTTTGGTGACCAGCCAGAGCTGGCAGTGCTGAACCAGGTGCAGCTGGCCGTCAGATTACCCGCCCTGCTTGAGCGGCGGCTGGAGATGCAGAGTATTGTTGTCGATGGCCTGCAGCTGAATCTGGTACAGCAGGATGAAACCCGCAATAACTGGACACCGGTCTCAGCGCCTGCACAGACGACCCCGGCACAGACAACGCCTGCCCGCACCACGACTTCAGCGGACAGTACTGTTATCAATAACACCGCCAGCAATAACACCGACAGCAATAGCACCGGCAGCAGTCCGGCGGTACCACCACTGGAGCTGGCCATTGAAAGCACCGCTGTCACCAATGCCAAACTGAGTTTTGAAGACCAGCGCAGCGGCCAGCGTATCCGCCTGACCGACCTGCAACTGGAAACCGGTAAAGTGGTGCTCGATGAGCAGATTCCGCTGCAACTGCAATTTACCGCCTTTCAGTTTGACGGTGAGAAAGCCAGCAATCAGTTGCAGGCGAAACTCACCACTGACCTGCTACTGGACATGACCCGGCAACGCTACCAGCTGGGCAACCTGAACAGTATCCTGACCATCACTGCGGCGGCACTGGACAACAACAGCCTGCAACTGACGCTGAACAGCGATATTACCGCAGACCTGAACCGTCAGATCGTACTGCTTGATCAGCTGCGTGTCAGTCTGGCCAATCTCGACCTGAGCGGCGACCTGGCACTGGAGAATTTCGCTACCCCCCGGATCAGCGGCCAGCTGGCACTGGCCACGTTTGACCTCAACCAGCTGCTGCAACAACTGGGGCAGCCAGCTGTCGTCACCACAGACCCGCAAGCGCTGAAAGCACTGAGCCTGAGTACCCGGCTCGGTGGCACGGCCAATATGCTCGACCTGCGCCAGCTGGTGCTGAAACTGGACGACACCACCTTTAACGGCGCACTGGCTTACGGCCTGACCAATGGCAAGTTGAACCTCAGTCTGGCCGGTGACCGACTGGACATTGACCGTTACCTGCCACCGAAGCCGGAACAGACGGCGGCTGGCGAAAGTACCCCGGCAGATACCGGCACAGCTGCGCAGCCGATGCAGCCCTGGTCGAAAGCGCCGCTGCTACCGGTAGACACCCTGCAAAGCCTGGCGCTGAAAGCAGAGCTGAAACTGGCCGCACTGAAAGCCGGTAATATGGAGATGCAGAACCTGGCATTGCAGGTTACCGCTGACAGGGGGCTTATTCAGGTCAGCAAGATCAATCTGGATATGTACGGCGGTACAGTGCGAAACCGGGTGACAGTTGACGCCCGCAAAACACCATTGACAATCCGCACCCGCAAGGATATTCGCAATATCCAGATTGGTGATCTGCTACAGGCTACGGCTCAGACCGATACCCTCAGTGGTACACTAAGCAGCACTTCAGACCTGACCACCCGTGGTAACTCCATGCACGCCATCATGAACAGTCTGAGCGGCCAGGCGTCGTTCCGTATGAAAGATGGTGAGGTACGCGGGCTGGATATGGCACAGACCATCTGTCAGGGCATGAATACGGTGGGTGCGCTGGGAGTAAATGTGCAGGATGTGGATCGCTCGACCCCGTTTGCTGATATGTCTGCCAGCACGGTCATTACCAACGGCAAGGTGCAGAACAACGACCTGAATGCCAATCTGGACAGCCTGCAACTGCGCGGTAACGGTAACGTCAACCTGCCACAACAAAGCCTGAACTACCGACTGGGGCTGACCATCAACGATAATCTGTTCAAGAAAACCTGCCGCATTCCGGGCAAAATCGAAGATGTAGAGTGGCCGGTCGACTGCAAGGGCCGCTTTGACACCCCGCCCGCTGAGCTGTGCAAGCCAGACCTTGGGGTATTCGAAGATATTCTGAAGGCCAAGGCACAGGCCAGGGTGCAGGAAAAGCTGGATGAAGAAAAAGCTAAAATCAAAGAGAAACTGACAGAAAAACTCAGTGAAAAGCTGGGCGGCGAGGATGCCGCTAAACAGTTGCTGCGCGGGCTGTTCGGCCAGTAACTCAGCATTTAACGTATGATACACAGCAGCAAGTGCTGAACGCATTGAGGCCACCTTCGGGTGGCCTCTTTATTTCCAGCCGCTGATGGACTCAACGATAAAAACAGATGCGTCTATGCACGCTTTTTGCCGCCACAACGTACAGATCACTCAGACTGCCTAACCAACACAGACAAAACAAATGACCCCGGAACACTTTGCCACCGCCGTACTGGACTGGTTTGATCAGCATGGCCGCCATGACCTGCCCTGGCAGGCCGAAAAAACCGCTTATAACACCTGGATCTCGGAAATCATGCTGCAACAGACGCAGGTGACCACTGTTATTCCCTACTATCAGCGCTTTATTGAACGCTTCCCTGACGTCCACAGCCTGGCTGATGCAGCGCAGGATGAGGTACTGCACCTGTGGACAGGGCTGGGTTACTACGCCCGCGCCCGTAACCTGCACAAGGCTGCCCAGCAGGTCAGCCGTGAGTATGGCGGAGCATTCCCGGAGACGGTCGAAGGGCTGGAAACACTGCCAGGCATCGGCCGCTCTACCGCAGGCGCGGTACTGTCGATCAGCACCGGTAAGTGGGCACCGATTCTGGATGGTAATGTCAAGCGGGTACTGGCCCGTTTCCACGCCCTTCAGGTATGGCCGGGTACAAGCGCCGCCCAGAAAAAGCTATGGCAATGGGCAGAAACGCTGACGCCCCACACCCGTACCGGTGACTATACCCAGGCGATGATGGATCTGGGCGCAACACTCTGCACCCGCAGCAAACCCGCCTGCGAGCGCTGTCCCTTGCAGTCCGGTTGCCAGGCGCTGGCCAGTGGTCAGCAGAACAGCCTGCCGTTACCCCGACCAAAGAAAACCCTGCCAGAAAAACAGACCCTGATGCTGCTGGTACGGAATGTGGCCGGACATGTGCTGCTTTACCAGCGCCCACCCAGTGGACTCTGGGGGGGCTTATGGAGCCTGCCTCAGGTGCAGGATCTGCGCGATACAGCAGCAGAGACCGGGCTGCACATCAACCCGGACAGCGCCCGGGCTCTTGCTCCGCTGCGCCATACCTTCAGCCATTTTCATCTTGATATTACGCCGGTTGAGGTTGAACTGCTGACTGGCGCAGACACGTTGATGGAACAGGCACCGACGCTCTGGTATGACCCTGCAAATCCAGCCAGTATCGGGCTGGCCGCGCCGGTGAAAAAGCTGTTGGGGGCAACGCAGCGTGGATTGTTCTGAACAGGCCTGCTCTGAATACACCCGTTCTGAAGCGCTCAGTTCTGAAGCTACCGGTTCTGAAGACAGTACCCAGTCTGGTTGTTGATCATATACCCTGGCAAAACACCAGGGTATTCTGGTATAAAGATGGCCTGAACAATACGGCGCACTGCTGTAAGGGTGCCAAGCCATAACGGGGTATCACGGCAGTTATCTCCCGTACCCCTGGAAAATCTGAATCGCCTGGAGAGACCATGAGTCGCACTGTCTTTTGTCGCAAGTACCAAGAAGAACTGGAAGGTCTGGCCCGCCCACCGTATCCGGGGGCCAGAGGGCAGGATATTTACGACAATATCTCACAGAAAGCCTGGGACGCCTGGACCGCCCACCAGACCCTACTGATCAACGAGAAGCATCTCAACATGATGGACCCTGCCAGCCGCAAGTTCCTGCAGGAAGAGATGGACAAGTTTATGTCCGGCGACGAATACGAACAGGTTGAAGGCTACGTACCACCGGCAAAGTAAACCTGTTCCGGGGCCACTGGCGCGTTGTAACACGTTAATTTTTAAAAAATTTGTTCGTAATGCTTGACGCCTGAACAGAATGCGGGTTTAATACGCCCCACTTGTTGCCCAGATAGCTCAGTCGGTAGAGCAGGGGATTGAAAATCCCCGTGTCGGCGGTTCGATTCCGTCTCTGGGCACCAATTACTTCAAAAGCCTCGCCACTACAGCGGGGCTTTGTTGTGTCTGGGCGACGAGTATTACTGTACGACGGGCATTGCTGCGCAATACATCGATTCCGTAGCTGCGCGCCCCGCTCTGGGCACCAATGACTTCAAAAGCCTCGCCATTGCAGCGGGGCTTTGTTATTTCCAGAGCTTGCAGACCGTTGCAGGCGCGATGTCGCTTTGACTTCTCCTCTCCGTGAACGAAGGGGATTCCAGGAGCCATTACAGCTCAAAGACCAGGGCGGCTTACACCGCTACCTTTCCCTCGACAGGACGGCCCAGCCCGACCGCAAGTATATTCATGGCCGCGTTTACATCGCGGTCGTGAGTGACACCACACTCACTGCAT
>JAOXSF010000186.1 GCA_025800125.1 Marinobacterium sp.
TATGAAGAACATGAAATATTAGTATTTTTTAGTGAATCACAGGAAAATATAGAAGGAACATCATCTTTGTTTTCTACACTGCATGAAGTAGATGGATATTGGCTTTTTTGACAGATTGGAACACTTATAAAGTATTATACCAAGATCCATTTATACCTGACCATTGCTTTCAGGTTTTATATATCTATAAAAACCGCCAGCTAAGCTGGCGGTTAAGTAAGGTACAGCCTGTTATTACAACAAAGCGGCTGAAGCATTAATTGCTTCAGCCTTTTCTATCACAACAGCAGAGTGTATGCGCCCAGATCGTTGTCATCTACAGTGCCTGCACCCAGGTAGTAAATACCCGAGGTTTCAGGCGTAAAGGACAGCGCCGCATTATTACCGGTGCCACTGTTATCATCGGCCATCAGTGGGTTCTGGTCTGTACCGTAAAGACGCAGGTAAGGGTCACTCACTGCTGAACCACCCGCCTGTCCACCAGCATCAAGACCAAAGTCATAGGTCTGGCCAGCATTCAGATTGACAGAGTACCAATCAATTTCACCCTCATTGCTCAATACACTGCTTACTCGACCACCTACAAACGGCAAGCTATATGGATTATGCACTTTGGTGTAGTCAATCACTTCCAGCGCTTTCAGAGTGTACGTACCAACATCAGCATCCGCACTCGCGGCCCCTACATAGTAAGTACCGCTCTGGGATGGACTGAAGACCATTTCAGCGTCGTTCCCTTCACCACTGTTATCATCCATATACATAGGATTTTTCAGAGTGTCATACAGATACAACAGCGGATCATCCAGGTTCTGGCCAGAGATGCGATTAGCGCCAGAGTCCAGCTCGAACTTATAACTCTTACCCGCTTCCAGCGTAATGGAGAACCAGTCCACATTACCGGAATACTCAATCACCGATTGACTGTGGGAGTTCGGATAGATTTTACCCAGAACATTGGTAACTTCCGGGTAATCCCCACCTGGTGGCATCGGGTCTGGGCCCGGTTCTGGCTCAGGCTGCGGTTCTGGCTCAGGCTGCGGTTCTGGTTCTGGCTCAGGTGGTGGCGGTGCAATATCACCTTCCAGCTCAGCAACCAGAGAGTAAGTACCTGTACCACCATCGGTTTCAGTAACCCCCAGGTAGAACAGCCCGGTTTCTGCCGGCGTAAATGTCAGCGCCGCATCGTTACCATTACCACTGTTGTCGTCTCTGGCCAGCAGCTTATTATCTGAATCGTACAGATAGAGGTAGGGGTCCTGTACTGCTGTGCCCAGTGAAGAGTTTTCAGCTTTCAGATCAATGTTATAGGTTTCGCCACCACGTAACAGAATGGCAAACCAGTCAACCTCGTTCTGCTGACGCAGGACGCTCTGCGCATACTGCCCGACCCACAACAGGTATGGGCGGCTGACTTCAGGCGTTGACTGGTCTGGGCTGCCAGCAGGTGGTTTGACGATATGCTCTGTGGTCAGGCGGTAGAAGCCCGGGTCAGTACCATCCGTTGTTGTTGCCCCCAGGTAATACTTACCGGTTTGCTGCGCGGTGAATGTCATCAATGAATCAAGGTTATGACCACTGTTATCATCGCTGTACAACAAGACTTCATCAGGGCCATACAGATGCAGTAGTGGGTCAGTAACACCGCGTCCCAACAATACGTTATCTGCTTCCATACCAAAGCGGTACTTCTCACCCGCTTCCAGGTTAATGGAGTACCAGTCAGTATCGTTCTGACGGCTCAGTACGTTGTACAGGTTCCAGCCCGGCTGGATGTGATACGGGTTACTAAGCTCGCTATTGCCGTTACCTCCACCATTGTCACCACTACCATTGTCACCACCACCGTTCTGCTCCTCTTTCAGCTGTGCCGAGAGGTTATAACTACCTTTACCCTGACCATAAGCGCTGGCTCCCAGGTAATAGGTTGCGCTGTAATCTGCGGTGTACAGCAGGCGGGAGTCATTACTGAAGCCATTATCATCATTGCTGGTAACCACGTTACCCTGATTGTCATATAGCGTCAGCAGAGGGTCATCCAGTGCAGACTGTTCGCCCTGTTTGCCAATCAGATCAAATTGATAGCTGGAACCGGCCTCAAGACTGATCGCGTACCAGTCACTATCATTCTTGAAGTCAACATCACCGTCTACATTAGACCCCACTTCAAGCTGTGCATGTGTGGATACATTGTCAGCAATGTCATCACTATTCTGATCGTAGGACATTTCAAGGGTATAGGTGCCCTTCTGTGCCGCATCATAAGCGCCGACTTCAACGTAGTAACGACCTGCCCCCTGAGGCTGGAAGCTCAATAAAGCATCTTTACCACGGCCACCATCATCATTGGTTGCCAACAGATTACCAGCGCTGTCATAGAGTTTGAGTTGCGCATCTTCCAGGCTACCGCCATTGCTGTCCTGGCCACGCGCTTCAAAGGTGTAGATACGCCCAGTCAGCAGCTCAACACTGAACCAGTCTTTATCGCCACCAAACTCCAGCTCATTCGTCACAGGAGCCAGCGCTGTCAGTGTTGCCTGAGTACTGCTATCACCCGGAATATCATTCTGATACGGGTTGCCTTCATCCACAAAACCAATGCGGTAGTTACCTGTCTCCTGCCAGGCGGCCTTACCTTTCAGGTAATAAACGCCGCCTTCCAGCGCGACATAGGTAATTGAAGCATCAGGGGAACCTTCTGCACTGGTAATCGCATTACCCTGGTCGTCATGCAGCGACAGCCAGGGTGCATTCATACCTTCACCTTCCATGGTGAAGGTATATTGCCGATTGGCTTCCAGTGTTACCTTGAACCAGTCTTTATCGAAAGCGTAATCAATCGTATCAGTACGCGGCTGGTCCACCAGCAGTTCAACCGCTTCATTCAGTTCTTCGTTGCCATCATCTTCGTTGACAACAGGCCCCTGCTCCTGTGCATATTCCTTGATACGATATGCCAGTGCTTCAACATCAATACGGTAGTAAGTCTTACCAGTATTTCTGACTGCATCACGTTCATCGTCACCATCCACAACCGGTACAGCAGAGTCTCGTGCCAGTTCTACGTACTCTTCCGTTGTCAGGCGACGGCCAAGCAACTCTTCAGCCAGTTGCTGCGCCAACGCTACAGTACCGGTAATAACAGGTGTTGCCTGACTGGTACCATTCATAGCGCGAGTTGTACCACCCGGCTGTGCGCCGTACAACGTAGCGCCCGGTGCGAACAGATCGACAACTGTTTCACTACGCTGAGAGAAAACAGCAATGCGGTCGGCACCCGCATCCGCTAGCCAATTGCCATTACGGTCCTGCATAGAGCCCTGCATGCCCGCATCGAATACTGCACCAACAGCAATAGTATTCGGGTCAATGCCTGGATAGCTGGCACCTTCAGCCTGGTACTTCACAAAATCGTTACCCGCAGCGGCAACATTGATCACTCCCATCTGGTCCAGACGCGCCAGCTGATCAGCCATGATACTGGCACTGGAGTGCGAGTTCTGGTTTTCAGAACCACCCAGCGACATATTTACGGCTGTGATGTTGTAACGCTCCGCGTTTTCTACCACCCATTGTAGCGCTTTCTCAATGTTACGGGTGCTACCAGAACCGCTGGAGGTAAGTGCTTGCAGCAGAATCAGATTAGCACCGGGCGCAACACCGGTCATCTGGCCATCAGAAGATGCTGCAATGGATGCAACATGGGAACCATGGTCAGCACCACTTGTGCCGCGACCAATCGGGTTGGCGTCTGAGTCACCTTCACCTGAGAAATCTTTGGAAAACAGGATACGATCACTAACACCATCGCCATTAGCGTCAGCGCCAAAGAATGGATGATCAAGATCATAACCACTGTCGATCACGACAATCGTCTGGCCTGTACCATCAACATGGCTGAACTCCGGATTGTTGCGCATGGACTCCAGGTTGATCAGATCAAGAGGCGACATGGTGGTCGAACCACGTCCAGTAGAGCCTGACTGGAACAGACTCATTTTCTCATCTTCACCCGGCCCACCCAGCGTGGTTTCAATACGACCCGCATCCGGGTCTGGTTGCTGCCAGATCACCTCGTCATCGGTGTCATCAGGCGCAGCCCCCCCGGAAGAACCGCTATCTGGCGTTGTACTCTGACTACCCGTCGGCACCGTGCCATCCAGAGTGACGCGCAGTTCATTACCCGCCAGCGAACTATCCAGCACTGCGGTATGGTCAGCAAAGATAACATTACTGGTATTAACGGCATGAATACGTACTTCACCGCCTTGACCATCACGCACCACCAGATACCCATCACTGACACTGGTGGTATACTGAGACTGCTCACCACCAAACTGAACCTTATCGCCTGTTTTTGGTGCCAGCGTGGCGATAGCACCCGGTGTCACGACCGTAGTAACAGGCAGACGCTCAAATGCTGCATTCTGCTCTGCCAACAATTCAGCCAGACTGACAGCACCGCTCTCCAGCTGGAGATTACTGGTATCCATAAAACGGGCATATACATTACTCAACGTAATCTGATCACCCGTTAGTACACCACCAGAGAGCAAGCTGATAACAGTATTATTGCCTTCCTGTGTCACTCGCAGGTCATCACGGGTGATGCCCGATGCAAAGTACAGGGTGTCACGATCAGAGTCCTGTAGGCCATTGACAACATCTTTGCCGTCACCATAGTCAAAGTAGATATGATCCTGACCACGATTGAGCTGCAATGTATCGTTACCACCACCAGCATGGAATTCTGTGCCCCAGTTATAGACGCTGGACAGGGTATTGTTAGCATCATCACCGTGCTGCTCAACATTCAGTGAACGCAGTGTAACGCCACCATCCGCTAGCCTCAGGTGTTCAACCAGGAAGCTGTCCTGCTGCACATATTTCAGCGTCAGCACCTCTCCAGACAACTGACCACCATCGAGGATATGCAGATCCAGACTGGTAATATGGTGATCGGATACTGTCAAACGCACGTCTGCCCGGCTGATGTCATTTTTCAGCTCCAGCACATCACCATAGGAGGTTAAACCACCGATGTCGGTAATCAGATCAGAACCATCACCACGATGATAGATATACGTATCGTTAGCCGTACTACCCGTCAGATGGTCATCACCAGCGCCACCTTCAAAACGGGTGGCAATACCTTCATTGGCGTACAGGCGATCATTTCCACCCAGCCCTTGCAGGATAGAAGCGTCATCATCGGAGATCAGGAAATCCGTCAACGGAGTACCGGTATAAGTCCCCGCGGACTGGTCTACATAATCCAGCAAATCGGCCAGACTCAGAGGTTCTGAGCTACCCTCCAGTACGATGTTCGGCACTGTCATCTGTTCGGCACTGATATTTTTCAGTGTCAGGCTATCACCGGTAGTATTGCCATCGGAGCGCAGATAGATCACCGTATTCTGGCCTTCCTGGCGTACCAGCAGGTCATTAGCGGTAATCCCCGTACCAAAATGCAGCATGTCATTGTCAGATGTCTGCAATCCATCGACGGTATCCTGACCATCGCCATAACCAAAATAGATATGATCCTGACCACGATTTAACAGCAGGGTGTCATTACCACTGCCAGCATAAAATTCTGTCGACCAGTTATACACACTGGACAGCACATCATTGCCAGCAGAGCCCGACTGTTTGACATTCATTGAGCTCAGCTCAAAACGACTGCCATCATACAGCTCAACATATTCCAGCCGGAACGCATCCTGCTGTGCATACTTGAGCAACAAGCTGCCAGCAGCGCCATTCTGAGGATTAATATCCAGCTGCAAACTTGTGTTGTGATGATCAGTCGTGGAAAGCGTCAGATCACTCTTGCGAATACCGCCGCTCAGCTTGATGATGTCACCAGTCGATGTTTCACGCCCGGAGTCAGCAATTGAGTCATGGCCATCACCTGGGCTATACAGGTATGTATCATTCGCATCGCCACCCTGGAGGGTATCGTCTCCGGCTCCCCCTTCAAAGATTGTCGCAACACCCTCACCCGCCTTCAGGCGGTCATCATCACCTAGCCCGCGTAATATATTGGCCTGCTCGTCGGAAATCAGATAATCGGCACGCTCACTACCCAGACGCACAGACAACGGGCCAGATTGCTCCAGTAACTGAGCCAGAGAGAAGCGCTCATTGCTTGCCAGCACAACGGATTGCGCTGTCATTGCAGTCGCATCCGTGTCAGTCAGAGTGATCTGATCACCCGTTGGCTCACCATCACGCAACAAACGTACAACTGTATTGCCATTTTCAACGCTGACATGCACATCAGCAGCGGCAAGACCACTTCCCATGTACAAAGTGTCATTATCAGAAAGGCTGAACCCTTCAATAACGTCACGGCCATCACCGTAGCCGAAATGAATATTGTCCTGCCCGTAATTCAGCGACAGCGTGTCATTACCACCCCTCGCATTAAACTCAGTAACCCAGCCATAAACGCTAGTCAGTGTTTCATCACTGCTATCACCCATCTGTTCAACAAGAATATCGCTAAGATCAAGCACTGTACCGTCATGCAGCTGTACCTTCTCAACCCGCAAAGCCTGCTGTTGAACATAGTTCAGCTGAATACTGTCACCGGTTTCAGCACCGTTATTGAGGATTTTCAGTACCAGGCTGGTTGAGTGGTGATCACTGGTTGTCAGGCGCAGGTCGTCGCTGCCAATACCCTCGCCCAGGACGATGGTATCAACAGCAGTTTCATCTCCACCGCGATCATAAATAATGTCAGCACCGTCACCGCGCTTGTATATATAGGTATCAGCACCACTGTCGCCGTGCAGCTGGTCATTACCCCGCCCACCTTCAAACAGGGTAGCAACCCCTTCTCCGGCTTTCAGCAGATCATCTCCGGCCAGCCCTTTAAGGTGATCGTTATCGTTAACACTGAATAGCAGGTCATCACCTGCAGTACCACCAGACGCCAGCGCCAGATCAGCCAGAGGAATTTCTCCACCCACAGGTGTATCGGTGAAAGCCAGGTTCATTGTGATGGTATCTGACATCACAATACGGTCACCAACATCCTGCCCATTTTCAAGCACAACAATCGTGAGCCCGGGCTTACCTTCAGAGAATTCCAGTTTCAGGTCAGACTGGGAAATTCCCGGCCCAAACTTGATCATATCCTGTTCGGAACCGGTTTCTTCTAACTCACCTTTCAGATTGATCCGATCTGCGCCATCACCACGGTTAAAAACAAACGTTTCCGCCTGAGCACTACCGATAACTTTATCGTCACCCTGACCACTGGTGATTTCAACCAGATCTCCATCAGTGGCCTGCCAGCCAGCACCAATGGTGATCAGGTCATTACCGGCACCGCCATCTACGGTCACATCACCGGTACCAACAGCACCACCTTCAACGATCAGTTCATCATTACCGGCGCCACCAGACATCTGGGTAGTGACACCTCGTACAGCCTGCAGGCTGTCGCTTCCTTCGCCACCACGCATCTCTGTGCTGCCATATGTGTCAGCATACAGCGTGTCATCACCGGCACCACCATCCAGCACATCATGGGCATCGGGTAAGCCTTCACCCGTAACAGTGCGCGCATCCAGTACATCATCTCCACCCAGGCCACTCAGGGTGTCGCTACCCAGCGTACCGTAAAGATGGTCCCGGCCTTCAGTACCTGTACCACTGGACGCACCTTTACCAGCACCGGTCAGGTCAGACTCGGAATCCAACTGGACATCATCTTGCTGAATAGAGACTGAAGGGGAAGAAAATGTTATCCATTGATTACTCAATGCTTCAGATTGAGCATTTTCCTTTTTGCTGGAGGCTATGCCAGGGGATACCTGGGAAGCATTTTTTTCAGACATAAAGCTCTCCTTGCCTTAGAACCCCAGTGAGAACAGACAATCGGTCTGCTAAGGGTTCTATATAAAACACCAGAATCGGGCCTCTGATGTCATAAGGAATAGTTACTTCTGGAAGCACCAACAACGACTTGATGTTGTGTACCACGACTTCCAGACTTTTCGCCGCTACAACATACCATCAGGAACATAGCGACAACAGTAGAGTGAAATCATCAAAAAGGATGACCCGTAACCCTGTAGCGTCCATTTTTCGACACCCTTTAGCAATAAAACAGGCTGTTTTTTACTTTGCCCATAGATCGAGTATTAAACAATCGTTCCATACAAAATTAGTTATTTATAATCAAATAGTTACCTAATAAAAAAAGATAGGAACTATAATAAGGGTTCAAATTTTCTGTTAACTCAAACATCAACCCACGCAGTAAAATTTGATCAGGGTCACAGAAAATATACACTGCTTAGTGTCAACAATATGTCATTTATGCTGCATCACCAGCTCAACAACCCGCTAACACCAAGCACTCGAGCCAGAAAAGCGACAGACCATTCACCTACCAATAACAACCTGCTTGCTCTGACTGACCTCTCAGCATCCCTTACAAAAAACCGTCGATTGCATCCTGATGAAAAACCTATACATTAGCACTATCTTATTTAAATAAGCCTTATATATATTCAGGGTAACTCTAATGAAAAAATCTCTTCTTGCAGCTACATTACTCAGCTTGACTCTGCCTGCTGCTAGCCACGCAGCGAATGTACCAAAGAAAGCCACCGCGCAGACGACACTGGGCCTCTATACCACAGCACGTGAGGCATGGCAGATGCTGCAGGGTGATAGAAATGCCATTCTGGTTGATGTGCGAGACCCAATCGAAATCAAGTTCACCGGGTTCGCAACTGAAACAGATATTCATGTTCCATGGATGTTGTCAGCGCCAGAAAAGTGGGTAGAGAAAAGGCAAAGCTGGGGGATGAAAAAAAACCCGGATTTTGCCCAGCAATTGCAGGAGAAACTTGATGACCTGAAGGCAGGTAAAAACAGCACCATTATCATTATGTGCCGGTCTGGCTCTACACGTAGCGCCCCCGCCGTCAATTTGCTAGCAGAGAAAGGCTACACCAATGTATGGACAGTGGTAGATGGCTTTGAAGGCGGAAAGCTGAAACAAGGTGAGTCAAAGGGCGTTCGTGCCCGTAATGGCTGGCGTAACTCCGGCCTGCCCTGGAGTTACAAAGTAAACCCAGCAGTTGCCTGGCGTCCAGCTTCAGATCGCTAGCAGGCTCTAATCTTTAGATGCTCTGATCTTTACATGCTTTGGCCCTTACATGAACCAGCCTGTAAGAGCAGTTCCATTTTCAAACGCAGACAGGCAATTAAAACGGGTCGACTAAACCGACAGCTGTCCACTACCGGGACAGCTGTACGACACCCTGCCAACCACTACTCAATGCAATCAACATTAACAGTGCAGCACCCGTACGCGCCAGAGCAATTCGCCAGTGAGCTAACTGCTCACGTAACGTCTGCCCCAGCAATGCCACACCATAGCGCACCAACAGTGACGGAATCAGTACCGCTCCCAGACCAAATGCCAGCGCCAGCAAAGCACCCACTATCGCACTGCCGCTCTGTGTCGCCGCTGCCAACAGCCCAAGTAAAGGTAAACAGGGGTTCAGTGCTAATGTCATACCCAGTAACAATAATTGCAGCCAGTTGCGCTCAGTATGCTCATGCCCGGCAGCAACCCTTTCAGAGGCAGGCTTTATCGCATCTGTGGCAATCAACTGTAATGATGCGTTGTCAGCCGGTTGCTGTTTTTTCTCCTGCTGTACCATTTCCTGATCATCACCAATAATAATTACAGGTGGACGCGCCGCCGTACAACCTACGGACTGTGTCTGGCCACTTTGCACCCATAACCGCAACGCTAACCAACCTGTAACCAGCGCCACCAGTAACGGAATCGCTGGATGCTCCAACCAGTGAGCGACCCACTCTCCCAGTAACGCAGCCGTTACACCCAGCGCTATATATCCCAGTAAACGCCCCAGCATAAAAGGCAGCAGCGCTGCATAAAATGGCCGCTGTGCTGCCGGCCCCAGCATCATCGGCCCCAGGTAAGGCAGGCAGGTCAGGTTACAGGGGCCACTGCCAAAACTGAGGCCAATCATAAATGCAGCACCAAAGCCCGCGCCAATACCGGCTCCCAGCATCTCCGGGTTCACGGCGTCACCTGCTGTTTACGCTGAGATTTGTCTTCGGGCTGCAACTCCAGCAACTGGATACGATCCCATGCTTTCTGGGTTTTATTCCGTGCTTTGAAATACCCAGGGCTGGAACTGAAAATCGGTTGCCCCAGATAACGTAGCTGTAGCACATCTTTATCTGGACAGAACTCCACGCAACGGCCACATAGGGTACAGTCAGCATGGGTAATATCCTGCGGTTTTGCGACATGATTAAAATCAGTTTGCAGTTCACGAATATCCATCGGACAGGCCTGGGCACACAAACCACAGCGATCACAGCGGCCTGAGCCCTGTTTCACCAACCGGGCCAGCCCCAGCTTACGAAACACAGCGTGCATCGCCAGTAATGGACAGATCCGGCAGAATGGTTGACGCAATGTCAACGCCATTGCCACCATCAATCCAAACAGAAAATCTCCGGTTACTGACAACACCATATAACCAGGGCTGGAGGTATTCACATACAGCTCCTGGTTAGTGCCATTCATCAGCGTCGTCATAATACGACTGGGGCAGATTTTGCAGAATGGGTCTCCCAGATCACCACTGACAAAACCCAGCCCACTCAACGCAGGCAGACCAAAAACAAGCCCACCCAACATCAAAAATTTTACGGGCCTCACCCGATCAACCCAACGGCTGGATAAACTATCAACCTTACGCAGCCCCAGTTTCTGGCCGATAAGATGCGCCACCTCCTGAAAAAACCCCAGCGGGCAAATCCAGCCACAGAACGCCTTATTCAAGACAACAAACATCAGCATAAAGGTGCCAATAGTAGTCAAAACTGGCAGAAACAGCATCAGCCAGTTACCACTGCTCTGTGCTCGGCTGATGCCATGATCAACCTGATGTTGCAGAGGAATCAACGCACAATAGTCAGCGCCGTTCTCATCATAGGCACAGGACAACGACGGCAAAGCACCGGAAAGCTTATCAGCGGCATAAAAGCCAACGACTGTGGCGCCGTATACCAGAAAAATAAACATACATAGCTGTACCATACGACGCAGCAGTGTCAGATTTTTCCAGCTGGCAAAGCGCTTTCGTGTTGAAACAGTAGCGCTTGCACAACCCGTCACCGAAGACCCTGATGCTGAAGATAGACGATCTGAACTCATTTTTTAGCCCTCCGAGGCTGTACTGGCAGTCGACGATTAACCACCATTCCAGCACCAAAGCCGATACAAGCAACCAGTGCCCCCAACCCATAACTGAGCCAGTGCCCCGGGTCCGGGCTGTAAGCGCCACTGAGACTGGTACGATATACCACCCCATCATCACGGATATAACTGCTTAACTGCCAATCCCCCGGTGGGGTTTGACGCCGTCCAGGGATTACCTCGGAAAAGTCTTTGGGAAAGTTCAATAACAACACACCCTGATCATCGGTCAACAGATCAAGCTGTGTGCCCGCCGCTGTTGTCAGGGTAATAGGCTGTTGTGGCACAGGATAGCCATCAAACCGGATCTCAAAACGCGCAGGCTTTGCTGTGGTATAGACACGGTGTTCACGAGGCAGAGGGGCCGGGACAATCTCCAACCGCGAAAGAGGCTGTGCCAGCAGTTCAGAAGGTGAGTGGCCACTGGGCTTACCATTAAGATAGACATAGCGAACCGCTGTATGCTCAAACCCTTCCCCCTGCTGATGAGCAACCAGCGCATGGTAGTTACCCACCCCGGATGGTTTCAGCTTCAGCTGTGAGCCCTGTAACGTTTGCACGGTCGTATCAAAATCAGGCCGATAAAGCTGTACCTTTACCTCGGCCGACAGATCACCATTGAGCACAAAAGTTTTACCACGTCGATGGCCAGCCGCCGGTGGTGCTGGCTGCGCCTGTGACTCAGCAGCGCCGTGCTGATGCACACCATGCCCTGCTGGAGCAGCAGGTTGCGCAGCCCAACTCAGCCCCTGTGCTACAGCCAGAGGAGAGGTCGCCAGCACCGAAACTGCCAGCACAGTAGAAAAAGAAGGTAATAAACACGGCGACATCAAAAACTGTGGCCTGCGTCTTGCCTTTGACACAGCAGCGGGGCATAAACGGGGCATAATCAAGATTCCTGGCAGAATTTGCCGGGCATTCTAACGATGTCAGCGACAAGGGCCGATGTGACAGATTGTCACAGTCTGCCCCCTGTTTTCTTCCATGGGCCACTCGACAACAGAACACCCGTACCAACAAACCTGCCGCTGCGACATCATGCCACACCCCTACACTACTTCAGCCTGCGTATAGTGCCGCTACCTGACAAACGGGGACGACCGGTTGCAGTTTCCCCCTTCCTGTAACCAGCCCAGCCATCTGTTGCTTTAATGCCCCTGTCAGGTAAACGATCTGCTATTTCAATAACTTGCTATTTCAATAACTTGCTATCTCAATAGCCCACTATCTCAACGAACCGCTCTGGCGATTATCAGCGGGTCAACATCTGGTACTGACTAATCTCCGCTGCTGTCATCCAGTGAATATCATTAAAGGCAGCAGCTTCAAGGGTATACCAGTAAAACGCATCCGGCTGACCAATATCACGCAGGTAGTGCAGATTAGGCTGATGCTCCGGCGCACTGCGCGGCAGGTCTCGTCCGGTCGGCTGGCTACTATCAAAGTCCCCCCAGCTATGGACACCAAAGCGCGCACCATCACCGTCACCCGCTGTACGCTGGCGTCCCGCCAGGAACAGATCAACCCCGCCTGATGCAGTCTGACCACCCGCAACCAGATGGGTATTCATACCCAGGTTATACAGCGCCCGGCCCAGTTCCTGATTCATCTGATCATTCACCGAGCCTTCCACCTCACCCATCACCAGGGTATCGGCCTGCGGCAGCTGACGACGCAGTTGGGCAAAGGCGAACAATGTTTCTGCACCAATGGCACCACCGCCTATGGCAATTGCACCATTTTCCAGAACTT
Source organism: Marinobacterium sp. (assembly GCA_025800125.1). Taxonomy (GTDB): domain Bacteria; phylum Pseudomonadota; class Gammaproteobacteria; order Pseudomonadales; family Balneatricaceae; genus Marinobacterium_C. The sequence goes on from JAOXSF010000186.1 coordinate 13,022, forward strand.
TACCATCGGCCAGTACAGCACCGGCCTCAATACCACCAACCTGAACAAAGTTATGACCAGTGATATTCTGCTCCATCACTGCCTGTTGGCGATCACCCTCTTCATCGAGGTAATCTGCCATAATCCGCCCCTGCAAGCTGACACTGCCTTCATCGGCAAGATCAGACACACCACTGAAATGGTAACGACCGTTGACTTTCATCTCTCCACCCTGCATCACCAATACACCATGGGCCGAACGCCCTGCGGTGGTAATACTGACATCCGTCAACTGACTGTTGCCGTCCTGCTGAACAACACCAAAGCCAGTATCAGAGCGGGTATTGATCGTCAGATTAATGAGTTGAGCATTTTCTGCATCCACCAGGTTTACCCCGGTACTGACCAGCCCTGTGCTCTGGTTTTCCAGGGTCAGGCTATGTAATTGCACACCATCACCACTGACTTCAACCAGCGGTTGCCCGTCCAGATTGCCACGCAGCACAGCTTTTTCACCCAGGGTGACCAACTGGCCTGACTGTACTGTGCGCAATGGTGTGTCAGCCCCCACCAGTAACTGGTTGTCATGTTCCAGCGCCAGTGCTTCATTCAGCTGATGCGTACCCGCAACCATCACCACTTCAGCACCACTGTTAATTGCCTGCTGTAATGACTGGCCCGCAGTTACCTGAGTTGCACTGCGCCCAGCCAATGGTCGGCCATCCAGCAGTTGAAGGTCTTCCCGGCTTTCTGACAACTGCATGGGCGCAGCACGGTACTGATAATCCGTGGTACTCAACATACGCTGGCGTTCAATCGGTGCCAGCCAGTTCAAACGATGATCCGCCGTGGTGCCACTTTCACTGATGGAACGCCCCATACCAAACGGGATACTGAGTGTCAGTGCCGCCAGATGGTTCTCTTTGTTGCGCTCATCATAGTGCGCTTCAACTTCCAACCCCACTACCGAGCCTTGCGGCAGCCAGTTCATACCAGACCAGCGTACTGCACTACCCAGCCAACCGCCCTGGTAGTCACCAATCTGCTTGCCTTCACGGTGAGAAATACCGGCCTTCAGCTGCCACTGCCAGTCCGGACTGGCCAGCGGTAACCGATACCCCAGTTCCAGATCAGCCCCAGCCAGCAACTCCCGGCGCTGCTGCACCTGCTCCCGCCAGCGACGGCTGTATAACTGTAAGCTGCCTGTACTCGTATCCAGCTGTTGCTGACTGTAGTCATTAAATGCGGTGTTCAGGGTGGTATCGCGCTTGAGTGGCAAATACAGGTTACCGTGCAACTGCCAGCGTTGCGTCAGCCACTCTGCCCCCAGTGTCAACTGCTGCAGGTGACTGTTGTTACTGCCTCCTCTACCTTGCCCTTGCAAGTAGTCCCAGTTGATATAACCGCCAATCAGCCCCTGTTGCCAGCGCTGCCGTATACCCAGGCCAAGCCCCAGCTGACGATTACGCTCATCCGCAACCACACCTGATAACAGGCTGTAGAACAGCCTGTCACCGCTGTAACGTAGTGGCATCATCAACTCACTACGTAACAGGTCATGTTCACTGGTATTTTCCAGACTGTTATGCAGCACTGCCCCCGGTAAGCTTTGCGCAACAACTGTATTGCTCAATAACGCTGTCACACCCAATGCAACAGCACTGGCCAGCGGTGAGATGCCCCACCCAGTTACAGCCCCATGAGCCTTCCTTTTTTGTCCTGCCATCACTCTGTCCTCGAAATACGGTTCCTGAAGCTTGAAATATCGGCCTGAAATATCGTCTAAGTCAGATGGCATAAGTATGCGGACAACAGTACGCAGACTCTGTCTGGAAATGGTATGGCTATGTCAGGACAACTTTACAAAACGTCATGGGGTGGCTGTCATCCATACAACAGCTGTCGCCTGTACAAACCGGTAAATATCAGAAGTCTTTACAGATCATTCACACTGATGCTGTCATGCTTTGGTATCTGTTACATAAGGAGAAGAACCCATGCATGTACTTGTGGTAGATGATGACCCGGATATTCTCAGCACGGTGATGGATCATCTGGAATTACAGGGGATCGTTGCCGACTGCGCTACCAATGGTCAGCAGGCTGTGCAGCTGGCGACCCAGCAGCATTACGATGTGATTGTGCTGGATGTCATGATGCCCGGCACAGATGGCCTGAGCGCCTGTCGAGCACTGCGCAAACATGGCAGCACTGTACCCATTCTGTTCCTTACAGCCCGCGATACGCTGGATGATAAGGTTGATGGGTTTAACGCCGGAGGCGATGACTACCTCACTAAACCGTTTCACATTCGTGAGCTGATCATGCGTATTAATGCGTTGAGTAAACGGGTTTCTCACCACCAGGTACAAACCCTGAGCTTCGGCCCGCTCACGCTTGACCTGAGCAATTACCAGGCCCACAGGGAAGGCACATTGCTTCAGCTGACTCGCCTGCAATTTGCGTTGCTGCGTTGTCTGGTACGCCATGCACCTGCGGTCGTACACCGTAATCAGCTGGAACAGGACGCCTGGGGCGATGATCTACCGGACAGCGACGCCCTGCGCACCCATATTTACCAGCTGCGTAACGTACTGGACAAACCGTTCCAGCAAAGAATGCTGCACACTGTGCGCAGCCAGGGTTTCAGACTGGTTGACCCGACAACAGATGAGCAGAACCATATATCATGAGTGCAAGTGATATAGCGTGCTACAAGGTGATATAGCATGAAGTTGAACTACACCCGCCGTATTGCGCTGGAGATGGGTCTGTATTCATTTTTGATCTCTCTGATGCTGGTGCTGATCTTATGGGTCGTTTACGAGATCTATGGCGATGTCGCCGGCCCCGATAGCGTCGAGAATTTTTCACCACATATTGAAAAGCTGATCGCTAATGGCAATGGGGAATCATTCGAAATCGACAACCTGGAGTTTTACATTCCTCCGGCCACAATTCCGGCGCAGCTGGCCGAAATAAAAAAGCTGGGCACCAGCAAACTGGATGAAGGCCATATGGTTTTTGTTGGCCTGCATCCCAACACCGGACAACGCTATTACATTGTTATTGATCGCCGTGGTGGTGGCGATATTGAAGAGTATGAGTGGACTGGCTTTATCACCATTGCAATCGGACTACTGATAACCACGCTAATTACCGGCCTGCTAGCCTGGCGAATGACCCGTCGACTGGTAGAACCGGTACTGCACCTTAAACAACAAATTGACCAGGTAACCGATACCCGCCAGCCTATTCCAGTGATTGATCGTGATGATGAAATCGGTGAGCTGAGCCTGGCTTTTCAACAGATGCTGGAACGGTTACAAGGGTTTGTAGAACGCGAAAAGGACTTCACCCGCTTTGCCAGCCATGAATTACGTTCCCCGGTAACGGTGATGCAGGGCAACCTCGAGTTACTGGAAGCACTGCTGCCTGAAACACCAATGTCAGGCCGGGTAATGACCCGTATGAACACCGCCACCCGCCGTATGAACCTGATTATTGACAGTTTTCTATGGCTGGGCCGAGAACAGGGCAGCCAACCACAACAACGTACACTCATCAACCTGCTCATGCTGGAAGAAATGATACTGGAGCTCAAACAGGGTTACGCAGAAAGTGACTGGCAACGTTTTGAGATTCACACCACACCCTTGCAGGTAGAACTGCATGCTGCAATGTTCTCGCTGCTACTGGAAAACCTCTGCCGCAACGCACTACGCCACAGCCAGGGTAGCATTCGAGTGGTGATCAACCCACAGGGGCTTTATGTAGAGAACCCACTGCCATCGGGTAATCACCGTAAATCTGGGGACAGCACCGGTATTGGTCTGCAAATTGTAGAGCGAATCTGCCAGCACAATAGCTGGCAGCTGTCGATTGAGCAGACATCAGGCATAGCAGGACGTTTCAGAGTCAGTGTGCTTTTTAAATAACTGTACGTTTAAATAGCCCAGTTTCTCAGCTGATTTAATTTTGAAAAGAGTTTAGAGTTCACAAATATTTTAACGCTGACGGATAAGGCGTCGTAACTGCCCCTGTAATGGCACAACCGTGCCGTCAGGGTGCGGTATTGGCCGTCCTGGCATTCCCATCCCTTCGCTGATATAGATGCTGTCGCCCACCACACAAACATTAGACGGCGTATCCAGCGCCTTCGCCAATATCTGTTGTTCACCACTTTCCAGACAGATCGCCAACAGACGGCCTGAAAAACGCTGGAAGCCCCCATGCAGACAGCGCTCCGCATCATCCATCGCCCGTAGAGGCTCGAGGAAACCGGCACAAAGCTCTAACACGTAAAGCGTGCCATCCGCAATATCAATACCGGTTGGCGCACTCAACCCATCAACAATGGTTTTACAGGTGCCGCTTTTCGGGTCCAGGCTGATCACCTTGCCTGCCTGGCCATTAAACGCAACGCCTTTGGTTGCAGTATTCGTATCTCGACCAACTTCACCAGAAAACAGCGTCAGCAGGAAACAGCCGCTGTTTTCATCAAATACCATATAAACGGGTACTGCATCCTGGCCCTGTTCCAGATCGCTCAGTGAAACCACCAGCCGTTCCTGACCATTCGGGTCAAATTCAACCACATGATTACGGTCTGGTTTAACCGCAAACCAACGCTCAGTCTGTGTATTAAAAGCAATACAGTTAATATGCCCAGGCACCTGCGCCCAGGGCTGCAACTGAGCACCGTCAACAACCTGCCCCTGCCCATTGAGCGACAGACGGGAAACCGATGACTCAATCATACCGTTGGTCTGGCTGACCAACAGCTGCCCGTCTGCCAGACCCAGATCAGACAACCCCATAATTTCATCACGCTGCATCACCGGCTGCATATTGACCGCGCTATGCCGCTGGGAAAGCACTTCAATTTCTGGCGCGCGCCCATCCTGCAACGCTACTCGAACAACCCGACCGTCAGGCTCATCCTGCGCACTACCCGCTTCAATCAGCAGTAATGTCTGTTCATCCAGTGCCACCATACCGCGTGGGTTTTTCAGCCCTTTGCAAACAACACCTTCTGCACTTACATTTTCTATATTACCTGCAACTTCAATCTTTTTATTACCCTGCATGGATGCCCCTGTTCTGCTGTTTTCTGCCAAGACTTTTCTGCAAAAGCTGTTCTGCAACAACTTTTCTACAAAGCTTTTCTACAAAGCTTTTTTGAAAAGCTTTTTCTGAAAAGAAAGCTCAGATCTTTAACTCTTGAATCTTTAAGGTATAAAACGCCACCCCAATAACGAGGTGGCGTGATCAGCAATTAACCTTGCCAGGTTTCTTTATTCAGGTAAGCATGCAGCAGCCGCACCTGAACCGGTGTCATAGAGCGTACAATCGGCATATACAGGCTGGTATCACGATAGGTATCCGACGTTCTGGCCAGCATCTGAGGCCCAGCACCATTCACCACATCGGCAAAATTCAGTGGCATGCGCTTGGACATAGCAGGGAAAATCAGATAATAGAAACGCAATACATAAGCATATACCTGCTCCCAGCTAACCTCTTCTCCTACCACCGGGGCAGCTACCAGTTGACCATCCATACCTGGCGCGCTAGCCGTCAGTACAGAAGGATACTTACGGAAGTTGGCAAAGTAGTTTGTTTCAGGAGCATCAACAGCCTTGATCTTATATGCGGCAATCCCAGCATAGTAATACGGCATTTCATTCTCAGGTACAGGCGCACTGGCAACGGATATATTGATAGTCACCTGAGAACTACCCGCTGCAGCAGAGATTTCTTGAGGGGTACCAAGAAACTTCGGCATCAGTACCTCTTTCAAACTATTCCATATAGCCTCAGCGTCCGGTGTTTCAGCCAGACAGGCCGGAACCGGATCGGTCATTGTCTGTGGTAGAACATGACACCCCGCCATTTTCGTACTGAACTCACTCAGGTCTGGTTGAGGTAACAAACCAGAGCGGCCTGGCGAACAGGATAAGGTCGTATCTGTTTTCAGTGTGCCACCGAGCTCTCTGATCTCTAATGTCATATCAAATGATGTTGCGCCATCATCAAGATAGGTATTACGGCTTTCACTGTAGATACGTATCGCGGCTTCGTTCACATCCAGCGTATAGCGGCCCGGGCCAGCAGATTTATCTGCACTTGCAGAGATACGAATGGCAGAAGACGCCAGCGCGGTGTGCTGTCCTTCATCTACTGGCAGATCAATGATGCCACCATAGAGATAATAGTCGGATGGTTGGTCATTATACCTGGTAACTTCAGTAGCCCCCGCATAGAGTGTCAGGCATCCCATATCAATATTAGGGTCTATCGGCCCGGTAATATTTGTACGTTCCGCTCGAAACTTAGCCTTCAGCATCAGGCTAAGTGTATCCATGCTCAGGCATGAAGCGCTTAACTCAGCATAGCCTGTGGTGTTCATAGCTTGAGGCTTATTATCTTGCTGATAATCGTAACTGCTTGCTTGATGCTGAGTATCATAGTCACGCCATTCTCCACGTAACAGACGCCCCTGCGGACAGCTTTTCGGCTCCCCGGCATAAGCGGCGGCCAAAGTGCCGACCACCCGGCCAATACTGGGGTTTGACGGTGACATATTATCTTTATACTGTTCTACCAGCTGGTCTGTGGTCAGCTCGGGATTCATCTCAAACATACAGAAGCGTAATACGATCCCGGTTGCCTGAGGGTCACCGATAATCGCTTTCAGTGACTCATCCTGCTGATCCCACTCAACAACACTATCCATCGGAAAAAACAGTTGAAAAGTGCCATTAATCATTGACGAATCAGGCGAATCTTTAGCCCCTGCAATGATACGCCTGTTAAGGTCATGGCTAGAGCAAACCGTATTATGGCGAATCAGCAATTTGGGTTTATCGCCCGTCCCAATCTGCAATCCCCCTACATAAATCTGAGTGGAAGTGCTACCCGTTGGGTCAAGGTCCACCATCACTGGTGAGGCAAACGGCCCTTCACCTGTTTTCGGGTCTAACGAACCCAACAGAAAAACAGGTGTATCCACCAGAGCGGCTGTTGTCTTTATCTCACCAGGCATACCTGCTGAACTGACTTTGGCATCACGGAAGCTAACCTGATGGTCGCCATAGTAGTTCCAGCCACCTTTAGTGAAGTAACCCTCTAGTGTAGGTTCCTGTAAAAAAGCGACAATACTTTCATCAGTATGGTTCATCCCGGGCACAACGCTTGGATTAACCAGATCAACAATTTTTTCACCGCTAAAAATCTGCTGATTATTCGCCAGGGCAACGTTTGTTCTTATACCACCCCAGAAATTAATACGCGGTCCATTCAAAATACCCATCTTTACCTCTCCTTGTATTTTTCTGGTTAGAAATATTATTTCTATACCAGGTAGCAGTTATCTGGTTACGGTTGTTTTACAGACTTTGCATGCAGGAACAGAAATGAAAAATCACTACGCTGCCCAGGCTGAATAGCCGCTGTAGAGTGACAATCCATACAACTGCTGACAGGCTGAATATAGCTTTCCATTGTTGTGTTAGCAGATACAGCAGGTGTTGGTGTACCGCTCGGGTTACCTGGATCATTTGGATATTTAGGCCGCTGAGTTGTCACCAGCTCATAATACTGCATAAACTTATTGGCACTCAGCTCAGTCTGTGCCTCTTTATTGACAGCGCCGGTTTCTGCCGCAATTGGCGTCAGGCGAGTAAGCGGGTCAGGCGTACTGAAAACAGTACCCGGCCTGGGCTTACAAGGGAAATTATGGTTTTTACAAGGAGACTGGTTAGCAGTACCATCATTCGCCGCTTCAAGGTTAAAGTAGGAGTTTGGCCGACCATATACGCTTTGATCGGTAACATTATCAACCTGCTCAAATGTTGCCCATACCCACTGCGGATAACCTTTAGCCTTAGTAATAATATGCAGGCCAACCAGACCCAGCACGACCTCTTTGGTAACGCCCCGTTTATCACCTTCATCATTAAAGGTTTCAACTGTTGCAGGGGTTGTCAAATAACGAGACTGGTCATCTCCAGGTTCCATAATTCGCCAGCTTGCTTTTGTTTCTACTGAGTAGTCAGGAAAATTTATTTTCTGACTAAAGCTTTCAGCACCTTCTTTATTATATATCCCGTTATTTACAATATAGTTATAAGAAACCTCATTAGCTGCAATCTGATAATAGGTAGGATTTCCCTGCTGATCGGTCAGCCAGCCACCGACAGGCTGATTAATTGTACTCTCAGCAGTTTCACCGTCCTCAGATACTTTAGAAATAGAACTCCAGACCTGCTGTTGATTTATAGCGCTATTCCACGGCCCCGGGCTAGAACCATCTTCCAGAAAGATTTCACCTACCTGTTTATAACTGCGCCATACAGTATTACTGGTAGAGCCCAATGGCTGAGCACAATCCGGTGTGCCACGGTAATCACCAGCCGCCTGATTCAAAGCAGTAAACATACGCCAGCTATAACGGTCGAACTCAGCCTGACTTGCATTTGCCGCTGGCACATCTTTGGGAAACTCACAACTGATAATGTCACTATCAACTGTAGCGCTCTCTATTTGCTGACTGGAAACCTGCTGACTGGAAGCTTGCTGGTTAGAGACTTGCTGTGCTCCCGGCGCACAGGCATATAATGCAGGCAGTACAACTGCACCAATTGCCAGATACAATGGTGTTCTTTTCATATTCACTCCATGTGTCATTGTTCAGAAGTAACGTTTAATCAGCTCTGAAACATCCTGTATTTTTATAGTACTACTCTTAACCTTACTGCTTATAACAAGAGGCCCATCGCTTCTATTATCTGCCAGACGGCCATGGCTACCTCTTACCAGGCCAGTATCCAGCGGAATCAGATCCATCAACATGCGAAAACCCATTTTTTTCTGCAACAAACGTACTGCTGCTTTCAGTTTTGGGAATGCAAGCTGAGGGTCAATAAAAAGTTCAACAGGGTCATAACCCGGTTTTCGGTGAATATCGACCGTGCGGGCAAAGTCCGGTGCTTTGCTATCGTCCAGCCAGTAGTAATAATCAAACCAGCAGCCAGGCTGGGCCACTGCCAGTAACTCACCACTACGTGGATGCCAGACGCCTGCGGCCTGTTGCTGCACCTTGTCCAGGACGGCATCAACTTCAGGCGTTGCTTCCAGTAACTGGCGTACACGGCTGATGTCGGAGGCGTCACGAATATAGATATGGGCAATCTGGTGGTCTGCTACGGCAAATGCCCGGCTCGCTCCAGCATCCAGCAGCTCCCAGCTCACAGATTGACGTACCCGTAACAGGCCCGCTTCGCGCAAAATACGGTTAAGCGACACAGATTGCTGCACATCAGTAATGCCATACTCTGATACCACCATCACTTCAGCCCCGTTATCTCGGCCAAAGTCGATCAGGCGGCCAATTTCAGCATCTAATGCACGTACATCCTGTGCGACATCAGGATGGGATGGGCCGAGACGCTGCAGGTTGTAATCCAGGTGGGGCAGATACACCAACTGTAATGAGGGCTGGTTGATCTGGAATTCTTCAATGGCGCAATCCACAATCCAGCGCGACGAGCGAATATCAGATGCAGGCCCCCAGAAATTAAAGAATGGAAACGGGCCAATACGCTTTTCAATCTCAATCTCCAGCGATGGTGGCTCCGAATAAACTCCCATAATCTTGCGACCATCCGCCGGGTAGTGCGGCCTTGGGGTAATCGAATTATCCACATCAGAGTACATGTTGTACCACCAGAACAGATTTGAACAGCTGAACTGAGGCACTTCACGCCGCAAGTATTGCCAGACTTTTTCACCCTGCACCAGGCGATTGGATTGCAGCCAGAAATTAACCTCTGCCCGCTCACGGTTATACCAGCCATTGCCAATAATGCCATGTTCTCCAGGCGTCAGGCCGGTCAGCATACTTGCCTGGCCTGTAGTGGTCAGCGCTGGAAAACTGTTGTCAAGGGTGGCCAATTCAGCCTGCGCCAATAACCTATTCAGCGCCGGAGTATCCTCACCCAGCATCGCCGGAGTCAGGCCCACCGCGTTTACCAGAATCAACGACCCTGGGTCGGATAAAGCTGTCATTGCACCACATTCCCTGTCTGTTTATCTGCTGCATTACCATCCATTACCGCAGCGCCTTCTAAAAGCCCATCACAGGCCAGACAGCCCCGCTGCGCTAACATTGCTTCTACCCAACCAAGTTCATCGCAGACCCCCTGAATCAGTGCACAATCATCCAGAGGCCTATCTGCCTCAGGCATTACCTGCCATGAGTAGGTCTCTACCTCCAACACTGGCTGAAAGTGAGGCTGCTCGACAAGATAATCGAACAACTGCAACAACTGTGCAGATGTCGTCGAGATGGAAAGGTCGGCCAGTTTTTGCTGGTACAACGGCACATGGAAATGCACTCTGGCTGAACGCCATAACGCAGTATCTTGTTGCAGGGTATCGAGGAAACAGGGCAAATCCTCAAATGCAGCAATATCACCGGCAGAGTTAATCGCTTTCACCTGATGCAGATAGCGGGGCTCACAGAATTCAACTAATGCTTTCGCCACACCCGGTTTGTTTAAATCAACTTCCAGCGCACTGGACAGCTGTATTTTCGCAATGTTGATACCAGCACTCCGAATTGCGACCAGTGCCTGGCAGATATCTTCATGAACCACAGCCTGATGACAAACATCAAAGCAGCAGCCCAGATATTCCAGAACCGACACTTTATCGCCAGAATCTGATTGCGAACCAGAATCTTGCAATGACAAAGTCTGCAAGAACTCGACCAGCTCATCACTGCGCTCCAGCACACAATCTGGTTCCATCTCCAGTGCAAATATAATGTGCTTGCCAGTTTGCTGGCGAAGATCTGCCAGAAAATGACATAGCTCCATCAACTGCCACTGAGCAGCCTGATGTTTCTGCTCAGTCCAGCCCACTCGATAGCCCAGCGGTACAGTTGAAATCACACCGGTTGTAACATCATCAGGCAGACAGGCAGCTAATATTCTGGCCAGCGCCATGGAGTATTCCAGCCGTTGCAATACCGACCAGTCTGGCTGATATACACCGGCCTTGAGGCCATGCTGATGGAACATACCAGCCGGGAAACCGTTCAGTGAGGTCAGACGAACCCCCGTTGACTGCAACGTCTGGCGAAATACACTAAGCGAAGCTGGATGCTGCAATTCAACCGCAACATTGGCACTTAACCAAAGGCCTGCATCCATCCATGTAAGTCCACGCTGCTGGCGAACAGGTGCCAGGTAACGGCGCAGGTTGTCCAGCACCTCCTGCAATGTTTCTCCGGGATGCAGGTTGCTGCAGTAGGCCAGTTCAGATGAACACCAGCCTCGCCGGGCAGAGGTCACATTCAGCATTGAACGATGGGCTCCTGACCTCGCAGCGCGGAATTCTCCTGCCAGAGTTTTGTCTGATCTACCTGGATGGTTGTCGCTACTTCTTCCCGATTAATACGACCACTGCGGGCAAAGAAATCAATTGGATTATTAAACAGCACCTGTGTCACATGCTCTTCCTGGAAACCAGCTTCGAGCATTGCCTTCGCGGTTTTTGGTACTTTTAATGGATCACTCACCCCCCAATCGGCTGCGCTGTTCACGACCATTTTTTCAAGACCATACCGCTTTAGCAGTTCAACCATACGCTGTTCTGACATTTTGGTGTCCGGGTAGATCGAATGCCCACACCAGCAACCGGACTCCAGTACAAGCGGCAGTGTCTGCTCGTTCAGATGGTCAATAATCACCATATCTTCATCAATTCCGACTTCTCGAATCAGGCTAAGCGTCCGTCGGGTACCACCCAGTTTGTCCCGGTGTGGTGTATGTACCAATACCGGCAGACCAAATTCCATAGCCAGCCCCATCTGTATGGCCAGAAAACGGTCTTCCATTGGCGTAATATCGTCATAGCCAATTTCACCTACCGCAACAACACCCTCTTTCACCAGATATTGCGGCAGAATATCCATAACCCCTTCAGCAATTTCCAGGTTATTGGCCTCTTTAGGGTTCAAACCAATAGTGCAGTAATGATGGATACCAAACTGGCTTGCACGAAAACGTTCCCAACCAATGATCATGTCAAAGTAATCGGTAAAACTGGCAACAGATGTGCGGGCCTGCCCTTGCCAGAAAGCAGGCTCTATCACCCCTCGGATACCAGACGCATACATACGCTGATAATCATCAGTAGTACGTGATGTCATATGAATATGTGGATCAAAAAACTGCATACAAAACTCCTTTTTATACAGTCTAAAAGTCAAAAAATTATTCAAAAAACCATGGATTTATAACAAGCTGCCACAATAAAAAACAGCTCTATCCAAAAACAAACCAAAAAAAACATTTAAATTAAAAAACAAAAACATTAAAACCCTATTATGTTAATCAGTAACGTCCTGTTATAATATAGATGGAGTTTGTAAAATCACGGCCAGCATTATCTTGCTCGTCTATAAAATCATTGCAAAGCTCAATCAACTCTGGATTAATTCTTTTATCAAGTTTATCAATCAGGCCGAGATCAAGATTGTAGAAAGCTGCTTTCAATACCAGACGATTAAATTGATCTTCGGTGTAAAACCTGGCAGGGTAAGGGTTATTCTGTACCAGAGCAGCCAGCAGATTCTCATCGTTAGTGCGGCCCATATCCAGCGCTATATCCAGCAAGGCACCTTCAGCATCCAGAATAGATAACCCTCGAGCCAATAAATATTTTTCGTTATTGCCGCTTAGCCGATAAATTTCACGAATCAACGTTTCACGCTGTCCGGCTGCACTTGTAAGACTTTTCTGTAACAACACCAACCTGACCAGACCGCCCACGGACCACCTGTTGTCGAGCGACGTATGCTCAAGCTGATAACCCAGCCGCCCTTTCGTCTGGCCACTGAATTTCAGAAACATCAAGGCTCTGGCTGACAGATCTGCTGCTGTCAGCTGCTGACAGGTGTCATTCAGCCAGTTCACTGCATCACTTCCCAATGCAGCCATAAAATCGGTGATTAACGTCTCGTGTAAACCACAATCACTCAAGGTACTTTCAATGCGGCTTGCAACATCATGCTGGGATCGCACCATTATTTTTACTCCGTCTTCCATTCCAGAGAGTCAGGTATCAGGTACCGCTGACCCATTTATGCAGCTGCGGTATCAACAGAAACACCACCAGACAGGCCAACGCAGGTATCAGCATTCCCAGGCTAGCCAGCATGAGAGCATCAATCAACGGAATCGCCGCAAGTAAAGCGCCTATACAACTGCCAACAGTGACCGCTTTTTGACCATTACGTATCTCTTCATCATTGCGTATCTCTTCGCCTCGCTGCAGATTCAGCAGTCGTCGAACCGTCCGCAGTACCCAGCCCAGAAATATCAGAGCCACCGGCCATAACAATGGCTGATCCAGACCATACAGCAAGGCTATAATCAAAGGCGAGAAGATCAGCAACAATGCCCCTATTACAGATCTGCCCAGTAGCAGACTCTGCTGATGTTCTGCCCGTGCCAGTAATGTCAGCCCGGTTATATACGCCAGTAATGTCAGCGCCGCCAGCAGCAACTGGAGACTAAGCCCCTGTAACATCAGCCCGGTAACGATATAAACCCCTGCCCGACACCCCCCCATCAGCATTGCGCTGAATAATGGATAGTGCTTATGCAGAAAATCATACATCACCACCAGCACAGCCAGCCCCACAACAGCCAGCACGGCTGGCCAGCCTGTCATGGCAGAGTTGTCATAAGCAACGCTAGCTGCGGATTCATGGGCTGAGGTCAACGTCGCCTGAGTGTCAGCAGGCAGATACTGCTGCTGATAAAGCACCGCAGATACCACCAGCAATATCGACAGTACGAGACATAATACAGCCGCAGCAGCTACATAACGGCGAGACAACAAGCCACATGCTACAGGCCGTTCTTTGCCATGTTGCTGATCCCAGTGATAGTCCACAGCATCATTCAGAAACATACCACCTATGTACATCAGTGATAGCGACAGCATCGCCAATAGCATGACGACACCAATCAGCGAACCAGCTTCAGCACCAGCGCCGTTCAGCTCTAACCCCGGTACTAACAGAGCTCCGGCCTGTGCGAGTCCTGCAGCAGCCAGTACGTTAGTCCACACAGTTGGCAGATTAGAGATACGGGCAGAAATCAACCAGAACTTCAACATACGGGCTCCGCTTCTGTTGTCTGTTCACCAGCAGATACAGCATAACGACGCGCCAGCGCATCACGGGCATCCAGTAATAGCGCCCTGTCCATCGAATTAACCTCTGTAGCCAGGCCAATATCTGTCAGCAACGTTATACAAAGCGTCCCACCCAGATGCTGCCGAAATTCTTCCAACCCTTCCAGAAATGCCGCTTCGCCATTTTCTCTCTGCTGCTTTAATACCGGGTGCCATAATTGAAACCCCAGCTGATACAAGAGATTACAGACGCGCGCGCCCTTATCTGCACAGAGCATACCGGCCCGTACGGCATACTCTGTGTCCAGTGCAATACCAATAGCAACAGCTTCACCATGGCGTAACTGGTAATTAACCAGAGACTCCATACGATGCGCACTCCAGTGGCCAAAATCCAGAGGGCGAGCGGTGCCATATTCAAATGGGTCTCCCCCTTGTACAATCTGATTAAGATGCAGGCGAGCGCACTCGCGAATTGAATAGGCCAGGGCGGCTGGCTCTGCATGTGCCAGTGCATCAGCATGCTCTTCCATCCATTCAAATAGTGCCTGATCCCGAATAGCGGCGACTTTTACCGCTTCAGCCAAACCTGCCCGTTTATCGCGCTGAGACAGCGTCAGGAGAAAATCCTGGTCGTTAATAACAGCCAGTGGCGGCTGAAACGCACCAATGAGGTTTTTCTTTTGCTGATCATTAATGCCATTTTTTACCCCGACACCTGCGTCATTCTGCGCCAGAACGGTTGTAGGTAAACGCACAAGATTGACTCCACGATGAAAACTGGCAGCGGCAAAACCTACCGCGTCCAGCACAGCGCCACCACCAATAGCAAAGACAAAACAATGGCGATCAACACCATACATCAGCATGCTACGCTGCATACGCTCAATCTGCTGACGTGTTTTACAAGGTTCTCCTCCGGGTACTACCTCTATGGAAAAGACAGGAATAGATGGACAACAACTCTGGAAATAATG
Organism: Marinobacterium sp.; assembly: GCA_025800125.1. Taxonomy (GTDB): domain Bacteria; phylum Pseudomonadota; class Gammaproteobacteria; order Pseudomonadales; family Balneatricaceae; genus Marinobacterium_C. The sequence goes on from JAOXSF010000186.1 coordinate 28,192, forward strand.
CGCTATCTGTTCAGGCAATGAGGACTGTGCAGTCATAACCCCCTCATCTACAAACACGATGACACCAGCGCCAGATGAAGCACGAGGCAATAACAGGTTACGAATACAATCATTATCAGAGGCAAAAATGGCACGGGTGAAAATTACTGGGTAGTGATAATGAATATCAAACCCTGCTTTAATTACTTGAGCGCTCCACTGAGGCTCCAGAGCTAGTGTTTTATCACCCACATCAGAATCAGCTGTTACTGTTTCAGACCCATTTTCCGGCGCTTTTTCAGAATAAAGGTGCTGCATCCATGTATTTAGCAGGAAGCCAGCCCCGGCAAACAACACGCTGCCTGCAATCAGAATCAACATGGATGATTCCTGCTGTGCTGTAGCACCTATATAGCCATATGCACAAGCAACACCTGTATTAGATAGCGTAACCGCCAGCAGAAAACGCCCCTTCTGCATACCAGCCATTCCTGCCAGAATCACGGATGTTTCTGCCAGAATCGGTACAGCACGCATCGTTATCAGCATTCCGCTACCAAAACGCCCCATCATCGCTTCTGCGCGACTGTACTCACGCTCGCCCAGGATTTTATACAGAAATATCCGATTACAACGCGCACCAACCCAGTAACCAAAGAGACTCCCAGCCATCATCCCTACCCAGATGACTAAAGCTCCACTAAATAACCCCAACAAAGAGCTGGCAGCAACACTGACAAGGCTTGAAGGTACAGGCAGTAATACATCAAAAGTTAATAAAAAAACCACTAATAATGAAAATACTAAAGAGGATATATCTGAATTAAAAAGCATAGATAACCACTCAGTTATAGTGGCATCCAGAAGCAGAAACAATCCAACAATAAGGCTGATAATTGACAAGATAACAATAGCTGAACGAATGCCTGACCTGATGCTTTCCATACTAAAAATGATCTCTCAAAAGAGTAGAAAATATTAATAGCGAAAAACAGCACGACAATAGCCACTTTTTAAAAAAGCAGCCATGTAGAATAATACGCCACTGTAACAAAGACGTTATTTTTAATTAAGATCTGAAGACATATACAATTCCCTTTGTCGCTTACATTATAAAAATGTATTTCAATCCATTGAACTATAAAAACCAACCTGAGATATACATCAATCCAAGACCTTATCCTATAAATATAACTATATCAACACCAAAAACAGATCGAATCTTAATTTCCACCAAAATAGACAAACCCAAAATGATAACCAAACTCAAAAACAGGATTTATAATTAAGAACACAGTCAAGATTGGTATTGTAAAGATTTATCCATGATACAAATCAACACCAAAAAAAATACTCTAGCTATTATACTAACTATCTATAAACAAAGAGCCAGGCCCGGAAGCCCGGCTTAAAAATAAAAATCAATGATCTGAGTTCATAATCACAACTTCACCATAAGCGCCATTATCATTCGGACTGGTTGCAGTCGATGCAGACGAGCGCATCACACGCACACCTTCAGCACCAGCGGCTTCGGCTTCAGTAATGTCGGTATCAGAATCACCATAATAGACATCAATCGCGCGCTTTTTGATGTATGGCGTCTTAGACTGCTCATCCGTGAAAACCACTGGAATATTAACCCCAGCTTCCATCACAACATTCAACACACTCGTCAGCTCTTCTACCTCAGTACCTGGACGACGGGTAATAAAGTACACCACGTCACCACGATTGCGGTGGAACTGCACCAGTTCTCGACCACTGGCTTTCGGAATACTCATCTCATCAAAGCCGTTATTCATCCAGTTCCAGAATACTTCACCGCGCGTACTCAAGCCCTTGAAGTTAATCAGGTAGTGAAAGCCTGGAGAAGAGAACAGCACAGTATCGTCTACATCAAAGCCTACGGCTGCTGGCTCCGGATATTTCGCAGCGAAACGCTTTTTCCAGTCATCCATCGATATGAAAGTCGCCGTTGGACGAATATACACCGGCAGTGCTGGATCACAGGACGCGACAGCACCTTTATTTAGCTGGGTGCTCAGGTCTTTGCTCCAGAACGTGAAAATTTCGCTCAGGTACTGACGTGGATAACTGGCATCATCTTTATTTTCATAGCGGTTACAGAACAGCTTGACCATTGACTGGCCACCATAGGCATCAACCAGCGCACTGTACGCAACTGCTTTACCACTGTTCTTTTTCACCAGAGCATTCGCCTGTTCAAGTACAGCCTGGCGATCAATCAGCTTATCAAAGTATGCCTGCTGGCTGGTGTTGTCGCAGGTTCCATGTTTACTCCACTCATGGCCAGGTAAGTCACGCACCACATCTGGGTACAATACACGCAACGCACGACGCGAAGCTTCCGACAGCCCCTCAAAATCGAGCTGCTCATCAGTACAATAAGATGGGTAACCACCAGTTTCATAGTTTTGCCACAGGCCATGTGGTGTCACTTCACCACTGAAGTTATCGGCCAGTGACTTGCAGGCTTCCGGATCTGCGCGATAACCTGAATTGTCAATTTTGATGCAGCTTTCAGGTAGCCAGATCTGAGACATCACATAGAAATCAAAACAGCCGGGTTGATCCTTAGAGTCTTTCCCTTCGCCCGGCGATGGACAGTTCGGTATCTGATTTGCCGTTATTTGAGGTGCTGTACTGGTTTGCGCAAAAGCAAAAGGGGTGGTGAAGATTGACAGTGCAAACAGCCCTGCCAGGGAAGAACGGGTAAATTTATACATAATCGCTCCATGATTAACTTCAGCATACAGATCAGTAAACGGGCCCCAGACACTTGAACCTTGGATTCCCATAACAACCAAAGCACAATGCCATTCTGGGCCCCGGCAATCTACATTAGAAACACCGTATTAAAGAGTCAATAAACCTGAACAGATGGCATGATGTTGCACATGTATACCAGAGCCCACATTCATTGAAATACTATAAGCAGCTGCAATGGTAGCGACTTAGCTTCCTGTGAAATATTACACCGGATTACAAAGAAGTATGCCCCCATAAATGACACAGTTATCAAGGGTCTTCACCTTCAAGATCCTCTATCTGACTATAGTGAAGAGAACGTGGCCGTTAACAAAATATCACCAGCCACATACAATAACAGCAGCGCCATAACCAGATTCAAGCCACGAAAGACAACTGGATTTTGAATAAAACGCCCCAGCTTTGCTCCTGCCAGTAGATAGCTCCCCGGTGCGCCACCTGCCATTGTGCCTAACACCAGCGACCAGAACAGAATCGCCGTGCCCTCCACCCCAGCCGCTGGGAACTGCACCGTTGCAATGGGCAAAATAGCCAACGGTGCTTTCGGGTTCAGCAACTGCATAAATAACCCACCCCGGAACCCCGGTAAATAGCCAGTAGCGGTCTCAGATTGTATTTCGCCTTGCGGCGATGTTTGCCAACCCGCTTTTGCGACTTTCCAGGCTAACCAGATAATCCAGCCACAACCAATCAGGCCTAGCGGTTGTTACCATGCGGGTGATACCAGCCATGCACCGGTATAACCGAATAGCAGAAACAGCAACCACATGGCACACCCCACACCTATACAGAAACGCCAGCCCTGAACTGCATGACCATTAATACCACCGTTCAGACTGAGCAGATTAACCGGGCCAGGGGTGTACATAATGCCAAAGGCGTACAGCAGTATTTCTACCATGAATAGACTCCAGGCATAATTCAGAAGGAAGCAATAAAAGAAAGAGAAGACGAACTGCTGCCCGTAAAGTTAGCAGTGGTATAGCTGCTGCTGGTACTGGCGCGGAGTCATACCATATATCGGCTTGAAGCGCCGGTTAAGATGGCTGAGATCAGTAAAACCATAACGGTAGACTACATCATTCAGTGCCATACCAGCTTCCAGCGCTTCGCGGGCCCGACTCACCCGGCAGTTAATAATGTACTGATGCGGTGTCATACCGAACTGCTGTCGGAACAAGCGCAAGAAATGATATTTGGACAGATTTACCTGTCGACTGATCTGCTCCAGGCTGATTTCATCGGTTAAATGGGCATGAATATAATCCCGCGCTTGCAGCAACAGGCTATCGATACGACGTACCACCCGGTCAGGTGAGTACTGACCGTAACGCTGAGCGATACGGGCAGCCAGTTGATACAACTGCGCCTCCTGCAGGAAGTGATCAGGGTCGGGCTGATCAAACAACTGTACCAGGCTCAGAATGGACTGACGCAGCTGTGGGTCATTAATCAGCACATCAGCCACCTGAAAGTCACGATTATGATGGACACCTGCCACACTCAACAAGGGCTCAAGCTGTTGCGGATGAATGTAGAGCATCCGGTACTGTAATGGATCGTCGACCCCGGAGTGACCATCGTGTACCTGACCGGGGTTAAACACCATCACCGTACCCGGCTGGCTACGATAAAATGCACCACTTGCAAAGAAATCCTGTCGACCAGCCAGCGTGACACCAAAAGAATACTCTGCGTGGGCATGTTTGCTATAGGTAAAGTCACTCATCTGTGCTTTGAGCATCGCAACCTGCTCAAGATGCTGACTTCGCACATAGTGGAAGCGGTTATGCTGCTGTGTTTTACCCTTAGCCATCACTGATTACCGTGCTGATCAACTCTGTATTTTTGCAGGGTACGAAAAGCTGGATAAAAACGCTTGGACAAAATTGCTCAGTTCAACCCTTGCTCAGTTCAACAACGTTATAACTCTCTGTAACGATTTCTGCCTGTAACGATTTCTTTCTGTAACAACCCCTGAGACACCAGCAGAGCTGATGCCATTACAGCGGGTGTTCCAGATTTTTATGCACATCAAAAGGGTCAAGAGAGCGCGCCGCAGCAGCCATCAGGGTGTCGGTTAATTTACGAGCCAAGCCTGTTTTCAGGTTCCAGACATGCCAGTACAGTGGCACTGCCAGGTACTGACCTGGCGTCATATCAATTACTGCACCACTATCAATCAACGCATGGCTTTGCTGGTCAGGTACCATACCACAGGCATAACCACGCTGAATCAGCTCAAAAAATGCCACTGAGGACGGGATACGGTGACAGGGATATTCACCGGCCTTCAAGCCGAAAAACCGTTCCAGATAACGGTTCTGCAGTTCATCTTTATTGCTGTATTCAGCAACCGGCGCCAATAGAAAACCGTCACGGTTCGCACCGTCTGGAAAGTAGCGCGCCATGTAACCCGGGCTGGCCAGACAGCGGTACGGCATCACCCCCAGCGGAATACAGCTGCAACCCTGCATCGCTTCCGGACTGGAGGTAATACAGCCAATCACCTCACCACTTCGTAGCAGATGATGCGTCTGATCCTGATCATCCACTTTTAGCTCCAGCAACAGCTTTTTCGCCGCCATCAGTGGTGCCATGGCATCCAGGAACCAGGTTTCCAGGCTATCGGCATTCAGGCCGATGGAAAGACGGCTGTAGCCTTCACCCTGATCAATAGTCAACCCCTGCAACATGTCATTCTGTAACAGACTGACCTGCCGGTAATGCTTCAGCACCTGCTGCCCAGCGCGAGTTGCCTGCAACGGTGTGCCTCGCACCACTAGTGAATGGCCCAGCTTGTCCTCCAGCTGCTTGATCCGTTGAGAGATAGCGGACTGTGTGACATGGAGCTTCTGGGCCGCTTTATCGAAACTTTGTTCTTCTAATACTGCTGCAAGCGCCTGCAGCTGACGATAGTCGAGCACAGATTAAAATCTCTAATCTACTGAAAAGTTCATTAGTTCGGCTAAAGTAACGATTTCCCCACGTCAGGGCCAGCAAATTTTTTCGAACCACCCTCATAATTAGCAATCAACGGCGGCATAACCTTGTTAAACCAGCCTCCCACTACCAACCCATAGCATAGCAACCACGCATCATAAGCCAGCCATGCAGTTGCACTTGTTATCTGAATTCAGGAGCAGCATACTCTTACTAGCGCTGCTATCTCAGAAAATACCAAAATCAGACACAATCAGTACTCTCTTATAGTAAATATGAAAATTATTCACTACCCCATATAACCAAAGCTTTACTCGTTCTATCACTTACATGCCCAATTACAGCATGATCTCCAGAAGCTATTTTTGACAGCAATGAGTAAAGGCTCTCATCCGTATTTTCAAATAGCTCAAAGACAGCTGCTTTTGCACTGCGGTAATTTTCAACATTCTGATTTTTATCGTGACTCCAGAACTTATCGGGTGTTGTAAGGCTAATCACCCTTTTAAACTCGGGCACAGTAATTTTTTCTGATAAGTCATATTTCGGCCTGTAATCCACCTGCATAGCCACACCTTCATCAAACCAGGTGGGTATATCGAACTGTCGTTTCAAATAACCAACTCGTTCCACCACTTCAGCATGCACCAGCTCATGCGCAGCTACATCAACATTGGCAGTCTGGTAGTTCAACACTAAATAGCTACGCCAGGGAGTGAAAAATAAAGTACCGGGTACATCATAAAGGCCAAATGCTTCTCTTTCTTCCTGACTGGATGATACAACAATCAATGGGGCAGCTATGGGCTCACCGTAATGGGTTGTAATACGCTTACGTGCGGCCATCAACATTGCGGTAATTGACTTTTCATCCTGATCCGATAAATGTTCAGAAATATATAAATTTTCTCCAACCGATTTAAAGTTTAAATTATCAATTAAGGCCAGCCTTACAATATTAGTATACGCATAGGTTTCTCCTGTAAAAAACAGAAAAAACACCAGACTAAAAAACTTAAATAGTTTCATAATACCCCTTTGTTTTAAAAGCCTTAACTTTTTATATTAAAAGACGACAGCCCGATACAGCTCCACTATTTAGTACACCACCAATGCGGTGAGCGAGCAATACTCATTTCAGCACTTATTAATTTTACTAATCTAGCCGGAAAAACATTAGCTTTTCTAACATTCAGTCTTTTGCCATGATCAGCCCATTACATTTAATCCCTTGAACAGAGGCGCTGTTTATGTCTTTTACTGCTGAGCCCGAGTGGCTGACACTTTCCAAAGGCCTGTTCACTGGCGGCAGTCTGATTATTGCCATTGGCGCTCAAAACGCCTGGGTGCTGGCACAGGGGCTACGCCGTCAGTATCACTGGATGATCGCAGCGCTCTGTGCGCTGGTCGATATAACTCTGATCTGTGCCGGAATGCTGGGGCTGGGAGCACTGTTGAGCCAGTCTCCCCTAATGATGGATATTGCCCGCTGGGGCGGTATTCTATTTCTACTGGTGTACGGTGCACAGTCTATGAAAGCGGCATTAAAACCTGGCACCCTTGAAGCCAGTGAAGCGAAAGTTAATAGCCGTAAAGCTGCTTTACTAACCACTCTTGCCGTCAGCTTATTGAACCCTCATGTGTATCTGGATACGGTAATTCTGTTAGGCAGTATCGGTAATCAGGTAACAGCAGACTTACAAAGCTGGTTCACCCTGGGTGCCGTACTGGCGTCGGTGCTGTGGTTTTTCTCACTCAGCCTGGGCGCACGGGCACTTGCACCGCTGTTCCGTAGACCCGTGGCCTGGCAGTTACTGGATGCGTTTGTCGGACTGGTGATGTGGGGCATCGCCTGGAGCCTCTATTCAGGCACACTATAAACTGGCTACATATCATCAGCGAGCAGCGTCATAGCCGGTCAATTCGGCATAGCCCTGGCCGCGATGGCTGCCACTGACAGTAACCGCACCCTCCCAGTAACGTACAGTATGGCGCATCTCCTGATTTGCCAGGCGCGGGCGAATTTCAAGATCCAGTTCAGGTGCTGTTAATTGTAAACGCCAGTGTGCCGGGTAACGAACACCATCCTTACTTTGCCAGTGGCCCAGAACTTGTAGTCGAGGCAACCCTTTAACCGGTAGCGGCCTTCCTTGCTGATCACTCATTGTCAGCTGCCAGTAATCTGGCTGACCACGCACCCGAATTACTGTCAGATCACGGCCATCTTCCAGTTGCAGGGCAAACCAATCCCAACCAGTCTGATTCTTACTCAGAGTCGTGCTGGTCCATTCATGGTCATACCATGCCAGGCCCTGCACATCTACCCATCCCCCCTGACGCAGCACCTGACCGGTTACTGCCAGTCGAGTTGCTGAATAGTAGTGGGAGGCATTACCCCCTTCTTCACTTTTGGCACTATATCCCTGCTCGCCCTGCAATAGTAACGGTTTGAGGGGCGTCAGTTGCAATTGATAGCCAAAGGATTGTGGCCGCTGCCCCCGAAAAGCTTGCGCTCGCAACTGGGCAGGAAACAGCTGGTCTGGCTGGTTGGCCTGTAAACGCCAGTCTTCCAGCCAGATAGATAAAGGCTGCGCCGCACTGCCCGCTAACCCGGGCCCCTGACGACTAAAACGCTGCACGCTGTAGTGTTGTGCATTCGCAGTATCAGTTAACGCCAGATGCCCCATATAAAGTTGTGGTTGCAGCCAGGGGTTCTGATCAGGTGCAACACTGCCCACCTGTACGGCATTAAGTGCGCGACGAAAAATGGTGAACTGCACACCAAAATGGTCACCGGTTTGTTGCGCTTTGAGATTAGCGGTCAGATACCACCACTCCACAGCGAAGCGGTTATGCGCCAGATGGTCACGGGGGAATTGCAGTTGATAATCTACACTGGCCTGCTGCCAGCCAGGTTGAGTATCACTACCTGTACTGTTCACCAGACGGTGCAATGACTGCGATGACTGGCTGGTGTGGGCTGTTGGTTCAGCCATAAAAATCAGCGCCAGCAGCAATAACATAACCACCAATAGACCAAGCCACTGCGCTTTTTTCAATGCGGGTTTCATGACTTACCTCCCACCGTCGCTGCCAGCCAGGCTGCTAACAACGCTGCAACCATCCCGGACAACAATGCAATCAGGCTACGCCAGCCATCGTACTGCCAGGGGATACTCCAGCCAAAGGCAACTTTCTGTACCTGTTCAGTCAGTAACAGCGCCAGCAACTCACCCAATATCAGACTCAACAAGCCTGCACTGAACGCCAGCAACAATGCCTGGCCTAACACAATCAAACGTCGAAGTGCAGGCGACATTCCCAAGGCTCGATAACGTTGTGACTCCGTACGGCGGTGGTGCTGTAATGCAAGCAGGTTGGTACCCATAGCCAGCAATGCTACCAGCAAAAATAGCAGTTGCAGAGCATCGGTAATCAGGAAAGTCTGTTCAAATAACTGATCACTACGTTGCAGTATGAGCCCGGCCAGACGTAGCTGCCAGCGACTATCCTGCCAGCCAGGTTCTGTGATCAATGATTGAGCATCAACGCCTGGCCATAGCCAGACCCGAACACCATAAGGAGGTACAGCCTGGAATAAACGCTGGAAATCAGACCGTCCTACCAGCATTCGCCCCTGGTAGCTGCCATAATCGCTGTAGATAGCCAATACAGGGCGACTCAAGGCTGGACCTAGTTGCAGTTGATCACCTGCTTTCAACTTTAAATGCCAGGCTAGCGGCTCACTGATCATGACCCCTTCACCAGCACGCAGCTGTTGCCATAATGTTTTACTATCAACTTTTGCTAATTGATCAATAAACTGATAGCTATCCGTTGCTGCTTGCGGGAAGTTGGCACTATAAAGGCTGACCTCTCGCCCTTGCAGCCACAGTGATTGACGCCAACGCAGATCATAGGCCTTCACCTCTGGGCTTGACAGCAGCCGGGCCTGTAAAGCTTGTAGCGTTTTATCGTCAAGGTGACGTGTGCCTCCCGAATGATTATCGGCAGGAGATATATAGATTGCGGCATCCAGCCGCTGCTGTAACCAGCTATGAAAAGCCTGATGAAAGCTGCTGGTCATACCACTGATGGCAATAGAGCTGCTCAACGACAACAGCAATACCAGCATCATTCCCTGGCTGTAATGCTGCTGACGCAAACCATCACGCACCACCATTAACGCCAGTGGTCTGCGTCGTAATAACTGCGATAACCCCAACGCCAGCATCCGTAACAGAGGTGCCAGAAGCAATGCACAAATCAATGTTAACGCAGCAATTACGCTATAAAGTGCCCAGAGATTCTGCTGTTGCTGCAACAGGCCAGCAGCAAGCAGCAGCATAACCACCAACATCAGTCGCCAGCGTGATACTTGACGCTCAGGCTGTAGCGTATCCATCACGGGCTGTTGCAATTGCAAAGGCGAGCATCGAGCCAGCTGCAAACAGGGCCAAAGCGCTGCCAGCAACGCCCCACCGCTACCCAAGAGCCAGAGCCGTAACAGATCACCACCGCTCAGATGTAATCTGGCAACAGGTGCCACTGAAAACGCTGCCTGGCTTTCTACCAATAACGGCATCAAGCCATGCGCAAGCATCATACCCAGCGCAATACCAGCCAGTGTAGCCAAGCTGGACAACAAAAGAAGCTCCAGTAGTAAACCACTGATCAGTCCAGCTGCGCTGACTCCAGCTAACCGCAGGGTGGCAAATAAAGGTTGGCGTTGCTGCAAGGACAGCGCAATCACGCTGTAGACCACTAGTGAACCCATCAACAAAGCCAGCAGCGCCATGGCATTCAGGTTGAAATAGAAAGCATCACCCAGCGGCTGCGGGTTGTGCTGTTCCAGTTGAACCAGGTTAACACGCTCAGCCCAGCCATATTCTATCAGCCAGCTCTGCAACACTTCAGCCTGAGTTTCTGTCAGCATCATATCCAGATAACTCAGTTGCGTCTCTCTCTTGAGCATCAGCGCCTGACCAATATCCATCAACGCACGCTGAGCCAGCTCCGGGCGTTGAGAATCATCAAAAATACCAACCAATGTGACTGAATGGCACCCAGATGGGGTATGCAGGATGAAGCTATCACCAATCGTCAGTCCCTGTTTTGTCGCGACCTGCTTACTGAGCCAGATCGACGGCTGTAGCATCAGAACAGACCAGTCAAGCTGCCCCTCAACCATGCCGGAAAAGATACCGGGGCGCAGACGTTGCTCAATCAGCAAATCCAATCCGTACAATTGCAACTTCAGCGCCGGGCTGTCACCTTGCGATGAGGTAACCACAAATTGCGGCTCAAGCCGTACCACCGGTAACACTGACCATGACTGTGGTGCCCGTTGCAGTTGTACATAAAGCTGTGAAGGTATACCCGCTAATGCACGCAACTGATGGGTTGCACCACTATCCAGTTGTGTGATGGCCGCCTGATAACTGTGCCGAGCACTGGCAGTACTAAGCTGCACCGCCGCTACAATAGCTACCCCCAGAGCCATTCCCAGCAGTAACAGGAACAGCTGTAACGGCTGCTGTAACAGGCTACGAACACTAGCCACCAGCATCAGATGATACGGATTGCTTGATGTAACTTTCACAGGGCTGATCTAACGTTCATAGAGCACACCTTGTTCCAGCATCAAACAACGATCTGCCATGCCTTTCAGCGTCGGGTCATGGGTGGCCAGCAACAGGGTGCAGTTTTGCTTACGAACCTGTTCAATAAACAACGTCATTACTCGCTCAGCATTATCACGATCCAGATTGCCAGTCGGCTCATCAGCCAGAATAAGCCGGGGTTGAGTCACCAGCGCCCGTGCAATCGCTACTCGCTGCTGCTCACCGCCAGATAACCGCTGCGGAAACACTGCTGCTTTTGCTGCCAACCCCAGCTGTTTCAGAATCTTTACCAAACCATGACTATTGAGCTGCTGCTGGGCCAATGAGGCACTTAATTGCAGGTTTTCTGCAACAGTCAGTGTTGGAATCAGATTAAAAAACTGAAATACCAGCGCCAATCGCTGGCGCCGTAACTGACAAAGCTGCTGTTCACTGGCACGGCTCAGAGCCAGATTTTCAAACCAGATTTCCCCCTTATCAGGCCGTATCAGCCCGGCCAGCAGGTGTAGCAGCGTAGACTTCCCCTCACCGCTGGGGCCAAACAACAACACAATCTCCCCCTGCTGCAAATCAAGTTCAATCGAACTTAATACTGGCTGTAAAACACCATGCTGGTGATACCCTTTACTTAGCTGTTCTGCTTTCAGTAATGTCATTATCCGGATGCTTCCTACCTGAAACCGCCCCTGTAAACATCTGCCAGACAAATAATAGCGGCATGAGAAAATAGCAGCATAAAAAAAGCCCGACACCTGTCAGGTGGCGGGCTTTTCATATAACAAACAAGACAACTCAGTTTTTGTCTTTACCCATCTCAGGGGGTTCAGGTTGTGCCGGTTGCTCGGTTTCTGGTGGTGTTGCACCTGGCTGGCCAGCCCCCGGATTAAACATATTCCACATCGCCATATTTTGATCAGCAATACGGTTCATCATGGTCAATGGATTGGCAGCCCCCATCATATTCTGCATCTGCTCACGGATGCGCTCCTGATGGTCAAGGAAAGAAGCGATACTCTGCTCCAGGTACTGCGCCATCATGCCCTGCATACTATCACCATAGAAACGGATCAACTGCTGCAAGACCTGGTTAGTCAGCAGTGTGCCATGGCCGGCCGCTTCTTGTTCACTGATGATCTGCAACAGAATGTTGCGGGTCAAATCATTGCCAGTTTTGGAGTCCTGCACCTGAAACGGCTCGCCATTAAGCACCAGCTGTTTCACGTCTTCCAGGGTTACATAGCAGCTGCGCGACGTATCGTACAAGCGGCGGTTGGTGTACTTTCTCAGAATTCGCAAATCACGTCTCTCTCTTCCGGTGAAACGGCCCCGGACTTCAGGCTTCGGGGTTTTTACCGGCACCAGGGAATCTGCCCATCATACCCAGCAGCATTTTCTGCATCAGGTCTACCGAGTGCTGGTTGCCTTCCAGGTAGGGCCTGAACAGGGTCAGAGGGTCATAACCATCGGTGCCTGCTTCCATCTGTTCTTTGATCTGGTTGATCATCTCCTGCTGCAACGGTGCCATATCTGGCAGACCGAGCACCTTGCGAAACTCCTCAGGCGTCATTTCAACATCAATACTGATCTTCATAGATTCGCTCCCTCTGCAGCATGCTGAACTCTACAGTTGTTGTATCTACTATCATACAAACGGCAATGCAAAACAACATGATGATCAATTTTGCTGCGCTTTTTCCGGCCTGATCAGGGCTGATGTCAATAACCAGCCCAAGGCAGCAGTTATTGCTGCCAGCATAAAAGTCAGCTGTGGCCCTGCACTTTGCCAGAGTAATCCACTGAGCAAGGCCCCCAATGCACCCCCAGCACCGAACCCCATACTGGAGAAAAATGCCTGGGCCTGACCATGGTTACGGGTCGCAAAGTAATGGTGCACCAGAGCAATGCCTACTGCATGTACAACGGCAAAACTGGCAGCATGGAGTGCCTGTGCAAACAGCATTAATGGTGCTAAATCTGGCACCCATGCCGTTATTAACCAGCGTAAAGTCGTCAGCAGCAAAGCCCCCTGTAATAACAACCGCGTACCGTAACGCTTTAGTAAACGGGGCATAAATATAAAGACAAACACTTCAGCGACCACACCAACCGCCCAGAGCAGGCCAATCTCGCTGCGGCTGTAATCCAGCCTTTCCATCATCACGCTATAAAACGTGTAATAAGGGCCATGACCTAGCTGTACCAGAAACATCACCATGAAAAAAGCGATTACCTGTACCTGGCCCAGCTGAGCAACAAACCCCGGCCCCTGTTCTTTTACCTGCGGTGGTTGTGGTGGCGGTGGAATCAGCAGACTGTTAACCCATATCAGCAACATTATTCCAAGACATATATGTGGCAACCAACTGACAGTTATCAGGTCAAACAACGCACCCAAGCCTACCACAGTGATAATAAAACCAATTGAACCCCAGAGCCTGATCTGGCTGTAACGTTCCCGCTGTTCACCCAGATGGGCCAGTGTCAGCACCTCACACTGTGGCAGTACTGCATTCCAGAAAAAGCTGAAGCCTGCCATCACCAGGCCAACCCCCAGCGCAGTTTGCTGCCAGAAAATGGCAGCAAACGTCAGACAGGTCAGCCCGGCACCAGTACGCACAATCAACAGCCGCCGACCTGTACGATCAGCCAGCCAACCCCACAAATTGGGTGCAATTACACGTGAGGCATGCAGGATTGCCATCAACATACCAATCTGCTGAGGCAACAGGCCTTTGTCCTGCAGAAACAGGCTCCAGTAAGGCACTAAAGCCCCCAGCAGGGCAAAATAGAAAAAGTAGAAACCGGAAAGTCGATACCAGAGAAGGGTCTGCATCAGTTACACATCTGCTTAAAAGTCTGTATCCAAAAGATCAGTGCGATTATAAGCCAGTGTGATAGAGACGCGGAATGGCCTGATCAGTGAGCCTCATTCAGGATGCAAAAAAGCCGCTGGCAAAACAATAACCAGCGGCTTCAGACAGATACAAACAAAAGCTGTGTAATCAAGCTTCGTTCAGTGCATCCTGAATAAACTGCGGCAATGCAAAACTACCGACGTGTACTTCGGGGTTGTAGTAGCGAGTTTTAAAACCCGCAGCCGTAAAACGTTGACGCAGTTCAGCAACTGGTACCTGACGCAGAGCTTCGTCATCGCCTCCCCAAGCCAGCGTCATCAGTCCGCCAATATAGGTCGGTACAGGCGCACCGTAAAAGGTTTGATCGGTGAAATATGGGCCCAAACGACGACGGGTAGTAACAACCTCATCAATCTGCATAAAGGCAACGCCGTTCTGTGCAACAAAAATACCGCCATCATTCAAACAGTGCTTGCAGTTCTCATAGAACTTACTGGAAAACAGAACTTCTCCCGGGCCAACCGGATCTGTGCAATCAGAAATAATGACATCAAAGGTTTCTTCAGTGGTTGAAACATATTCGATACCATCAGCAATCACGATGTTAGCGCGTGGATCATCAAAGGCACCAGCCGAGTGGTTTGGCAGGTACGTTTTGCACATATCAATGACTGCCTGATCAATCTCAACCTGAGTTACGTGTTCAACTTCAGGATGTTTACAGACTTCGCGCAGGATACCACCGTCCCCACCACCAATAATCAACACACGCTTTGCCTGACCATGTGCAAACAGCGGCACATGCGTCAACATTTCATGGTAAACAAACTCATCCCGTTCGGTGGTCTGAATGATACCATCCAGCGCCATAACGGTACCGAACATGCTGTTGCGGAAGATGATCAGATGCCAGGAATCAGTCTGCTGTTCAAACAACACTTCATCAATATCGTAAGACTGACCATAACCGTCATACAATTTTTCAACGTAGGTAGCCTTTGCCGCTGCTGCATTTTTATCTGCTATAGCGTCCATTCCACCTGTGGTACTCGTTTCATTTATAGAAGTCATCGTCTTCCACCTTGCGCTTACCACGCAGAATTTCATCTACATTTACTTTGCTTGGCCTAAATGCGGCTTCCAGTACAGGCACCGCTTTCATTGGCTGAGCATCGCCACACATAAAGACGTCAAAGGCTGCATAATCACGCTCAGGCCAGGTATGGACACTGATATGTGACTCAGCCAGTACCGCAACGCCGGAAATACCGCCGTTGGGGGTGAAATGATGCAGATGAATATGCAGCAGCGTCGCACCAGCAGCGTCGATGGAGTCTCGCAGCGCTTTTTCCATCACCTCAAGATCATCAAGACGGCTAGCGCCATCAAGATCAATAATCAGGTGTGTACCTGCGAAACGTTCACCTTCACGCTCGATAAAGAAGTCCAGACGTTCTTCATCTCCGCCCTGTGTGAAAGCGGGCCATTGTGCAACACTGCTGGACACCTCGCGGTCGTCCTCGGGAACTACAGTCATTGCGTCTTGCATTGGCAGTTACTCCAAAACGCGGTAAAGATTTCACCCGGCCATAAAACGAAAAACCCCCACACCCTCACTTCAGTCCATCACTATTGCGTATCTGCTAAAGGCGTTTTGCCATCACAGCGTTACAATCAGCAACGTACAAGTGTCGGTGCAGAGGCTCCCAGCCGGGCACTTCAAATTTTCGATGCGCCTTATACCCTGTAACAGGCTGAAGACGCAAGATTTTCTGACAGAGTCAGGTTGCTTTAATGACCTGTCGCCAGCTATAAACCCGGCTCAATAAAGGCTGGTTCCTTATTACTTTGCCAGGATAACGAATATACCGGCTACTCAAATCATTAATCAGGTGATAACCGGCGTATCACAATCGACATCAGCATTCTGACCACGGTGACGCAACAGGTGGTCCATCAGTACAATTGCCATCATCGCTTCTGCAATTGGCGTTGCACGCACACCTACACAAGGGTCATGACGGCCTTTAGTCACGACCTCAATCAACTCACCAGAAGTATTAATGCTACGGCCAGGCAAGCGCAGGCTAGAAGTCGGTTTCAGTGCAATAGAAGCAATAACATCCTGCCCGGTAGAGATACCACCCAGAATACCGCCCGCATGGTTTGACTCAAACCCCTGCGGGGTCATCTCATCGCGGTGTTCGCTGCCTTTCTGTTCAACCACTTCAAAGCCATCACCAATTTCAACGCCTTTTACAGCGTTAATGCTCATCAAAGCGTGCGCTAACTCAGCATCCAGGCGGTCAAAAATTGGCTCACCCAGACCAACAGGAACACCAGAGGCTCGTACCGTGACACGGGCACCAATCGAGTCTCCCTCTTTACGCAAAGCGTCCATATAGTCAGCCATCTCATCAGCGGCCTGAGCATCTGGACAGAAGAATGCGTTCTGATCAACCTGCGCCCAGTCAAAACGTTGCTCATCAATACGAACGGGGCCCAGCTGAGAGATGTAACCACGTACATCCACACCCTTGCTGGCCAGGTATTTCTTTGCTACCGCTCCAGCGGCTACTCGCATTGCGGTTTCACGGGCAGAAGAACGGCCACCACCACGGTAATCACGGAAGCCATACTTCTGTGTGTATACATAATCAGCGTGTGCAGGGCGGAAGGTTTCTGCAATGTTGGAGTAATCTTTGGAACGCTGATCAGTATTTTCAATCAGCAAACCGATAGCGGTGCCGGTTGTTTTACCTTCAAATACACCGGACAAAATTTTTACCTCGTCCGGCTCACGACGCTGGGTCGTGTGACGAGATGTACCTGGTTTGCGACGATCCAGATCACGCTGCAGATCAGCCTCACTCAGTTCAATCCCCGGAGGGCATCCATCAATAATACAGCCCAGTGCCGGGCCATGGCTTTCACCAAAGGTGGTCACGGTGAAAAGTTTACCGAAGCTGTTTCCAGACATAGCGTGTCAATCCCCTGTTACAACGGCTACCGTTTATCAACGTCAGCTCAGATTTGGTCGCGGCAGGCTGCCAGATCCTGCGCAGTAATCGCAAATACTCCGTTCCCACCTTCTGGTAGCTCCAGCCAGGTTACCGGGATATGCGGGTATTTTTCCATCATGTGAATTTCACTGTTGCCCACTTCAACCACCAGCAAACCGTCACCAGTGAGGTAATCGCTGGCTTCTTGCAGGATACGGCGGGTAATATCCAGCCCATCAGGGCCGGAGCCCAGTGCCAGTTCGGGCTCATGCTGATATTCATCAGGCATAGATGCCAGGTCATGCTCATCAACATACGGCGGGTTGGAGACAATCAGGTCGTAGCGCTCATTTGCTACGCCAGCAAACAGATCACTCTCAACGGCTCGCACCCGCTCACTCATCTCATGCTTTTCAATATTCATCCAGGCAACATCAATAGCATCCGGTGAAAGATCCACCAGATCTACCATCGCTTCCGGGAAAGCATAAGCACAGGCAATGCCAATGCAGCCACTCCCCGTACATAAATCAAGGATGCGCGGCACGGGCCCATCACGCAACCAGGGTGCAAATTCCTGCTGGATAAGCTGACCAATCGGCGAACGCGGAATCAATACGCGCTCATCAACATAGAATGGCAACTCACAAAACCAGGCTTCATGGGTGAGATAAGGTAGCGGTTTTCGGTCTTCAACACGGGCACGCACAAATTCGAGCACGCGTGCTTTTTCTTCTCCACTTAAACGGGCATCCAGTACCATCGGATCAGCATCCCAGGGCAGATAGAGCGCCCCCAGCACCAACTGGGTTGCCTCATCCCAGCTGGTGTCGGTGCCATGGCCAAAATAGACTTGACAACGGTTAAACTGGCTGGTCGTCCAGCGGATGTAATCACGGATGGTGAGCAAATCAGACTGCAGTGCTGCTTGATCGTTAATCATGGCTGAGAGGATAATACCGCCCCCGATTGGGTTGTGACTGAATGAACCGACCGGTTATCGGGCCGGATTGTAATTGCTGTAGTAGAGCCCCCTGTAAAGCAAAGGCTTTTAAGTCTTCTGCAAGACTGCAATCAAGCCACTTGCGACAGATTTAAGCGGGGCAATATGTTAAAGAAAAGCACACAGGAAAACCATGCCAGAGCGCCATACCCCACTCGATAACGAGGATGACCTGGATTTTGCCGCCGAAATGAAAGGCGTAACCCGTCACCACCACGACCGGGCCAACATCAGCAAACCTCGCCAGCAGGATGCTTCCATTGCCGCCCGGCGCCATGCAGCAATTAAGGAACAGGACCGGGTAATTGATGGTCTGTCAACTGAAGCTGTTGAGCTGGTTGAGTCAGAAGAAGAGCTGATATTTGCAGCACCGGGTGTCCAGATCGGCCGGTTAAGAAAACTCAGGCAAGGCCATATTCCCTGGGACGCTGGGCTTGACCTGCACGGCTATTCTATCAATGAGGCCCGTGATGAATTGAGTAATTTTATTCGTGATGCAGTACGTAGCCGCAGCCGCTGTGTTCTGGTTGTCCATGGCAAAGCATTCAGTGGTGATGCAGGCAATGATGCGCTGATCAAGTCCTACGTTAACGACTGGCTACGCCAGTTGCAGGAGGTCACCGCATTCTGTTCAGCACAGCCCCGTGATGGCGGTACAGGTGCGTTGTACGTACTACTGAAACAGGGTCGTTAAATGAAGTGCGAAGACAGGCATGATCGCTATTTCAACGGGTATCCGGGGTCTCTTTGATAAACGGCAAATAAGCATATCCTTATATAGAGGGCCGAATCATCCTGTAGCCCGAATTTTTTTGACTTTACGATACGCTTCGGTTCGCGTAGCTTACGTCCCTCATTTCAATATTGTTACCTCGCAAAGCTGCCGCCAGACCATGCAGGGCCTGTGTGCAGTGATGCCGAATTAAAGCTCAACAGGACGCTCTTGATGGAAAAAGCATTTGCTCAAATCATTACCGGCATCGGTGAAGACCTTAATCGCGAAGGCCTGCTGGATACACCGGCACGTGCAGCCAAAGCATTCCGCTTTCTGAATCAGGGATATGAGCAGAGCCTGGAAGAGGTTGTTAACGGGGCTCTGTTCCCGTCTGATAACAGCGAAATGGTTGTTGTCAAAGACATCGAATTCTACTCTCTGTGTGAACACCACCTGCTGCCATTTATTGGCAAAGCACATGTTGCCTACATCCCACAAGGTAAAGTCATTGGTCTGTCCAAGGTTGCCCGCATCGTTGATATGTATGCCCGTCGCCTGCAGATTCAGGAAAACATGACCAAACAGATCGCTGATGCGATGATGGAAGTAACTAATGCTGCGGGCGTTGGCGTTGTGATTGAAGCCAAGCATATGTGCATGATGATGCGCGGTGTTGGCAAGCAGAATAGCAGCATGAAAACGTCTATGATGCTAGGTAACTTCCGCGATAACCAGGCCACTCGCGCCGAATTTACATCACTGATCAGTTGATGATCTGAAAGTCAGCCTCAACGCACACATAGATCAAAGATAAAAAGCAGCCGAGCGACTGGACAGGGAGTTCGTTCTCTGAGGGCTTTAATTTGAATACTTCCTCCAGAACAGGTCCACCGACTAACACTGGCTGCTTTCCAATGCCACCAGCGCATGACGCGCAGCTTGCCGCCCAGCGTCAATTACATGTTCTGCACGGTGAAAATCAAAAAAGCCACAGACATCTTTGGCAATCGGAATCACCATATCAGGCGGATAACCAGCAATTTTGTACTGTGTCAGGCTACCCTGCATAACTTCAACCGCATCCAGCAGCATATCCAATCGTCCACCAACCGCTGGAGGCGCAGGCCCAGGCCCGGCAAAGGGCTGCTCGTGTGGTACCCCAGTCCAGTCATCACTGAAACCTTGCTGCTCAGGCCAATGATTACGGGGCAGGTTGATCGAACAGGCAATGTTTTGTTCAGTACCAGTCAGATCAACAGCAATTATCAGATCAGCCTGCGCGGCAACAGTTGGAATAATCGGCAGTGGGTTAAGAATGCCACCATCGACAAGAATGTGCTCTTCCCGTGTTACTGGTGTGAAAAAGCCCGGTACAGCCACTGACGCTCGAATCGCTTCCAGCAACGGGCCATGCTGAAACCAGACCTCTTTCTGATAGGTGAGATCAGTCGCAACGGCCGTATAACGAACGGGCAACTCATCAATCTGTACATCACCAAGCATCGCTTCCAGCCGCCGGAACACCTTGTCACCGCGAATAGCACCGCGGGCAAGCCCCATATCCAGCAGCTTCAACACTTTTAACCAACTAAGGCCGCACACCCACTCACGGTAAGGCTCTAATGCGCCTGCGGCATAGACTCCACCTACTAGCGCGCCCATCGAACTCCCTGCAACACAGACAATCTGATAGCCACGGCACTGCAATTCATCTATCACGCCAATATGCGCGTAGCCACGGGCACCACCGCTGCCCAATACCAGAGATACCGTTGTTGCCATACGTCACATCTCCCTGATCAGGGCCGCTGAATAAGAAAGACGGCCTGCTCTCCAGCATCAATAAGCCCTGGCGCCAATGCACCTATACCAAAGCTCTGCAAGCGTGTGGCAGCAATACCTTGTGCTATCAGTTTTTGGCGTACCTGCTCCGCTTGCTGCTGTGACTGGGCTTTCAGTTGTTCTGGCGGCAATGACCGCCGATCATGTCCAACCAGCCAGAACTGTGCAGTCGTTCTTTTCAAATAGCCAAGTAATGCCTCTTCAGGCTCTACCACTGGCCACCGGATATAGCCCTGTGTCTGTAATCGGGCAACCTGAGCCACCGCATCTGGTGCTGGTGAATATGGGTCGGCTTCGCTCATACCCAGCTGTTGCAACAGATCCAGGTGCAGATAAACCCGTTTATTCCCCCGCTGCACTGCATAAAGTGCAACAGATACATTATTCAGCTGCCAGGCACTATAACGCTGGGAACGCTCGACACCATAAAGGCGAGCATAACGAAAGACACGGTTTGCCCATTCATTACTGCTACCACAGGCTCTGCCTTCACACCTGAACCGTTCTTCTGCACCACGCTG
Source organism: Marinobacterium sp. (assembly GCA_025800125.1). Lineage (GTDB taxonomy): Bacteria > Pseudomonadota > Gammaproteobacteria > Pseudomonadales > Balneatricaceae > Marinobacterium_C. The sequence continues at coordinate 49,469 of JAOXSF010000186.1, forward strand.
CAATAGCTGCTTACGGATGTAGTCGTAAGCTTCCTGTGGCAGTACACCGGCAGGTATCCGGTAACTGATGCGCGTCAGCTGGCCCGTGAGGCGTTGCTCACTTTCAGCACTCAGCACATTATTTACCTTTTCCAGCGCTCCCAGTACCCAGCGATAATCTGGCGCAGGCCCAACACGGTAATTAACAATCCAGCTGCGAGGGTAACGCTCCAGTAAGGCATGATCCTCACTACCTCGCAGATCCGTTGCCGCAAACAACGGTAAAGGCCTTACAAAAACCAGTAAAACGATGGCCATTAGTAGCAGATAACGAAAAACACCCATTATGTCCTCTCCCTTCTCTGTCTGTTCGGCAATAAACATCGCAGGAAATTCAATCCGATACAGACCAGCGATTGACCAGCTCGGCAACAACTCGTGCGCCTTCAGGCTGTAAGTGCAGATGATGATTTCCTGGCAAATCATAGCGTTCCAGCTGCGCAAAGTGCTCAAGCCGGGACAATATCAACCCTTCACCAATCCCTTCATCCCCCAGAACAAGCTGCACCGGTGCTTCTACGGCAGAGATAAAAGCACAGATCTGCTCTTCACACATTCGCAAGATGGAAGGCTGTACAAGCGCAGGGTCATTACGCCAGTAAATACCATCGGTGTGCTGTACCACACCTCTTTCAACAAGAGCACGCGCTGCTGCTTCAGGGACAGGCCAGCGGCCATTGATACGTGCCTGTACAACTGACTCCATATCAGGCCAGGGTTTAAGCCGACGATTACGCATACGCCGCCGCTTATCAATCGCCTGGGCCATCAACTGAGGAAGCGCCTGGGCGTCATACACCAGGGGAGCGATACCTTCCACCAGACAAAGACGCTCAACCCGTTGTGGATAGCACCCCGCCAGCAAGGTGGCAATACTGGCACCCATTGAATGCCCCAGCAGATTAGCCCGTGCTAACTCCAGCTCATCCAGCACAGCAACCATATCCGCAACGTTATCCCAAATGTAATAAGGCATATCAGCCGAGCGGTGGTCGGAAAACCCATGCCCCATTAAATCCAGAGCAATCAGGCGAACGCCCTTTAACTGCTCCGCGACCCATTGCCAGGTCGCGGCGTTATCCAGCCAGCCATGTAGCGCGACTACAGGCAAACCGCCAGCATCACCAAACTCAAGAGCCGCAATTAAACGGCCATCAATATCAAATCGTAACTCTTTGCCGCGCAGCACACAGATTCTCCCTGAAACGCACAAATTCGGTCACTGACAGACTGCCGTTAACAGCCCGTCGTAAACAGACTATCAGAACAACCAGCACTATCAGAACAACCAACAGGGAAAAGCCAGAAACAAAAACGGGCGATCTATAAAGATCACCCGTTTAAAATCATACAGCATCTGCCAGAGGCAGCAGAATGATGATAGCTATCCGACTATGACGACTATCAGATATTGATAACGTCAAACTCAACTTCAGGGCTGACATCGGCATCGTAATCAACGCCATTAACACCAAAGCCGAACAGCTTCAGAAACTCTTCCTTGTACTGCGCATAGTCTGTCAGTTCAAACAGGTTTTCAGTTGTCACCTGTGGCCAGATTTCACGGCACTTTTCCTGCACATCATCGCGTAATTCCCAGTCGTCCAGACGAATGCGATTACCATCATCCAGAGACATTGCTTCATCAGCATAGAGACGGTCACGGAACAGACGGTTGATCTGTTCAATACATCCTTCGTGGATATTCATCTCACGCATCACCTTGAATGCCATGGAAATATACAGCGGCATTACAGGAATCGCAGAAGACGCCTGGGTAACAACAGACTTCAGCACAGCAACATGACCACAGCCACCGGTTGCAGCCAAATCAGAATTGATCCCATCTGCGGCGCGATCCAGATCCTGCTTGGCTTTACCCAGCGCTCCATCCCAGTAAATCGGCCATGTAATATCAGTACCGATGTAACTGTAAGCAACGGACTTAGCGCCATCTGCCAGTACACCACCCTCTTTCAGGGCCTGCATCCACAGCTCCCAATCCTGACCACCCATGACCGTCACAGTATTGTCGATCTCTTCCTGAGTTGCAGGCTCAACTTCTGCTTCAATAATGGTGTCTTTATTGGTATCAATCGCCGTCGAACGGTATGTTTCACCAATCGGTTTCAGGCAGGAACGGACAACCTCACCGTTCTCAGGCAACTTACGAACAGGTGCCGCTAGCGAGTAGATAACCAGATCAATCTGTCCCAGATCTTCTTTAATCAGGTCAACTGTTTTCTGACGCGCTTCATGACTGAAGGCATCTCCGTTCAGGCTTTTTGCATACAGGCCAGCTTCATGGGCTGCAGCATCAAAGGCCGCTGCATTGTACCAACCAGCAGTCCCCGTTTTACGCTCAGTGCCTGGTTTTTCAAAGAAAACACCAATGGTAGAAGCACCATAGCCAAAGGCAGCCGTAATACGCGACGCCAGGCCATAGCCGCTGGAAGAACCAATCACCAGCACACGTTTCGGCCCACTCTCCTGAGTGCCCTGCTGGCGGGTGTAGTCAATCTGTTCCCGCACATTCAGCGCACAGCCAGTCGGGTGAGTTGTTGTACAGATAAAACCACGAGTTTTCGGTTTGATGATCATCGTCGTGTCTGTTCTCAATCAGCCATTCAATGGATAGCCGCTAAAGATACCGGAAATACTGAGCGGTGGACAGTTGGTAGCAAGCCCTGTCCCTCAAAGACCGTCATTTGTGCAGACTGACACCCGGCAGCTTTCATATCCCACCACCATTACGTTGATGAAATACTGAGCGCTATCAGCTGAAACGCCTGTATAACCACTTGTTTTATCATGAATTATTGGCATGTAAACGGGCATTCCGTTACGCTTAGGCTGTTATGCAAAAGGGATGCTGTTCTGGAAAATAGTACAGTTTGCAAGGTTGCAACTTGCTAAAACCACTCTGACGATAAGTCGAGGCAATAGAAGGCGCTGAGGGGCGTGAAAAGACACTGGGCAAACAGCCAGAATTCAGCCTCACCTGTAAAGCAGTGACACTGCGCTGCATACTCTGTCATATTTCCGCGATAACGGGCGTCAGACCCGGTTGACGGGAGGTCAACAAGCATGAAAATACGCGCAGCTCTGGCTGCTCTGGTTCTTTCTGTAACCGGGCTGTCACTGAATATAACAACCTGCATGGCCAGCGAAGAGTATATCCGGGTTAAAGATTACCTGACGCTTTATCCTGAGCAGGCAGCACGCATGGAACAACTGTCTGACCGAGTCCATAATCCGGCAATCACGCTGCAAAACAGCCAACAGCGGCCAGCACGTATCGCAGTGTTGTATCCTGGCCTGCAAAGTTCAGATTACTGGCGCCGCAGTCTGCGTTCATTTGAACACCGCCTGCAACAGATTGGCCTGAAATATCAACTCAAAACTTTCCTCTCTCGCCCTTCCGTAGATGCGGCGCTGCAAAGCCAGCAACTAAATGAAGCCTTGCAATGGCAACCTGATTATCTGGTATTCACACTCGAAACTGTTCGTCAGCGCCGCCTGATTGAGCAAATACTGGCCAAAGGTACACCTAAGCTTATTCTGCAAAATATAACTACTCCATTAACGAACTGGCAATCACACAAGCCGTTTCTCTATGTGGGCTTTGACCACGCCCAGGGCACACGCCTGCTGGCAGACTGGATGCTGGAAAAAGTAGGTTATGAAGCAGATTATCTGATGCTGTATTTCTCTCCAGGTTATATCAGCAAAATGCGTGGTGACACATTTGCCACGGAAGCCGCCCGTTATCCTGCTGTACAGCAGGTTGCCCAGTACTTTACCAACGGTAACCGCACTAAAGCCTACAAAGCCACTAAGCGAGCATTAGAGAAGCATCCAGGTATCAGTATGATCTATGCTAATTCAACTGATATTGCGCTGGGCGCACTGCAAGCGCTAAAAGAACAAGGGCTGGCAGATAAGGTACTACTGAATGGCTGGGGCGGCGGTAGTAACGAACTGGCTGAACTACGTACAAAAGACCTGGATGTCACGGTAATGCGCATGAATGACGATAACGGTGTAGCCATGGCAGAAGCCATTGCAATGGATATTGACGGTGACGGTAATCAGGTACCGCATATTTTTGCAGGCGACATACGACTGCTGCACAGCAGTACATCCGACGCTGAGATTGATCAACTGAAACAACAGGCTTTCCGTTTCAGTGATCTTGATCCACAACCTGTTTCCGGAGCAGATTGAGTGCGTTCACTTCGTTTCTCTACGGTCCTGCTGGGGCTTGTATTTCTGTTACTGGCGGTCGTTTCTTCCATCTTGCTCAGTTCTGCCTATCTTGGCGCACAACGCGCCTTGCAGCAGGAAATTGTGCAAGGCTACGAACGCGATCAACGCACACTGGCAAGCTTACTCAGCGAGCAGTTTGATAATATTTATCAGATCAGCCATGAGCTGATTGAAGTAAACGACCTGAGTCTGGCACTGGAAAATAATGATCACATCACCATTCGAGCCATCATTGACTCTCTACTTGATGGTGATAGTGGCCAGCGCATTGATGCCGTTGTCGTTACACGTAGCAGCGGTGAACTGGTTGAAGTACGCAATACCGGTATCATTAATCTGGATCTACCACTGAACCGGATCAGTCGCCAGTTTCAGAACCCCAACACATGGCACAGTACTCATGAACAGGTGAATGATCAGGATTTCCATCTTATGCGCCTGACCTTGCCTATTATTGAACCCGAGCTGGGTGAGGTCATCGGCCAGCTCAACACCTATGTCCTGCTTAATAACAACTACTGGCTGATGAATCAGTTACAGGAATTGTTCGGTTCTCAAGCCATATCCCTGAGCCACGCAGGCATTGCATTGGGTGGTCTTGAACGCCAGCCAGGCGAACTGGACTTTCTGAGAGCCCCTGACCTGATTGTTGATGGTGTGCAATCAGACAAACACTACATCTTGCGCGATCACGATCTGCGTATTGACAATACCGAGATGTTCAGTATCAGAATGCTGTTTCCCAATAGTGCATTCATGGCATTACAGGATACCTATATGGGTACGTTGACCCATGCTGCACTTGCAGTTGTCGTCTTCGGCTTCCTGACCATGTGGGTGATTTATAAGTTGACCCGCCGCTCTCTGGCACAGTTAACAGACTACGCTGAACAAGTGCCTGAAAGCGGTGCCCCAGTTACTTTTGCCGGCGCACACTTTGATGAATTTTCCCGTGTTGGGCGAGCACTTGAATTGATGCTGCTACGCATACGGGATCGTGATAAACGCTTGGCAAGCATTATTGATAATTCGCCAGACATGATCTTTATCAAAGACCTGAATCATCGTTATCGCCTGATCAACAAACAGATGGCCGATGTACTGGGACTACCTCCCGAACAGATTCTGGGTCAACTGGATCGGCAGATTCTGCATAAAGAAGTGATGAATGTGGTCAGCAACTCAGATCAGGAAATGCTGGCAAACGGTGAACCTATTCGTTACGAACTGAAAATGGACTCACCAACAGGCAAAACCAACCTGCTAATGAGTAAATTTCCAATTGTTGACGACCACGGCGTCCCCTACGCCATTGGCGGTATAGCAACCGATATTACTGCCATGAAGCAAACCGAAGAACAGCTGAAACTAGCACACCAGGTATTTGAAGAAACAGCGGAAGCAATTCTGGTGCTGGACGATAAGAAAAACATTCTGACAACAAACCGGGCTTTCACCGAAATAAGTGGTTTTACCGACCAGGATGAAAGTGTAACGGTGCTAGCCTTCCTCAATAGCAACCCGGAAAGCCAGAGTGCTTTTTCGGGCCAAGGGCGTTGGCAGGGTGAATGTCTGCTACGTCGCCATGATGGTGATGAAGTCCCCGTATTGGTGTCCATTACACCGGTTCTGGCACCTGAAATGCAATCACGCTTTGTACTGTTATTTACAGACATTACCGAACTGAAAGCCGCCGAAACCCGTCTGGAACGGCTGGCACTGTATGACAGTCTGACCGGGCTGCCAAACCGCTCACTCTTCTACCAGCGATTAGAACAGAGCCTGAATCTGCCCAGAAATGGTGGCTGGGATACAGCGATTATGTTCCTGGATCTTGACCGCTTCAAAAGCATTAATGACACCTACGGCCACAATACCGGAGATGCACTGCTACAACAGGTAGCCGACCGCCTTCGCGCCTGTGTTGGCCCTATGGATACCGTCGCCCGTCTGGGTGGCGACGAATTCACAATTATCGTGAGAGAAATTCGTAACCTTTCACAACTCAAGTCCATTGCCCATCGCATTCTGACAACAGTGAGAGAACCCTATGATCTGGGTAGCATTCGCTGCTTTACCTCTACCAGTATTGGTATCGCCATTGTACATACTGACGGCACAGACACCGAAACACTGACACGCCATGCAGACCTGGCCATGTACCAGGCCAAAGAACGAGGTCGCAATCTCGTACAGTTCTTTGATGAAACCCTGAATGCCCAAAACCAGCAACGCCACCAACTGGAAGAAGGCTTACGTGCGGCACTGGAGAAAGAAGAGCTGTTCCTGCACTATCAACCTCGTTTTGATATTGATGGTGAATACGTTGTTGGCGCAGAAGCACTATTGCGCTGGCAACCGCACGGACAAGACCCGGTGTCCCCCGGCGTATTTATTCCGATTGCTGAAGATTCAAACCTGATCGTCGAGATTGGGCGTTTTGTACTCAAGGAAGCCTGTAAAGCTGCCGCCCACTGGAACCAGAACGGCAGTAATATTCCAGTATCCGTTAACCTGTCACCGCGTCAGCTACGGGACCAGTACCTGCTACATGATCTGGAACAGGCGCTGAATGAAGCGGGTTTGCCTGCTCACCTGCTGGAACTGGAGATCACTGAAACCCATGTCATGGAGAATATTGACGAGGTAATTCATACCCTGGATCTTATCCGGGCGATGGATATATCACTATCCGTAGATGACTTCGGTACGGGCTACTCTTCACTGGTGTATCTGAAAAAATTGCCGGTTAATACCGTCAAAATTGATCAATCTTTTGTACGGGATGTGCCGGAAGATGATGATGACGCAGTGCTGATTCAAGCAATTATCAGGATGTCACACAGTCTGAGACTGAATGTTGTTGCTGAAGGGGTAGAAACCCGCGCTCAACAGTCATTCCTTCGCGCTGCCGGGTGTGATGAACTACAAGGCTTCCTGCTAGGCCGTCCAGGTACTGTTGAATCCTTGATGGAGATTGCAGGGTTACACGCGCCTGATGAATCTCAAGAGACATCACTAGAAGCATCCACAGAAACATAATCACTGCGGATGCTTCCCATACTTCAACTCTCCAAGTCACATAAACGGGTTTACATGGCCTGAGCAACGCATTTAATTCAATTTCAACCAACGCAGCCGGTTAGCATTACTGACTACCGTTACCGAAGAGGCGGCCATCGCTGCGCCTGCAATAACCGGATCCAGTAATAACCCCGTAAACGGAAACAGTAGCCCCGCAGCAACAGGAATCGCCAGACTGTTGTAGATAAAAGCACCAAACAGATTCTGACGAATATTACGCGTTGTTGCACAGGACAGCTGAATAGCTTCAAGTACCAGTGAAGGTTCAGCCCGCATCAATACGACATCCGCACTTTCAATGGCAATGTCAGTGCCATTACCCATCGCAAAACCAACATCAGCCTGTACCAACGCAGGCGCATCATTAATACCATCCCCCACCATCGCGACCCGCTCTCCCTGCTGCTGCAAGCATGTAATAATCGCTTGCTTCTGATCAGGGCGAACATCTGCATGCACTTCGCTGATACCTAACTGACGAGCAACAGCAGAGGCACTGCGACGGTTATCCCCCGATAACATAACTACATTAAGCCCCTGCTTTTGCATTGCTATCACGGCCTGACGAGCATCACCACGAATGCGGTCACTGATTGTAAACAGTGCAACCAGCTCTGTGTTTCGAGCTACCCAGACCAGTGATCGCCCCTGGCTGGCCTGTTGCTGCGCAATTTCATCCAGCTCACTACAACTTACACCGGCCATTTCCAGCCAACCACGGTTACCAATATAGAAAGTATCCTCTGCAATCTGAGCCTCAACCCCTTGCCCTGGTGCAGCTGAAAATTGACGGACAGTAACAGCATCGTCTACACCATCCAGGTGGTTAACCAATGCAGCAGCCAATGGATGCTCTGACTGCACTTCAATGGCATAAATCGCAGCGTCCAGTTTCCTACGTTCCGTTTCGACTGCTTTCATATAGAAAGCCTGAGCTACAACCGGCCGGCCTTCTGTCAAAGTGCCTGTTTTGTCCAACACGATGGTTGTCAACTCTCCCGCCTGCTGCAACGCATCACCATTGCGGATCAGAACGCCCTGTCGTGCGGCACGACCTGTTCCAACCATCACAGACATTGGTGTTGCCAATCCCAACGCACAGGGACAAGCAACAATCAGCACTGTCATTAGTACCACAAGCGCATAGCCTGTCGCAGGTGCCGGACCAGACAATAGCCATATCAATGCTGCAATCACAGCAATACTGATAACTACGGGGACAAAAACTGCGGCAATACGATCAGCTAATCGACCTAGTGGCGGCTTGCTGTTCTGTGCCTGACGCACTGTTTCTACAATCTGTGCTAATACGGTCTTATTGCCGGTATTTTCTACCTCTACCAGCAAGGAACCGTCACCGTTAAGCGTGCCCCCCGTCACCGTAGCGCCTGCTATTTTATGTACAGGCAGAGGTTCTCCTGTCAGCATCGACTCATCAACGTAACTACTGCCCTCTAATACGCAAGCATCAACAGATACGCGCTCTCCTGGGCGAATGCGAACACGATCACCCGGCACCAGCATTGCCACTGGCACCTGTGTCAACTCACCATCACGCTCACGCCAGGCGACATCAGGCTGTAACTTCAGCAAGCTTCTAACTGCATCAGCGGTCTGTCCACGGGCACGTAACTCCAACGCCTGCCCCATCAGAATAAAGCCCAGAATCATTACAGTCGCTTCGTAGTAAAGATGACCTCCTGTCACCTCAAGCAAGGCAGGACTTAGCCAGGCCAGCACAACCAGCAATGTCGAATAACTCCATGCAGCACCGGTCCCCAATCCAATCAGGGTATCCATGTTCAGACTATGACGACGAATACTCAGCCAGGCTCCCTGATAAATTTCACGGGCACAGTGATACATCAGCATCAAAGTAACTCCTCCCGTTAACAGCGCGGCCATTCTTCCACCCGCTGTTGCCAGATCAGGCATCATTCCCATCAAACCAGACAGCATCAACAGAGCACCGACGCTCAAGGTCAGTCCAGCACTACGCACCAGTCTGTAATACTGTGCAGCTTGTTGAGCTTCCTGTGCCTGACCATCCGCGGTCAGGCTATGTACCGTCGCACCGTAACCCGCAGCTTCAATAATTTCGATCAGCTGTTGGGGCTCACAGTGACTTTGAATTGCTACACTGCGCTCGGCAAAATTTACAGCGTAATCATCTATCTCATCTGCGGCTTTCAACGCTCGCTCAAGTGAACGTACACAACCTGCACAACGCACACCGGTCAGCGCGAGATGATGAATGCTTACATCGGTCATCACTCTACTCCAGCTCTATCCATAAAATTAAAAACGAAACCTGAATAAAACAGCACCACACAATAAGTCTGATCACTTACCTGCGGTAGAAGTATGATAAACCCTGAAGCTTGCTTCAGGGTCAATCAACAAGAGACAAAAATAAGCGACATGACAGGGAAGGATTCCGTTAACGCGTGCTAACAGATTAACGCCAACGCTGCGCCCATTGACGACGCTGAGCAGAGTCCAGAAAAGTCCATGCCAGAATACGACTTTGCTTTTGTCCCTGCTGCATGTTTAAAACTTCAACGTCAACAGCGCCTGTCCTGGCCAGCAGCTTCTTCAATCCAGGCAAATTACGACTGCTGGAAACTAATGAAGTAAACCAGCAGAACTGTTCTGAATAATGCCGGCTCTGTGCAATCATTCTACCGACAAATGCAGCTTCACCACCTGGACACCAGAGTTCAGCATGCTGGCCGCCAAAATTCAGACGATCTGCCTTGTGACTGCTATCTATGTTTCCACCCGGGTTTTGTACCCTGTCTTTACCACGCTGCTGGCGATGATTGGCCAGATTACGCAGTTTCCGCTGAGTGCCCACTGCCGCATCCGCCGCAGAGGCATGGAAAGGTGGGTTACACAGGCTGACAGAAAACTGCTCATTAGTACGAACAATACCCGTAAAGATATGTTGTGGTTGTGACTGTCGGCGGACTGATACCTGCGCCCTCAGCGCTGGATTCGCATCAATCAGCAATTGTGCAGACACCAGTGCTGTTTTACTGATATCTGCTCCTGTAAATTGCCAACCATAGCTCTGACTACCAATAATCGGATAAATCAGATTGGCTCCAGTCCCAATGTCCAGTGCTTTAACTGCTTTGCCACAAGGCACTTCACCTCCATTACAATCTGCCAACAGGTCTGCAATGTAATGAATATGATCAGCACGCCCTGGAATAGGCGGACATAGAAAGTCTTGTGGAATATCCCAGAAGCGCAGGCCATAGTGCTGCATCAAGAGCGCTCGGTTCAATAATTTCACAGCAAGAGCATCTGAAAAGTTAATGGTCTGTTGCCCGCGTGGGCTCACTTTCACGACATCAGCCAGCTCAGGTTCAGTGCGAATCAGCGCATCAAAATCATAACGCCCCTGATGTGGGTTACGTGGATGCAGCCGTTTTTTTTCGGCCACTGTTTTTTTCGATACCGTTTTCTTCACGACGGCTTTTTGCGGAGCAGGCTTTGTCAGAGCAATGCTATTCTCAGCTGTTTTTTTCGAAGCGGATTTCACTGGTGCAAGATTGCGAGGTGGTCGAGACAATACTGGTTTTCCAGAGGGCATGGATGAGGCTCATATTCAATCGGTGCAGAGCGGCGAGTGTAGCAGAACGCATGAAAGGTACGAAATGACCGTAATGAGGGATTACTGCTCACTATAAAAATAGAGCAAATACAAAAACGACTGCCGAAGCAGCCGTTTTCAGCCACCATACGAACCGCTTCAATAGCCTTGATTCAATAAAAGCATCTGGCCTATAAAAAGCCTGTTCGGGCTAAACAGTCAGGGTTACAGCTGCGTACCAGTGCCATCAGCGTGCCATTTGTAGATACCGAACTCGAAACCTACCAAGTCACCTTTTTCATCCCAGGTCAGCGGCCCCATGGCTGTATTGATCGTTTTACCACGCAAACCGTCAGCAATAGCAGTGGCATCATTACTGCCTTCGCGCTTCATTACATCAACCATCGCCTGTACAGCTGCAACACTGGTCCAGACAAATGGGCCGGTTGGGTCCTGATTGCGGGATTTCATCAGCTCAACCACCGGGCCGTTCTTCGGCAACAGATCGTAACGGGCTGGCAGGGTTACCAGTAAGCCTTCTGCTGCTTTACCCGCAATGGAAGAGATCTCTTTGTTGCCTACTGCTTCAGGCCCCATGAACGTCGGCTGGAAATCATTGGCCAGAGACTGACGCATAATCAGACCCAGCTCCGGATGGTAACCACCGTAATACACCATATCCACGCCTTCACGCTTCATTTTGGTGATCAGGGAAGAGAAGTCCTTATCACCGACGGTCACACCTTCGGTAATAACAACATTAATACCAGCACCAATCAGCGTCTCACGCACAGACATGGCGATACCCTCACCATATTGCTGCTTATCATGGATGATGGCGACTTTCTGTGGTTTAACATTGCTGACAATGTAACGCCCTGCCGTAGGCCCCTGGTCAGAATCCAGACCAATGGTACGGAAAATCATTTCATAACCACGGGCAGTAATTGACGGGTTAGTTGAGCAGGTAACAGCCAGTACGCCTTCTTCTTCATAAACGTCTGTTGCAGGCTGAGTAGAGCTGGAGCACAGATGGCCCACAACAAACTTCACGCCGTCATTAACAACCTTGTTTGCCACGGCAACAGCCTGTTTTGGGTCACAAACATCATCATACTCAACCGCTTCCAGCAATGTGCCATTCACACCACCGGCTTTGTTAATCAGATCAATCGCCGCATGTGCGCCCTGAAACTGCATATCACCATACTGGGACACCGGGCCAGTCATCGGCCCGGCAATACCAATTTTGATGGTATCAGCGGCGTGGGTTGCCATGCTTACTGCCATAGACAGCGCCAGCGTTGCGAAAGTTTTACCCGTCAGTTTTTTTGTGAGTGTCATACGTAATCCTGTTGTTTTTGTTATAGATATTCTTTGTATGGAAGGAACTTTCCTTCAGACCAAACGAAAGTAGCATAACCTTTTTTACAGGAAAACCGCTGCTAACGTGCGAGACAATGGAAAACTGTTGCAGATCACAGTAGTTGCTTGACTTCTCCCCTCCGTGAACGAAGGGGATTCCAGGAGCCATTACAGCTCAAAGACCAGGGCGACTTATGCCGCTACCTTTCCCTCTACAGGACGGCC
>JAOXSF010000199.1 GCA_025800125.1 Marinobacterium sp.
GGTATGGGGGAACATATCCATCACACAGAAGCGCTGTAAGCGGAAGCCGGCCGTTTTCAGGCTGGCTGCGTCGCGTGCGAGTGCAGATGGGTTACAGGAAACATATAGCAACTGTTTAACAGGTGTCTGCACTAGCTGCTCAATGACTTCCAGTGCGCCTGTACGGGGCGGGTCGATCAGTACTTTGTCAAAGCCTTGGCGAAACCAGCGGTGGGCGCTGATGGAGTGGGTCAGGTCAGCTGCTTCAAACTGGCAATTGCTCAGGCCGTTCAGCTCAGCATTGTGCTTGCCGCGCACCACCATGTCCGGGCTGCCCTCAACGCCGACCACTTCGCCTGCTTTGCTAGCCAGCGGCAGGGTGAAATTACCCAGACCGCAGAACAGGTCCAGAATACGTTCGTCTGGTTGTGGTTGTAACCATGACAGCGCGCGTTCAATCATCTGTTGGTTAAGTTGAGCGTTTACCTGAATAAAGTCGCCGGGTGCAAACCGCAGAGTCTGGTTGAATTGTGGTAGTTCAAATGCAGGCAGGGTGTCTTCAATAATTGTTTCCAGTCGATTGCCGTGATCCAGATAGAGGCCACAATTAAACTGCTGTGCCAGGTTAGCTAACCGTTGTTGCAGGCCGCCATCCAGGTTTTTCATAATCCGTAGCGTCAGTGTGCCGCTGTTATCACCGAATGCCAATTCGGCATGGGTGATGCGTTTAATCTGGCCGGGATAGCGGTTCAGTAGCTCAGTTAACGCCGGAAACAGATTGTCGCTACGCTGGTTCAGCACCGGGCAGTGTTCAATGGCAGTCAGTCGATTGCTGCCTGCCTGGCGAAAACCCACAATGGCACTGCCATCCTGGCGCTGATTGATACCGATACGAGCAGCACGGCGGTAGTGCAGGGGCGCACTGCGCAGGGGGGAGTCTATATATTCTGGGCTCAGTTGTGCCTGGCGCTGTAGCTGGTCCAGCACCCATTGCTGTTTGTAGTCAATTTGATGCTCGTGTCGCAAGTGCTGTAGCTGGCAACCACCGCACTGGCGGAAATGTTGGCAGAAGGGCTCGCTACGCTGTGCTGAAGGGGTCTGTAAGGCCCTCATATGGCCTTCATCGTAGCGGCGATGTTGCTTATCAACATTTACTTCGACAGTTTCGCCAGGCAAGGCATCTCTTACAAACAGGGTTTTGCCTTCAATGCGGGCGATACCACGTCCCTCGTGACTGAGGCCTTCAATGTTAACAGTCAGCGGTTCGGTGATTGCCGGACGTTGTTTGTTGCCAGTGCTTTTTTTGCTCACCCGTCTGATATTACTGGAAGAACTCCGGCGGATACTGCCGGGGCGTTGCCGCTGACGCATTGTAGCTATACCTGTGCCTGAAAAATGGAGCGCGCATTCTATCAGTATCGTTATTAAGCGTCTGCTGGTGGGCGGTGCGTTTATACAGTGTGGCGGGTATAGTGTGCGGCTGAAAATTGAAGCAGAAACGGGAGAGCTGTAATGACACAAGAGCATCCATTTGCTGGATTCATCCGCACCCTGGGTAAGGGCAAGAAAGGTACGCGAGACCTGACCCGTGAGGAAGCTCGTGAAGCGATGGCGATGATCCTGGCCGGAGATGTGGAACCTGTGCAGTTGGGGGCTTTCCTGATGCTGATGCGGGTTAAAGAGGAGGCTGCGCCGGAGCTGAGCGGTTTCGCCGATGCTGTGCGTGATGCCATCTCTGCACCTGCCATAGATGTTGACCTGGACTGGGCAACCTATGCCGGTAAGCGTCGTCGCCACCCCTGGTATGTGCTGTCGGCGTTGGCGTTGGCTAACAGTGGGGTGCGTGTCTTTATGCACGGCAGCCAGGGACACACTACTGGCCGTCTGTATGCTCAGCAGGTACTGGAAGCGTTGAATGTCCCTGTCGCTGGAAACTGGAGTGAGGTTGGGCTTCAGTTGAAAATGCACAACTTTGCGTACCTGCCGTTGGACGCGATGTCGCCTGTGCTCGGTGAGCTAATGACGCTTAAGCCGTTGTTGGGATTACGTTCCCCGGTTCATACACTGAGCAGGATGCTCAACCCGTTGCAGGCGCGTTGTGCCATTGATGGTGTGTTCCATCCACCTTATGGGCCCAAGCATCAGTTGACAGCGCAATTGTTAGGGACGCCGCGAAATCTGACGCTGAAAGGTGATGGTGGTGAAGCAGAAACCCGTCCGGACAGCGAAAGCCATGCGTTGTGGATGCTGGAGGGAGAGCTTAGTGAAGAGCACTGGCCGCGGCTGGTAGCAAAGCGTCTGGTGCGTGATGAAGAGATGAAGTTGGAAACGGTGGTACAGCTCTGGCGTGGTGATATTGAGCACGAATATGGTAGTGCGGCGGTAATTTCTACCCTCGCTATTACTCTGAAATTGCTGGGGCGTGAAGGTGAGCCAACGGAATTGTTCGCTCAGGCGGAAAGTATCTGGCAGCAGCGTGACCGAAGGTTGATGGCTGATTGATATACAGACAGTTGATAACCTGGCAGAATGAGCGGCTATTTTAATACTTCCCTGTTTCAATATTAACCCGTTTGAATCGGAGCATTGATCTGCCTATGCCAAATACGCCACTACGTCGCCGCTGTTTTCTGAAGGCTCTGGGAGGGACTGTTTTTGGAAAGACGGTTCTTGGAGGGGCTGTTCTTGGGTCTGCGGTGGTTGTGCCACCGCTGGCCCGGGCTGCCAGTGTCAGTGACACGCTTGAAAATACGTCTGGTTTGCCATTGGCGCGCAGCTTGCAGTTGGAAAATCTGCATACCGGAGAATCTGTTGCTACTGCGTTCTGGACGCCGCAAGGGTATCAGCCTGATGCGTTGCAAGCGATTAATAAAGTACTGCGTGATCATCGTGCAGATCAGGCAACCGAAATGGATATTGGTTTGCTGGAAACATTGGTTGAGTTGACGCGCAGGCTTGATACGCAGGCACCGGTTCAGGTGATTTCTGCATACCGTTCCCCGCAAACGAATGAAATGTTGCGGCGTAAAGGCCATAAAGTGGCAAAACGAAGCTATCACCTGAAAGGGCAGGCGGTGGATATTCGTATTCCAGGGGTAGAGCTGAAAGATCTGCACCGGGCGGCATTGTCACTCAAGCGTGGTGGTGTTGGTTTTTATGGTCGCTCAAATTTTGTCCATCTGGATGTTGGCCCGGTACGGCGTTGGGGGTGATAGCGCCGCCGGGCAGTGTGAGGGGGTGTATGAGGCTTAATCAGTCTTTACGCAGCTTGTCTGATACCGCAATAGGTGATGGATAGTTGAATATCACCACATAGGTTGATAGCAGGAAGGTCAGAATAGCGGTTGCCTGAATTACATGAGATGCTTCCTGGCCAATCAACATGGCGCTGGTTGCCATGTAGGCTATCAGTAGTGAAAATTCACTGATCTGCCCCAGTCGAAAGCCTACCTCCCAGCCCATTTGTGGCGTTTCACTGATTCTGCTGAGTAAAAAGCGAAAGACAGTTGGTTTTAATACCATTACCACTGCGGCCAGTAACAGAGAAGGCAGGATTATTTCGCTTACAAGGCCGAGGTTGAAACTGGCACCGATAGAGAAGAAAAACAGAATCAGGAAGAAATCGCGCAATGGCTTCAAGCTGGTAGCGATGTATTGAGAAATTGGGCTGGTAGCGATTGCTATACCCGCTATGAAAGCACCGATTTCAGCTGACAGGCCAATCATCTGGGCGGTTTCTGCCAGCCCCAGACACCAGCCGATGGCAACCAGAAAAATATACTCGTGGAAACGATCAAAGCGACTGATCAGTTTCAACAGAATATATTTCACAAACAGGAATGCGCCTGTTACCAGCAGTGGGAGTGCAATCAGTGTTAACAGGAAGCTGGTAACGCCGTTGCCTTGCTCTCCGCTGTAGAGAAATAGCAGTACCAGGATGGCGATAACGTCTTGCAGCAGTAGTAAGCCCACTACCAGTTCACCTATATGTTTATGATGCAGTACGGTTGTGGGGAGCAACTTGATGCCGATGATGGTGCTGGAAAACATCATCGCGACCCCGATAATCAGGGCCTCTGTCTGTGTGTAGCCAAACGCCAGTCCAACCAGATAACCGGCTGCCATAAAAATTGCAGAGCTTCCCGCCGCGACCAGTGTCGCTTTGCGTAGCATATGCAGCAAGTGCGAGGGCTGCATATCAAGTCCTAGCAGGAACAGCAGAAAAATAATGCCAACATGAGATATGTCTGATAACAGGCGAGTGTCTGAAACGTATTGCAGGCCGAATGGGCCGAGAATTGCACCCAGAACGATATAGGCAACCAGTAGAGGTTGGCGCGTATAAAGCGCCGCTGATGCCAGTACAGCGGCACCAGTGAAAATCATAAAGAAAGAAAAAACCAGGCTGTGTCCATCCATTCAGGCTACTCCAATTGTAATAGAGCTTGGCGCTGGCGTTTTCTAAAACGGTGCTGCTCTATATAGCGGTGCTGCTTATAGCAAGGGCTCCAGTGTAGCAGCGTTGTTGCAACTGCGGCAGGGGGCTGTATGGCTCATGCTCGATGCGTACAGCTTATTCAGGTGTGCCTCGTTAAACATGGCTCGTTAAAGGCCGGGCTGATTTCAGGTTGCCGGTGGCTGTCTGGAGGCGTAGAAGCCTCATCAGGCAGAATAGAGGCTTGACTTCTCCCCTCCGTGAACGAAGGGGATTCCAGG
>JAOXSF010000006.1 GCA_025800125.1 Marinobacterium sp.
CAGGGGGGAACGTATTGAGACAGCAAGGCAAGGCAAGGCAAGGCAAGGCAAGGCAAGGCAAGGCAAGGCAAGGCAAGGCAAGAATCGTAACAGTAAGCACTGATTGCAGGAAGGCGCACCAAAACCCCGGTGTATAGACACCGGGATTCGAGTTTCAAATAGCCTGATCTTGAATAAGCCAGTTTTGAATTAACGGGCGTTGAAGTAGCTAAGCCCGAATAACCTTGCGTAAAAATTCACGGGTGCGTGGATCAGCCGGATTGCTGAAAATCTGCTCAGGCGGGCCCTGTTCAACAATACGCCCACCTTCCATGAATACCACCCTGTCAGCAACATCACGGGCAAAACTCATTTCGTGCGTCACCACCAGCATGGTCTGCTGGCGCTGAGCCAGCTTTTTCATTAATTGCAGCACTTCTTCTACCCACTCAGGGTCCAGTGCAGACGTTGGTTCATCAAACAGCATCACTTTAGAATGCGATGCCATCGCCCGACCAATTCCCACACGTTGCTGTTGTCCACCCGACAATGCTGCCGGATAACTATCTGCTTTATCCGCCAGACCAATATCGGTGAGAATCTGCTGCGCTTCAGCCATTGCCTCAACTTTTGGGCGTCCCCAAACAGTCGTCAGCCCTTCAGCTATATTTTGCGCAGCCGTTTTGTTGGCAAACAGAGCATAATTCTGAAAGACAAAGCTGGTATTACGGCGCAGTTTCAAAATATCTTTGCGACTGGCAGCCAACGCATCAACCTTGTCAGTATCAATGCTGATCTGACCGCTGTCAGGCTGTTCCAGAAAGTTAATGCAGCGCAGCAGGGTTGATTTACCCGTGCCCGAAGGGCCGATAATCACAATGATTTCGCCTTCATTTATATCCAGGTCGATACCATTGAGCACCGCCTGGCCATTAAATTTTTTGACCAGATTCTGTATACGGATCATCGCTGGTAAGCTCGGTTAAGACGTTTTTCAAGGTAGACCTGTAACTGAGTAAACAGCACAACAACAGCCCAGTAGATCAGCGCTACCGCCAGGAAACTCTCGAAGAAACGAAAACTGGAAGACGCTTCCATTTGTGCCCTCGCCATCAGCTCAGCTACTCCCAGCGTGAACGCCAGCGAAGTCGACTTGATCATGTCAATAAACTGATTCATCAATGATGGCAGGGCGATACGCGCTGCTTGCGGCAAAATAATCCGCCGCATGGCCATCAATGGTGACTGCCCTATCGACAATGCGGCCTCCATCTGGCTTTTATCAATCCCCAGAATTGCCGCACGAATGCTTTCTGCCATATAAGCAGAAAAGTGCAATGACAAACCGATAACCGCCGCAGTGAAAGCATCAATTCCCACCATTACCGGAAATATTTGTGGTAAGCCGTAGTACAACAAAAACAACTGCACCAGCAGCGGTGTGCCTCGAAAAAAAGAGATAAAAAGCTGCACAACCCAGTCCATCACAGGCATTCTGAACACCCGGATAACCGCCATATTTACCGCCAGCAGCAACGCAAATATCAGCCCCAGCGAGGCCATTTTCATGGTTAACCCGAGGTATCCCAACAACAACGGAATTATCTCGAGGAAGTAGGTCACATCAAAATTCATCAGTTATTCGCCGTCCTGATATGGCATAAAGCACAGAAAAGCCGCACGGCCAGACCGGGCGGCTCCATAACCTGTACTTACAGACTATACCTGTACTTACAGACTATACCTGTACTTACAGACTATACCTGCACTTACAGACTATACCTGCACTTACAGACTATTTGCTGGTGATGTCAGCACCCAACCACTTCTCAGAAATTTTACGCAACGTACCATCAGCACGCATCGCAGCCAGCGCTTTGTTAAATTCACCCTGCAAACGCTTGCCTTTCACGTTATTCAACAATGGCCATGCGTTTTCCAGCGTTTCAAAGGTATCACCGGCCAGGGAGAATGGCAGATTATGCTGTTTAATCAACTGTGCGGCTGAAACCCGATCCATTACGTACGCATCAATGCGACCCAGCGCCAGCTCCTGTTCGATATTGGTATCGTAGGTTTTGATGTTAATCTCGTTGTTGGTATCCGCTTTACGCAACAGTTCTTCATAGTTAGAACCCAGATTAACCGCAACGGTTTTACCTTTAAGATCTGCCAGCCCCTGAATATCACTCCCTTTTCGAGTTACTACCTGGGCGCCGTCAATAACGTATGGGTCAGCAAACAGATATTTGGCTTTGCGCGCATCTGTCATCGTGATCTGATTAGAGATCGTATCAATACGGCCACTCTCCAGCAGACCAAACAGCCCCGAGAAGTTAGACGTAACAAACTCCACATCATAGTCATTACGTTTGCCAATCTCTTTCCACAGATCTACCTCAAAGCCCTGCAACTGATCTTTCTTCACAAATGTAAATGGAAAGTAGCTACCAGACATACCGACTTTAATCTCTTCTGCTGCCATGGCGCCCTGAGCCGCCAGAGAGAGGGTCAGTGCAACGGCAGCGCTACGTAGCGTTTTCAGCATCTTCAACTCCTTCAGAGTGCCCAGTTCCGGGCTTTTTTTATAACCAAAACAACCATAAAAAAGGCCTTTGTAATAACCTCTTGTCATAATGAGGCGAATTTTACACCTTTAGTCTGATAATGAAACCCCTTGTACGTACAAAAGTTACAGCTGTGTAGCGCAGCACTCTTTTTCCAATACACTTCCAGGCTTCAGATCATTTGGGAACCCTCATCAGGCCTGGTATCATCTAACTTTACAGAAGCTATTCGCTACGGTGCCTTTACCCTTATGCAACTGAGCCGTTTTACCGATTATTCACTGCGGGTGCTCTTCTACGCCGCAACCCATACGGACCGTCTATGCACACTGGCCGAGATCGCTGGTTACTATGACATCTCTATCGAACACCTGCGCAAAGTGGTGCATGCGCTGGCCCGTTCTGGACACCTGCAAACTTATCGAGGCAAAAATGGTGGTATCCGCCTGAAAATGGATCCGGCCAATATCAACATCGGTAAAATCATCGCTCAGACAGAAGGCGTAACCCCACTGATTAATTGCACTGCGCAACAATGCTGCCTTACCGGGATCTGCTCACTGGAGCAGGCATTAGCTGAAGCCCAGAACGCATTTATGACGGTACTGGAAAAATACACATTGGCGGACTTACTACGCCACCCACAGATGACCCATCAGCTGATTGGCTCTTTCAATCCAGAATAAGTACTGCCCAGTGTTTTTTCTCAGTAACCGTTTTCATCAATAGCTACGTTCATCAGTAGCTGTTGTCATAGATAGCCCCTTTCGTTAGCAGCCTCTTTCGTTAAGAGCTGTCAGGCATTAAGAATGCCCTGTACCACACAAAGGTCGCCAGAGATCGAAATAATACGAATTATTCTCAGTTTTTCTGGCGAACCCACTGCGCTTTTACTGCTCCAATAATATAGATACTCCAACTACAACAGGCTCACCCTTATGCCTACGGATGTATCAAATGTTGAAATACAGATTTCAGACAGGACTGCAGGCTATTTGTCATGATGATTAACTTATGGGCCGTGTTGAGTGCCACAATTGCGGCCTACCTGGCCGGAGCAATCTGGTACTCGCCGTATGTGTTGTTACGTCGTTGGTGCAAAGAAACAGGCACCCCTGAAAATAGCGAGATAGATAACCCGATCCGCACCTATGGCCTGACGTTTCTGGCAACATTGATCGGCGCAGTCGTTCTCCACCTTCTACTAGGGCCTGCACCAGAATTAAAGTATGCCGTGCTGGCAGGCCTGATGACGGGTGCAGGTATTGTTGCCTGCTCCATAGGCATTACCTATCAATTTGGCCGCCAAAGTCTGACACTATGGTTGATTGATGGCGGCTTTCACTGCTTGCGCTTTACATTGATAGGGCTGATGCTTGGGCTCTGGCCTTTGCTTTAATCTGCCTGTCGCAAGCAATAAAAAAACCGGCAACCGATTATCGGGTGCCGGTTTTTCGTTGTACCAACGATACATCAGACTCTGAATTTCCTTACCATCTGGTTCAGCTCATCGACATATCCGCCTGAATAACCGCATGACCTGAAAATCCGTGACCTGGCCGAACGAAGTATAGAGGCCGCTCCACAATATGCGTTGCCCGAAGCACCCAACTGTACCGATTGGAGATGAAATAATAATCAGACCAGCCCCGCTCTGCCTGTTTATCACTTGCAAGCAGCCAGGATTAGCGCAGGATAACGAGCACTCTGAACAAAACATCTGAGTACATCGTGTACCCACACGACCATGCTCACCATAAACAGACCCCATAATATGAAGAGAGGGCCCGATGCCTGTCATTAACCCGATTCACCAGCAACTGAATCAGTACCTGAGTACTTTCTTAACAGACCAGGGTATAGAAATACCTACAGGTACACGCCTGAGCTATGGTATTGCAGAACATACAGAGGATGGCGAATTACGCTTTGTCGTTGAGGCGCCCCACAGTCAAACGCCTTATATAGCACAGCAACTGAATACACCGACCCGAGAGCAACTGATAGATTGTTTCGTTGCTCTTGAGCAACACTGCGCTCGCCAGCAGGCAGAAGTAGCACAAAAAACAGGGACGGGTCTCTACAAACAAAGTTTTGCAATGCGCTATGACGGCACAGACTGGCAGATGGATACACAGCTATATCAGGTGCAGCTATAACGATTTCGTCTTGATGGTGGCCTTCTGATAATGACTGCCTTGATAGCTATTATCCTGATAACAAATAGCTATTATCCTGATAACAACGACCTTGACAGGTATTGCCTTTATAGCCATACCACAGTCATCATGCTTCGACTTAACGGGCCAGCACTTTATTACTCAGATTCTGATCAAATTTAATCGTCGTAAGGCAACTGGAAATTTCTTTAAGTTGCACGAGGTGTAACCGGATATGTCCAGTGGCAAGGCAGCGACCATAAAACTTTCCGTAAGCCGCAGCATCGTCAGTCTTCAGCTGAGGATAAAGTTTATCCGCCTGTTGCAGGCAACGGGCATTCACAGCTGTCATCTCTACCTGGCACTGCTGGCGATCAATGCCGTAGCAGTTCAGGTACTCGGGTTGAGCACAGAGCATCGCCGGGCCATTTCGTTGTAACTTGCGCCGGAACACAGCCATTACAGCATAGCTATTGATTGGCTTTACCCTTTTCTCCTGAGCTTGAGTCGCCTGGGGAGAAGCCACTTCAGAGTGTTCCATCAGTGGGCTTGCTGTTTTCTGCTGGCCACTACAACCAGTCAGTATTATCAAAGCCCCAGCCATACCCAGCCGCTTTATGATCATAATCAACCTCTCAACACAGATTAAACGTCTACAACGAGCGGTTTTAACATGACAGAAATACAACGGCTACCAGCTTTGCGAGCAAACGTTTTTTACAAACATTTTTACGACAGATTTTCCAACCGAGATCAAACATACAGCATACCCGGTCAGCGCCGATACGACACTGTGCCATCTCTCATCTGTCGATATTGGCTTGGCGATATTCCCATGGTCTTTTTGAAAATACGTGAAAAGTAATACGCATCCTCATAGCCAAGAGCAAAGGCAATTTCACTGATATTTTTATTACTCAAATCCAGCAGATAACAGGCTTTCTCGATTTTCAGATGGATAAAGTGATTAATCGGCGTAGTACCCGTCAACTCTTTATAACGCTTGATAAAATGGTATTTAGACAGATTGACTGTTTCAGCAAGGCTGTCCAGGTCCAGCTGTTCATGTAACCGGGCCTGCATCATGCTATGTACGGCTTCCAGATCAAAGCTGTCGCTACCACTCTGCTGCTTTGCCATCGGAAGCAACTGCGCAATATGTGACAGTATTTGTCGAAGGTGATTCGCAGCGTGGATAAAAGCATTGAAGTTATAGCTAGCCTGGCGACTGTCCAGTAGCACAGCAAACTCACTTACCAGCCGTGCATGCACCCCCAACGGATAGACCATTCCACCTCGCTCACTACGCCGTTGGTGCTGAATATGCTGGACAAAATCAGTGGCATTTTCACCATCAAAGTGTATCCAGTAAATAGTCCACGGGTTCTTTGTATAAGTGCTGTACGCATGGGCTTTCCCTTTTGGAATCAACAGTATATCACCTTTCTTGATACGGTTTCGGTTACCACCAGTGGTAACAACGCCGCCACCTTCAAGACAGTAAATCAACAGATGATCATCATGCTCCTGACGCTCCATTCGATGGCCACCAGCGCGCTGGTAATAACCAATACCCAACGGGTATAACCCTTTACTGAGTGGATGCTCAGCCAGTTGATGTACGGTGCGTTGAGGCACTACGAAGCGGGTAGATTGCGGGGCTAACGGCCAGTCGGACGGTTTGCTCATCGGGTTTTCAACCTGGACTATGGTATCAGGGTAAATCCTTATCTTGTCGCAATATAATCCATCAACGGCGCAACTTAATCAATCCTGAGCCTTCTACCCCTGTGTTACAAAATAAGGCAGAAGCACTGACAGCTCTGACACTGACAGCACAACCACTGCCAGTGATGACTAGCACAGCTGCGACAAACGTACGACGTGAACGTTAACGTCACCTGTGACACTCAGCAGTGACAACAGAACGTTCTCTGAATAGATAAGAACAACCATAAGAACAAACCAAAGGTAAATGTCATGACTCAGCAAGTACCTCTTCTGATCAACGGTGAACTGGTTCAGTCCGCATCAGACAATCTGATTCCGGTTACCAACCCGGCTACACAGGAAGTAATCGCACAGGTGCCATGCGCGACTGAAGCAGAAGTTGAGCGTGCCATTGACGCTGCAAAAGAAGCCTTTGAAAGCTGGAAAGAAGTTTCCATCGGTGATCGTGCCCGCCTGATGCTGCGCTACCAGCACTTGCTGAAAGAACACCATGACGAGCTGGCAGAGATCATCTCTCAGGAAACCGGCAAGACCTTCGAAGACGCCAAAGGTGACGTATGGCGTGGTATCGAGGTAGTCGAGCACGCTTGTAATATCGCCTCTTTGAGCATGGGTGAAACCGTTGAAAACGTTGCCCGTAAAATTGACTGCTACTCCATCACTCAGCCACTGGGTGTCTGTGTCGGTATCACGCCATTCAACTTCCCGGCAATGATCCCACTGTGGATGTTCCCGATGGCGATTGCCTGTGGTAACACCTTCGTACTGAAGCCATCCGAGCAAGACCCACTGACACCAATGCGCCTGGCAGAGCTGTTCAAAGAGGCTGGCGCACCAGATGGCCTGTTACAGATCGTTCACGGTGGTAAAGAAGTAGTAGACCAGCTGCTGACGCACAAAGACACCCCGGCAATTTCTTTCGTAGGTTCCGTGGCGGTCGGTGAGCACATCTACCGCACCGGTACTGACCACATGAAGCGTGTTCAGGCATTCGCTGGCGCGAAAAACCATATGGTTGTTATGCCGGATGCACAGAAAAACCAGGTGGTTAACAACATCGCTGGTGCTTCTGTAGGCGCGGCTGGCCAGCGTTGTATGGCGATTTCCGTTGCTGTATTCGTGGGTGAAGCACGCGAGTGGATCCCTGAAGTGCGCGATGCTCTGGCCAAGGTACGCCCAGGTGCATGGAATGACCCGGAGGCTGGCTACGGCCCACAGATCAATCCACAGGCACGTCAGCGTATTCTTAACTTCATTCAGGAAGGCAAAGACGCGGGTGCAAACTGTATTCTGGACGGTTCTGACTGCGTCGTTGAAGGTTACCCTGATGGTAACTGGGTAGGCCCAACCATGTTCCGTGATGTGACGACTGATATGTCCATCTACCAGGAAGAAATCTTCGGCCCTGTACTGATCGCACTGGAAGTTGACACCCTGGAAGAAGCAATCGCGCTGATCAACGCAAACCCATACGGTAACGGTACGTCCATGTTCACCGCCTCTGGCGCAGCAGCACGTAAGTTCCAGCATGAAATCAAGGTCGGCCAGGTAGGTATCAACGTACCTGTACCTGTGCCGCTGCCAATGTTCTCTTTCACTGGCTGGCGTAAGTCTTTCTACGGTGATCAGCACGCTTATGGTAAGCAGGCTGTGAAGTTCTACACCGAAACCAAGACGGTGACTGCACGCTGGTTCGAAGACGACATCGACACAGGTGTAAACACCACCATCAACCTGAAGTAATTCAGGGCACTCTCAAAAAGGATTGCTACGCGGGTAGCAATCCTTTTCGCACAATAAGAATTCAGGAGTGAGCAATGGATTTTGAACTGAACGAAGATCAGGTCGCCTTTTCTGATATGGCGCGTGCGTTTGCACAGAACGAAATGGAACCACACGCTGCCGAGTGGGATGAAAAACAGGAATTTCCGGTTGAAGTACTGCGTAAAGCAGGTGAACTGGGCTTCATGGGTTTGTACACCCCGGAAGAACAATGTGGCCTGGGGCTGAGTCGTCTGGACGCCAGCATCATCTTCGAGCAGCTGGCCCAGGGCTGTACCTCCACAACTGCATTTATCACCATTCACAATATGGTCAGCTGGATGATTGCCAGTTTCGGTAACGAAACCACCCGCGAGCGCTGGTGTGAAGGTCTGGCCACCGGCCAGATGCTGGGCTCCTACTGTCTGACCGAGCCTAATGCCGGTTCCGATGCGGCATCGCTGAAAACTACCGCCCGCAAGGACGGTAACAAGTACATTCTCAACGGCAGCAAAATTTTTATTTCCGGCGCAGGCGCTACCGATGTTCTGGTGGTGATGGCTCGCACCGGTGCCGAAGGCCCGAAAGGTATTTCGGCTTTCGCAGTAGACGCCAAGGCAGAAGGCATCGTCTACGGCCGTAAAGAGGATAAAATGGGCTGGAACAGCCAGCCAACACGGATGATCACCTTTGAAGACGTTGTTGTGCCAGCGGATGCACTGCTGGGTAATGAAGGCGACGGCTTCAAATTTGCCATGATGGGACTGGACGGCGGCCGTATCAATATCGCTACCTGTTCCGTAGGTACGGCACAGGCCGCGCTGAACCGCGCCACTGAATACATGCACGAGCGTAAGCAGTTCGGTCAGGAACTGGCCAACTTCCAGGCACTGCAATTCAAACTGGCGGATATGGCCACTGAGCTGGTTGCCGCTCGTCAGATGGTTCGCCTGGCCGCAAGCAAGCTGGATAACAAGCACGCCGACAAAACCACCTACTGCGCCATGGCAAAACGTTACGCCACCGACGTCTGCTTCAATATCTGTGATGAAGCGCTACAGATCTTTGGCGGCAATGGCTATATCAAAGAGTACCCGATGGAACGTTACGTGCGTGACAATCGTGTACACCGCATTCTGGAAGGCACCAACGAAATCATGCGTGTCATCATCTCCCGTCGCCTGCTAATGCAGGACGCGGCTGAAATTCTGTAAGGAGCACCGAGCATGACCGATAAGCTGATTGTAGAAAAGCAGGGCAATATCGCCGTTATCACCATGAACAACCCACCAGCTAATACCTGGACGGCAGAGAGCCTGCAGGGGCTGGTGAAAGTAGTTAACGAGCTGAATGAAGACCGCGATATCTACTCCCTGGTACTGCGCAGTGACAGCGAAAAATTCTTTTCTGCCGGTGCTGACCTGAACCTGTTTGCCGATGGTGACCGCGCAAATGCTGGCGATATGGCCCGCTACTTCGGTGAAGCCTTTGAAACACTGTCCCGCTTCCGCGGCGTCTCTATTGCAGCGATCAACGGTTTTGCCATGGGCGGCGGCCTGGAAGTTGCGCTGGCCTGTGACATTCGTATTGCCGAAGAACAGGCACAAATGGCACTGCCTGAAGCCAAAGTTGGTCTGCTGCCATGTGCAGGCGGCACTCAGAATCTGACCATGCTGGTTGGTGAAGGCTGGGCTAAGCGCATGATTCTGTGCGGCGAGCGCGTAAAAGCAGATAAAGCAAAAGAAATTGGTCTGGTTGAAGAAGTCGTTGGCAAAGGTGAGTCCACCGCCAAAGCGATGGAAATGGCGGCAAGCGTCGCTCAGCAGAGCCCAGTTGCTGTAACAGCCTGTAAGAAGCTGATCCAGTCTAACCGTAGTCGTCACTGGGATCAGGGTTACATCATCGAGCGTGAACTGTTTGTTGATCTGTTCCACACCGAAGACCAGAAAGAAGGTGTAAATGCGTTTCTGGAGAAACGCGCACCGGTATGGCAGAACAAGTAAATCAGCGGAATCGCAGGATGGCTAAGCTGCGCTGTGCTCATCCTGCGTTGAATCAGACAGGCCTGAAAGAATAAGGACAAAAAATGAGCTGCGTACTGTTTACCGAACACGCCACCGTTGATGGCAAAAAAATTATGGAAGTGTGCCTCAATTCCGAGCGCTCACTGAACGCCCTGACGCTGGAAATGATCGACACGATCCAGCCAGAACTGGATGCCTGGAAAAATGACGACAGTGTTGTTGCCATCATTCTGGACAGCGCAGGCGAAAAAGCTTTCTGTGCTGGCGGTGACGTTGTAAACCTCTACAAGTCCATGACCGGTGAAGGCGACCCTGATTTCCCTGAAGCTTTCTTCACCCGCGAATATATTCTTGACCACTGCATTCATACCTACCCGAAACCGATCATCTGCTGGGGCAGTGGCATCGTAATGGGTGGCGGTATGGGCCTGATGAACGGTTGTAGCCACCGTGTAGTAACCGAAACGTCTCACCTGGCGATGCCTGAAGTAACCATTGGCCTGTACCCGGACGTTGGTGGCAGCTGGTTCCTGAATCATATGCCAGGCAACACCGGTCTATTCCTGGGTCTGACCGGCAACCCGATGAACGCAGCAGATGCGATGTACCTGGGCTTGGCAGATCGCTTCCTGGCTAAAGATATGCGTGAGGCCATGGTGGGTGCGCTACAGGCAGAAAACTGGAACGGCTGTGCAACCGCCGCAGTGAACCGCGTGCTACGTGCGCTGGAAGCAGACTCTCAGCCACAACTGGCAGCACTGGAATCTCAGGTGAAGAAACACCGCGAGATGATCAACCGCGTAACCGACCAGGACAGTCTGGAAGATCTGTATAACGCGCTGATGGAAGAAGACAGCGAAGACAAGTGGGTTCGCCGCGCACAGAAAGCATTGAGCCACGGCAGTCCACTGGCAGTACACATCATCAAGCGCCAGCTGGATGTCACCCGCCATATGTCACTCAAAGAGATGTTCGAATCCGAACTGGTGCTGTCTGTACAGTGTGGCAAACACCGTGAATTCCCAGAAGGTGTGCGGGCACTACTGGTAGATAAAGACGGCAACCCGGACTGGACATTCAAGTCTATCAGTGAAGTTGACCAGGCCGTACTGGATCAATTCTTCGTTGCGCCATGGGATACCAACCCATTGAGCAATAAGATCTGAAACGGCTCACCAGCACACATCCTGTCTACGGGTAGCCAACGCTACCCGCCAGACTACAGGCCTGGTTGAATACAGAAGTCCGGCATTATAAAAAATCTGTAATAAGAAAAATTAGAGGGATACCAAGATGGCAACAATCGGTTTTATCGGTCTGGGTAATATGGGTGGCCCGATGGCGATCAACCTGGTGAAAGGTGGTCACACGGTTAAAGCATTTGACCTGTCTACAGACGCTATCGCACGTGTTGTAGATGCGGGCGGCCAGGGCGCAGATACAGCAATTGCTGCTGCGACTGATGTTGATTTTGTCGTATCCATGCTACCTGCGGGCAAGCACGTTGAAGGGCTGTACCTGACAGGCGATGCCCCACTGTTTGATGTGGTGCGCAAAGACACACTGATCATCGACTCATCTACCATTGATGCAGCGACTGCACAGCGTGTAGCCGCTGCCGGCGCTGAGCGTGGTATTGACTTTATTGACGCACCTGTTTCAGGTGGTGTGGGCGGTGCAGTTGCAGGCACTCTGGCATTCATGACCGGCGGTAGTGATGCGCAGTTCGCCAAAGCAAAACCGATTCTGGAGTGCATGGGCAAAAATATCTTCCATGCTGGTGATGCCGGTGCAGGCCAGATTGCCAAAGCCTGTAACAACATGATGCTTGCAATCCTGATGTCCGGTACCGCTGAAGTACTGAACATGGGTATGAAAAATGGTATGGACCCGGCAGTGTTGTCCGAAATTATGAAGCAGAGCTCCGGTAACAACTGGGCACTACAGGTATACAACCCGGTGCCAGGTGTAATGGAAGGCGTGCCTTCTTCTAACGACTATCAGGGCGGTTTCCAGGTTGATCTGATGTTCAAAGATCTCGGTCTGGCGGCAGATCTGAGCCACGCAAGTGCATCGCCGACACCAATGGGCATGTCAGCCAAAAGTCTGTATGCACTGCATAAGGCCAATGGCAATGGCGGTCTGGACTTCTCCAGCATCCTGCGTATGTACCAGGACAGCTGATATACCAGCAACACTCATATCTGTTTCACTTTCTCGCTGATGCTCTCTTTGTAGAAAGCTGACCGCAGGATGGGCAAAACCGCACGCTGTATTTGCCCGTCTTGCGTCAATACATGGAAACAGATCAGTTGCCTGATTTACCCCACCAGGCCCCGGCAGAGGCCTGATCGCACAGTAATACTGTGCCCAACAAAAAAGAATCGAAGGCCAGGCGCTGCGACTTCCTGGCGTGGTCTCCAGATAAAAACAATAACGGTGATACCATGAGCTACAACGAACAATACACAGCCTCAATTGATAACCCTGAGGGCTACTGGGCCGGCCAGGTTGACCGCATCAAGTGGTTTAAGAAACCGGAATCCATTCTCGAAAAGACTGATTTTGGCACTTATAAATGGTACGCCGACGGTGAACTGAACTCTTCCTACCTGGCGCTGGACTGGCAAATAGAACAGGGCCGCGGCGAGCAGGTAGCGTTGTACTACGATTCACCGGTTACTGATACCAAAAAAGCGATCACCTTTAACGAACTGCACGAGCAGGTTACCGTCTTTGCCGGTGCACTACGCAACCTGGGTGTAGATAAAGGCGATCGTGTTGTTATCTATATGCCGATGATCCCGGAGGCCGCTGTAGCAATGTTGGCCTGTGCCCGCCTGGGCGCGCCGCACTCTGTGGTATTCGGTGGTTTTGCCGCCAATGAACTGGCAATCCGTATCGACGATGCAACGCCAAAAGTGATTCTGACCGCTTCCTGTGGTATCGAGTTTGATAAGAAAATCGCCTATAAACCACTGGTCGATAAGGCGATGGATCTAGCCGAGCACAAACCTTCCAATATCGTTGTCTGCCAGCGTCCAATGCTGGAAGCAGAAATGACTGAAGGCCGTGATCTGGACTGGTATGAGTTCCAGCAAGGTGCGCAACCGGTTGAGCCGGTTCCGGTGCGCGGTGATGACCCTCTGTATGTTCTGTACACATCTGGCACAACGGGTGCGCCTAAAGGTATCGTGCGTGATAACGGAGGCCATGCCGTCGCAATCAACTATGCGCTGCAAAATATATACGGCATGCAGCCGGGTGACGTCTGGTGGGGCGCTTCCGACATTGGTTGGGTTGTTGGCCACTCTCTGATTGTTTACGGCCCATTGATGGGCGGTTGCAGTGCAATATTCTTTGAAGGCAAGCCAATCCGTTGTCCGGATGCAGGTGTGTTCTGGCGCATTATCGAGGAGTACAAAGTCAACTCCATGTTCTGCGCGCCCACCGCATTTCGCGCTATCCGTAAAGAAGACCCGGAAGGTAGCCTGTCTGAAAACTATGATCTGAGTAGCCTGAAATGGGTATTTGTTGCTGGGGAAAAGCTGGACTCCTCCACCTATGGCTGGCTCAGCGAGTTACTGAGAGTACCTGTTGTGGACCACTGGTGGCAGACTGAAACTGGCTGGCCTATGAGCGCCCCGCTGATGGGGTGGGATAATCCATCGGAGCCACGACTGGGCTCCACCAATAAAGCTGTGCCTGGCTACGATATTCGCGTTGTTGATGGCGAAGGCGAAGAAGTTTCTGCAGGTGAAAGTGGCAATATCGTTGTTTCACTACCCATGCCACCAGGCGTTGCATGGGACATCTGGAATCAGTCCCAGCGCTATGTAGACAGCTATCTGACCGCTTTTGAAGGCTACTACCATACAGGCGATGGTGGCTATGTAGATGAAGACGGCTACGTAGTTATCACTGGTCGTACTGACGACGTTATCAACGTATCTGGCCACCGACTCTCTACCGGCGAAATGGAAGAAGTAGTTTCTTCTCACCCTGCTGTTGCCGAGTGTGCGGTTATTGGCGCCAATGACAGTATGAAAGGCCAGATACCTGTTGGTCTTATTGTTCTCAAGGCTGGCGAAGAGATCGAAGAAGCACAATTAGAGAAAGAGCTGGTAGCCATGGTACGTGAACAGGTAGGTGCATTGGCCTGCTTCCGCCGTACCGTTGTAGTTCAACGTCTGCCCAAAACCCGTTCAGGCAAGATTTTGCGCGCTATCCTGCGTAAAATCGCGGCAAACGAAGAGTACAAAATGCCATCCACAATTGATGACGAAGCAATCCTGCCTGAAATCACTGATATGATGAAAGGCTCGGGCTTGATCTGAAATGTCATCATTGACTCCATGTGAAGCAGAGATCAAAAGCCATGCAGCCCTGACAGGGTTTATCACCACAGGAAAGCTGAGTAGTCAACTATAAAACCACTCAGCTTTTTCCCCCTCCCCGGATGATGAATGCTCATCCGGGGAACATGTCAAACCAGCAACAAGGCATCATCTATAGCAGGTGCATCACCCAGCACAGACAGATCTATTGTGCTCATATCAATTGGCCCTTTTTCAAGGTAGGCTTCAACAACTTCCAGTACATTAAGTACTTCATTATCTTCACCAAGAAACTGTGCCAGCTCCACTTCGTGTTCCCGCGTGAAAGTTTCTTCACCAACTGTAGTCAAAGTGATGAAGGAGAGCGTGCCGTCTTCCGTTACATCCAGCTCGATATGGTGAGCGACAGCCTCACCCTCTTCACGCGTCACCACGATATCCAGATCAACACCACCATCTTCACTGTCTTCACTGACCACGACTGTTTTTTCGCAACCATTGTCTTTGAGAGATTGAATTTCAATCACACCCTCTTCAGTCTCTGAAAGCGTAATAGTATTGCTGCGTATATCACCTTCTGGGTCCATGCCGGACAAAGCAATGACAATACTACCGTCTTCCGTTGTTTCGACAGTCTGAGTCAGGTCTTCCAGCGGAGGACGTCCACCTTTATGCCCCTCAACACCGCCACGCTGTCCGCTACTCTCACCTGATTCTGTCATCTCTTCCGACTCTACGACCGGGTGCCCACCAACAGAGTACTCACCGGTATCCTGCTGCATACCGCCCTGCTTCATACCTTGCTGCATACCGCCTTGCTGCATATCGCCCTGCTGCATATCGCCCTGCTGCATACCGCCTTGCTGCATACCGCCCTGCTGCATACCGCCCTGCTGCATACCGCCCTGCTGCATACCGCCCTGCTGCATACC
>JAOXSF010000007.1 GCA_025800125.1 Marinobacterium sp.
ACAATTGAAACTCTGCGAGAATATGTGCAGAGCCAAGGCACGCCTGATTAGAACCGCTGCGCGGTTCCCGCTTGTATCCCCGCCCGATTGGGCGAGGGTTTACGCGGATTTTTGCTAACGGCCTGAAGCGAGTGATAAGCCCCCGGCGCTGACTCGCTCAGCTCAGCTCAGGCAGATGCCTGGTGACGGTCACAGCACGGCTCTGCAATGCCAGCCGCTGCATCCAGTCTGCACTCACCTCACTGACAGGCACTGGTTTACTATACAGATACCCCTGTACAACATCACAATTGAGATCCTGTAGCACCTGTTCAACGGCCTCGTCCTCAACACCTTCCGCGATCACCCTCATACCAAGGCTATGCCCCAGCTGGGTCGCAGCACTGACAATCTGACGACTGCTGGCATCACCGGTTATATCCAGTACAAACTCCTGAGCCAGTTTGATCGTTTCAACGGGTAGCTGCTTAAGATACAGCAGGGACGAAAACCCTGTACCAAAGTCATCAATTGAAAACCGGATACCATGACGAGACAGACTATGTAATGTTTCGCAGACGCTGTCATATTCATTCATAAACAGTGTCTCGGTAATTTCCAGCTCCAGACAATGAGCAGGCAGCCCCGTTTCTTCCAGCACTCTTAAGACTTTTCGTGCAAAGTCAGCATCCACAAACTGCCGTACAGAAACATTTACAGCAACATAGTCAAAGTCCAACCCCTGCATACGCCAGGTACAGGCCTGACGACAAGCTTCTTTCAGCACCCATTCCCCCAGCGCTGAAATCAGCCCGGATTGCTCAGCATGGGAGATAAACTCACCAGGCGGAACACGACCACGCTCAGGATGCAGCCAACGTACCAGCGCTTCGAAACCAACCACCCTGTGTCGCTGCAAATCAAGCTGAGGCTGGTATTCAAGAAACAGCTGACCACTTTTAATGGCCAGGAGTAGCTGTTCTGTCCAACGAAGGCTACTGGTATCATCCTGCCACATACTGGCGTTATACAGCATGAAACCGCCGCGTTGCTCACGCTTGGCGTACTTCAGTGCAACCTCTGCCTGCTGCAGACACAGGGTGACCCGCTCCTGCCCATCACTCATAACAACACCACCACAAGTCGCTGAAATGACTTGCCGTGAGTTGTCGCTCAGCTGCATGGGGCAACGTACCTCTTCCAGTAATCGCTCGGCAAACGCTGAAAGCTGTGCTCGCTCACCACGACCACTCTCATGGCCTTGCGGAAGAGGGTTGTCTTCAACGGTACACTTTTCAAACTCGTTTGCATCCAGAGTAAAGAGTATGGCGAATACATCCCCCCCGATGCGGGCAAGCGCCAAGGGTTCTGGTAATACACTTTTCAGGCGTACACCCATACAGTGCAGAATTTCATTGCCTGTCTGCTGCCCCCAGAGCTCATTTTTAACACGAAACTCATCCAGCCCGAGTAAAACCAGCCCACAGCCACCCTGCTGGCATTCACACCGCTCCAGTGCTTGCAGGAAACCGCTGCGATTCAACAGACCCGTCGTCACATCATGGTAAGCAAGAAATTCCAGCCGTGCTTCTGCCTGACGCCGCTGTGCGACTTCTCGCTGGAGCATGCGGTTCCATAGAAACAACCCCGTCAGCACCAGCAATCCAATGGATAATGCCCCTACCAGCAGATACTCGCGCAACTGCGCAAGGTCAACCCGGGCACTGTCAGAGGGGCTACTCCAGCGCGCCTGAATCGTTTCAATCTGCGCAGAAGACAGGCTATCCAGTGCTTTTTGCAAGATGCCCGTCAAGACAGGCCAGTCATTACGCCCCGCCATGGAAATTGCGTAGTCATAACCAAGCGAGCCACTTAGCGCCACATTATGCAGCCCTGCTTCATAAGCATATTTATAAGCCGAAGCCGCGGTTGCAGCAGCTCCCCGCACCTGCCCGGCAGTCAGCATATTGAATGCTTCTGCAGACGAGCGAGCTTTTACCAGGTTTATATCTGGATAATGGGTATGCACATACTCAGAAACCGCAGAGCCTTCCGTGACAGCAAAGCGCTCTCCGGAAAAGAGCGCCAGAGAGTTCAGAGGCTCATCACCTGCACGCACAAAGATATTGTTACTGACGTAGTTATAGGGGCTGGTAAAGGAAAGGAAAGTTTCACGTTCGGCAGTGCGGGAAGCTGCATAGACAATATCAATTTCGCGAGCTCTGGCCATACGCATCATATCACCGTAACTGGGTGCAAGAACGCGCTCAAATTCAACCCCCAGAGCAGCTTCTACTGCATCCAGGTACTCAATAGCCAGACCTTCAAGCTTGCCATGCTCATTCAGATATGCCTGCTGCGGCGGTACTTCAGCAATTCCGACACGTAACGTGTTGTTCTGCTGTTGCAGCCACAATCTTTCTGACTCGGTCAGGGTGGCCGCAGCTTCGGTAAAGCCCGGCATACAGGCCAGAAAAAAGATAACGAAAACGACCAGCACTCGACAAACCCCGAACAACAGACTGAAGCGTCATTATACGAAGTCACGCTTAAATATATATTGTAATATCACTCAGTAAACGATTCTTTTGATATAACACCAACCGTTCAGCTGGCCGCTTCGCACCAGCTTCATCAACCCATAAAGCCTGATAGCCCCTGCCAGATGAACAGGGCTACAAGCGCAGCCATCACCATTGCAATACGCGTAATCAGGCAACGTTTACATACTTTACGGGGCTTTTTCTGATTACCGGACATGTCTCAACCCCCAGCCAGTCGAACGTTAAAGCCCTGCTTCTCCAATGCTTCTTTCAGACGCTCTCGATGATCTCCCTGAATTTCCAGCACTCCATCTTTCAGGCTGCCGCCGGTTCCACATACTTTTTTCAGCTGCTTGAGCAACGGTTTTAATTCCGCATCTGTGCGCGCAATACCATGAATTGTGGTCACACCCTTGCCTTTACGCCCGGCAGTTTCACGACGAATTCGCACCACACCATCCAGTGCAGCAATACGTTGCTGTTCAGCCAGCTGATCACAAATGCAATCATCCAGCGGTTGCTGACACTCAGGACACAACCGCCCGTGCTCTGTTGAAAACACCAGACCACCAAGCTGTTCGGAAAGGGATTTTGCCATCGCTATTACGCCTCATATCTGAATAATCGCTGCTGGCCACCAGCTTTACTGCGTCAGGCCAGCGGCGTAATTGTCTGTCATCCCACAAATAAAATCGAGTGCCCTCACCGCCACCCACCAGGCGCTTATTATCTGATCAGGCGCCAACAAATCACCGAAACATGCCTCCAGATACCGATCAGCCCTACGGTACAGATTAAAAGCGCACGTCTGGGAAATGCACACCCGATAAGCCTTATGCTAGCGGCAGTGATCAGCAGCAACCAAGCCTCAAAAATACCTCAAAATCAGTAAATATCAGCTCTATCTTACTGCTTACGACTGTATTCCATCAGCTTTCTGCTAATTCTTTAGATGTAGAAAACATGATGCTTAAAGCAAAGCCATAGAGACCGTCCAGCTACAGGTGATTGTCCGATGAAGTTATCAAAAATTCAGTCGCGCTTCAGTGAAGCTATTTCCCGCAAGGACCCTTCCGTGCTGATTCAGCCTCCTGTTGAACTGGAGTTCGAGCCAGAACGCAGTCAAGCTGTTTACAATACCCTGGACAGTGACGACGGTTTACAGGCATTAAAGCAAAGCTTTCCGGTTATCAATCGCCTGGTGGGCGATGACTATTTCGAGACCCTGGCGGGGGAATACTGTCGGCACTACCCAGCTGAATCTGACGACATACTGCGCTTTGGTGACCGCTTCCCATTGTTACTGCTCAAACTGAGCATTGAGCGCCGCGAGCTGGATAAATTGCGCTTCCTGCCCGAACTGGCTCGCCTTGAATGGCTGATCCAGATGGCTTATTTTGCTGATCGTGACAGCACCTTTGACTTTGATGCGCTGGCCTCAGTCCCGATGCAACAGCAACCCCAGATTATTTTTACCCTCAGCCATGCACTTAACCTGATGTTCAGTGACTGGCCTGTCTTCGAGATCTGGCGGGCCCACCAGCATGGTGCGCAAACATTACCTTCGGCATCGTTAAGCCTGGATGGCGGCCAGGAGTGGCTCTGTATCTACCGCGACGCTGAGCAACCGGTTGTGGAAACCGTACCAACTGAAATTGCATCGGTACTGGGTGAGATGATGCAGGGGCATTGTCTGGGAGAGCTGGCCTGTCATTGTGCTGAGATTGATCATTACCTGCCTGAAATGGTGCGCCATGGCTGGCTCAGTGGCTTCTACCTGGATCAGGCGGCCTGACCGACCGGGCTGATAGCCAGCCCGGTCTGCCACAATACAGCGATTATTAAAGATCACCCGCTACCGCTGTACTTTTTCCAGTATTTTCAGCGCTTACTTTCTGATCTGCCGCCAGAGCTGACCTTACATCCGGGGCCAGAGCTGGCTGCGCACCTGTAACCCGATGTGATTTTCCGGCCACTCGCTGTATTGCTGGCAACCTTACTGTTACACAGGTTCCCTTACCCTGCTCACTTTGTAGTTCAATACTGCCATGGCAACTGGTAATAATGTTGTGACTGATTGACAACCCCAACCCCGCACCTTTACCAACAGGTCGCGTCGTATAGAATGGAGTAAAAACCCGCCCCAGATCAGCCTCAGCAATACCACTGCCATTATCTTCAACCTGCAATACGACATCCTCCTTATCAACCCAGGCCTGAATCCGCAAATGCTCACGATCAGGCAGCGATTCCATCGCCTGAATCGCATTGCGCAGCAAGTGCAGTACAACCTGGTCAAGCTGCGCCTGTACAGCACGGATTGGCGGTAATGGGGACAGCGCCGTTTCAACCTTAGCCAATGGCTTAAGGTCGGCATCAAGGGCTGTCAGTGCCGATGAGATACAACGGGTCAGATCAACTTCACTCAGTCGTTCCTGATTGCTGTCAGAAAAGGTTTTCAAAGCAGCAATAATGCGTTCGATACGCTCAATACCTTCATGGGACTCATCCAGAAGATCAGGTAAATCTTCCAGCAAATAGACAAGATCGTCCTGTTGTTCAGCCTTTGCCAGAGCTGAGCGCACCCGTTCTGCCAGCGCCGGATCATCCCGATGCTGACACCAGTCAGATAACAGTGATCGCAGTATGCGAATATAGCCGTCGAGTGTAGCAATATTACTTTTTACAAACCCGAGCGGGTTGTTCACTTCATGCGCTACACCAGCGGACAATGTACCGATACTGGCCATACGCTCACTCTGGATCAGGCGGGCCTGCTGGGCATTCAGATCATTCATCAGTCCTTCCAGCTGCTGATTTCTCAGCTGCAATACACGCTCACGCTTGTGCATGCTGGCAGCCAGCCAGCGCACATTTTGTTCCAGTTGATAAAGCTCACGGGGTAATCGTGCAGACAGGTGGCTGATACGATGATGATGTAAAGCTGCATGATCCCCCGCTGTAAATGCGCTAACAGCCTGCTGAAGTTTTTGCACCGGCACCACCAGCCAGTAACGCCCCAACAGATAACTGACGCCGCCCAGCAACACCCCAACCAGACCACCCAATAGTAATAGCTCCTGCACAACTCCGCTG
Source organism: Marinobacterium sp. (assembly GCA_025800125.1). GTDB lineage: Bacteria > Pseudomonadota > Gammaproteobacteria > Pseudomonadales > Balneatricaceae > Marinobacterium_C. Next base: position 5,619 of record JAOXSF010000007.1, read on the forward strand.
AACGGCCGATCAAGTACATCCGGGCTAAGCTCATAGTGCAACGTAACATTGAGTTCTGGCCAGGCATAACTCAGCCCTTGAGCATAAGGCAACGGCGTACCAAAACTGGCTAGTAACAGGCCATTACGTTGCAGGCGCAGATGAGCATCCTGGAAGTATCCACCGGGCGCAAGCATCCGCTCCATCTCCTGCACGGGTATTTCGGCCAGCAACACTGCAACCCCCTGACCTTCATGACGTACAAGTACAGCAAGCTGCCACAATGCCTGCGCTGTCGAACCAACCAGCCGCACAACCTGCTCGTTCTCAAGCAACTGGCGATATACAGTTTCAGATAACACGGGCAATGGACGCGAAACAATCTGCTGATCGGCCAATAGCTGCCCTTCCATATCGAACAGATACAGAGCGGTGGGTACTTCCGGCAGATGAATATTGCGCAGCTGCCGCACAATATGCTGATCCTGCGTAAGCACCGGTACAATCAATTCGGTGGCACTATTGGTCAATTCAGTGGCGCTATTGGTCAACGCAGTAGCGCTATTGGTCAAAGCGGACTGACGATCTGCCAGCCAATTCCGTAAAATCTGTTGCAGCAGCGTAGCTTCACGCTCCAGCATGGCTGTTTGTGTCTGTTCAAGCGAGCTACGCAAGTGCCCGGCAACCAGCAAGACACTGAGCAACGACAGAATACTGATTGCCAGTATACTGAGCCGCACCAGATACCCGGCCAGACTGACACGCTGTTGCGCTGGACGAGATTCGTCCTCAGTCATCTGCCACTCCTGCGGCGTGCAATAGCCGGGCAATACTCTGTTGCAACTGCATATTATCAAACGGTTTGGACATGACTTCAGTGGCACCCAAGTCCATTGCTCGCTGCAATTGGCTATCGGGTAACGCGGACAGAACCAGCACTGGAATTTCAACCAGTGCTGGCTGGTGACGGATATAACGCAGTACATCAAAGCCATTAAGGCCCGGCATACTAAGATCAAGAATAACCAGTGACGGGATCATTTTTTCCAGCATACAGCCAGCCTGGAAACCATCCTGAGCCACAACGGTATTGCATCGGCTACGCCGAAGCGTACGCTGAATGGCCTTCGCCATCGCGCTTTCATCTTCAATAATCAGCACCTGCGCTGCCTGCTGATCTACAACTGATGGGACCGGAGAAATCTGAACAGAACCATCGTCAATCATAACCGCCTCCTTTCGCTGAATATGCCAGTCTTTCTACGTGAACTACTGGTGCAATAACACTTCACGCGAGAAAGGCATATCTATCAGATACCAGTTTGTCTGGACTATCTTGTCTGGACTGTCCTGGAAACCTCAACCCCATCAGATATAGCATAACCAGCGAAAGATTCTTAAGACGATGCGTTTTTATAGCGCTCCAATACAATTTTCCGTGTTGCACTGTAGTCAATAACAGGCTCTGGGCGCAGCCTGCCTTGCGGTAGCCAGCGCTGAATAAACAAACGCTCAGCATCAAATTTCTGCTGTTGAAGGTGCGGGTTAAAGATGCGGAAATAGGGTGCGGCATCGGCACCAACAGACGCACTCCACTGCCACCCGCCTCTGTTCGAGGCAAAATCACCATCAATCAGGTGTCGCATAAAAAATTGCTCGCCCAACCGCCAGTCAACCTGTAACAGTTTGGTCAGAAACGCTGCGCTAAGCATACGTAAACGATTATGCATCCAGCCTGTCCGCAGAAGCTGCTTCATCGCAGCATCAACCAGGTCAAATCCAGTTTCACCCTGACACCAGGCCTCAAACAATCGAGGATCATTCTGCCACTGTATACGCCGTTCAACCTCTGGCCGGAATGGCTCCCCTCGGCTGATCAGGGGATAATCAACAATCAAATGCCGGTAAAATTCTCGCCAGATCAACTCATTAAGCCAGCTACCCATCAACCAGCTGTCATCCTGGTATCCCTGCTGCAAAGCCAGCAGACACTGCCGGGGAGACAACACGCCACACGTCAGCCAGGGTGAAAGGGTCGAGGTCGCAGGTTGAGCAGGAAAATCTCTGCGCTCAGCATAACGCGCTTCACGTTGCTGCAAAAAATGCTGTAGCCGTTGTGCCGCAGCTTCTTCTCCAGCAGGCCAGAGATCGCGACGATAATCAGCATCAAACGGACACGGAGGTAACGGTTGCAGAACAACACCAACTGCCGGTTGTACCGCTGGCCGTGGTATCAAGGAGGGGTAATGCTGGAGTAAAAAGGTGCGCCAGCGGCGAGCAAAGGGGGTGAACACCTTAAACGGCTGCCCCTGGCCAGTGCGCAACTGCTGCGGCGCAATAATCAGGTCGCCACATGCCTGGGCATCACAATCAATACCCTGTGACTGAAACAGCGAAATAACAGTTTCGTCACGCTGCAATTCATGCAGGGGCCATTCCCTGTTGAAATGCAGACTATCAACGTTCAACGACTGCGCCAGAGTCAGTAATGCAGGCCCACAACTGGCATAGTCAGTTAATGACAGCACCTGTAATGGGATATGGTAATCTGCCAGCTCATCGGCAAGCAGTTTTAGATTATCCCACCAGAACGCCAATCTTGCGGGGGCATCATCATGCTGTCGCCACTGATCAGGGGTCAGGGTCACCACAGCCGTAACCCCCTGTTGTGGCTGTGCTGCATTAAAAAGGGCCGGGTTATCCCTGACCCTGAGATCATTACGAAACCAGACCAGTTTCATCGTATCAGCAATCCTTTTCGTCTGTTTGTTGCCATCAAGTCTGTGGACATGTTCAGATATAGTTCCTTAACCCTAGCTGGTGCGGGTAAGGGTCCAGATAAACCTGTTCATTGATGTATTCACTACCATGCCGTTTCAGGTAATGTCGCAACAGTGTCAGCGGTACAACCAGATGCACATCCCCTTGGCGATATTGCTCAATCACTTCCAGCAGTTCCTGCTTACACTCACTGTCAATAGATTTTTTCAAATACCCCATCATATGCAGCAGTGTATTAGTGTGAGATTTTCGGCCCGCTTTTAATTTGAGGAAGTCCATCAGGCGTTGCAAATACTCCGGCATCAACTGCTCCAATGGCATATCATGGGCTTGCGCCAGATAACGCCCCAGTTCTCGGTATCCCTGATAGGTATGTGCCATCAGTGTATATTTATGCCGGGCATGAAACTGCTGAATTTTGTGAAAGGACGGTGCCGGTGCAACCTGCTGTTTCCAGCAATGCAGGGTGAAGACACGTAAGATAAAGTTTTCACGCAATACCGGGTCATTCAGCCGGGCTTCTTCTTCAACCGGTAGCCACGGCATCGCCTCCATCAGAGCACGAGCAAACAAGCCACTGCCTGCACCATCAGGGTGACCATTCGGGTGATACACCTTAACTCGCTCCATACCACAGCTTGGCGACCCCTTCATCAAAATATAACCACACAGATGCGGATGACGGGCCGCAAACCCACGGCCACTCTCAAGCAGTGGTTCAGTCACGTTCAGATCTGGGTCATCTGTTCCCAATGCCTCAGGCTGTTCTGCTTTGCCTACCAGCCGGATGGGCTGGCGGGGAATACCCAGCCCAATCGCCACTTCAGGGCAGAAAGGCTCATAGCTGAAACAGTCTTTCAGCACTTCAAGGCAATAACGTGAGCGTTTATGCCCACCATTAAACCGAACTTCCTGCCCCAGCAGGCATGCACTGATACCCACTGGAATCAGAGGGTGACCATTATTGCTTTCTATACTTTTATTCACAGGCATTCTCCCTGACAGCATGCCATCAGACTGTTCAGTCTGACGATATGCTGTCTTCTGCATTGTGGCTCAGACGGCCTCGAAGTTTACTGAACGCCAATCGCATTCTTGATTTGACACTGCCCAGCGGTATACCAAGCCGACGCGCAATTTCACTATGGCTGCGTCCCTCATAGTAAGACATGTACACCACCTGCGCCTGGGCTGACGGCAACTTTTCGAGCAGGGTTAACATATGCTGCGACAGTACCAGCTCGGTTTCTTTACCCGGTGCTGTCAGTGAAGGATCATCATCCAGCAGGGGCACAAAGGTATGACGTTCCCGACGCTTCAGATCAATAAACAGGTTTCTCGCCAGCGTGAAAATCCAGGTGCTGGCACTGGCTTTACGGGCATCAAACAGATGCGCCTTGCGCCAGACCATCAACATGGCTTCCTGTGCGATTTCATCAGCAACAGCATCGGACAGGCCCAGGCGTACCAGCCAGGCTTTGACCCTTGGAGCAAAATAACGGAAGAGCTCAGAGAACAGTATTTTGTCGCGTTGCTCAGCCAGCTGGCTGAGTTTTGCTGTCCAATTTGCCCGCAACGCTGCACGCGTCTCTTCCGCCTGTCTGGCAGCTGCGGGGCAGCCTCCGCCAGAAATCGGATTAGTATCCATTGCATCCTCGTGTAGCAACGGATCACTGCTGCGGGTCGTGGACAGCAATGAACGGATTGTGATTTGAATATTTATGGTTAACGATAACCACACCAGAATCAACTCTGGTGCGTTAACAATCTATACAATTGAATAATTTTTACAATGAATCAGCATCATAAACAGCCTAGCTACGCATCAGGGTATAAACCGGATCACACCTGAAAACGCCCCACCAGTGATAACAAACGCTGCTCCAGCACCTGCACCTCATCAGCGGATTTCTCTACTCGTCCTGCATTCTCTTCGGTGCGTACGGATATATCAGCAATGTGCTGCATACTGCGTGCAACCTCTTCTGCAGCTACAGTCTGTTCTTCAGCAGCACTGGCGATCTGGGCATTCATTGCCGTAATGTGATCAACGGCCTGATTTATCAAGGCCAGTGATTCTGTTGTCTGGCCCGCCCTTGCCACCGTGTGGCCGGTGCTGGTACGGCTTTCACTCATAGCTTCAACAGCATTACGGGCACCACCCTGCAATTTTTCTACCATACTCTGAATCTCCTGGGTGCTCTGCTGCGTTCGAGTTGCCAGTGTTCGCACCTCATCTGCAACCACAGAGAATCCGCGCCCCTGCTCACCAGCCCTGGCCGCTTCAATTGCTGCATTCAGCGCCAGCAGGTTTGTCTGATCAGCAATATCACGGATTACATTAACCACCGAGCCTATCTGCTCGGCGTCACAGGCCAGCTGTTCAATAACATCAGCCGCATCATTTACACCATTAACCAAGTGATGAATCGAACTGACCGTTTCCTGTACTTCTCTACGCCCACTGATAGCGGCTTCATCGGCGTTGATTGCAGAATCTGCCGCACGGGTTGCACTACCTGATACCTGCTGGACAGCAACCGCCATCTCTTCTATTGCCGCGGCGACCTGCTCTGTCTGCTGCTTCTGTGATGACAGATCTTTATGCGTACCCTTGACAACTTTCTGTAATCTACCGGAAGAATGTGATAGTTCATCAACTCCCTGTTTAACTTCCTGTACCAGATGCTGAATCATATCTGCGAAGCTGTTGAAACTATGGGCCAGATCACCCACCTCGTCTCCAGTTTCAACTATCAAACGACGGGTCAGATCACCTTTCCCCTTACCTATCTCTCGCAACGCGGCCACTGTCTTTTTTAATGGCTTGATCAATGTCTGCGAAAACCAGCCCGCAATAACGAACATCACCATAATCAGCACAATGCCAACACCCAATACAATCAGTAAGGTACGCTCAATACGTTGCTCCAGCGCCAGCTCCATGCGTGCAATATGAGCATCAAGGTCATCAATATAGAGGCCAGTGCCAATTGCCATATCAAGCCCGGGCAACGGCGCAGCATAACTCAGCTTGTTGACAACCCGCCCTACAGACGGCTTTTGCCAGCGGTATGCGACAAAGCCGCCGCCACTACGTGCAGCACTGATCAGCTCACGAATAAGATAAACACCCTGGTCATCTTTCACATGCAGCATATTTTGCCCTTCAAGCTCAGGCGCTGTCCGCACAGCAAGTGCCGTACCGTCATAACCATAAGCAAACAGATAGCCATCATTGCCTTGCCCATAACGCAGTTCGCGAAGAATTTTCAATACCTGCTGGCGCACTTCTTCCCCCGACCGGGTTGTATCCAGTAAAACCGGTTGCACTGCGCTACGTGCAATTTCTGTGTAGTGCTGCAACATCTCTTTCCTGTCGGTCATCAGGTCATGACGAATCTCTTCAATTTCAGCAATACCCAGGCTATACAGCTGATCACGCACAATGAGGGTAATGACAAATAAGGAAACAAACAGAGGGAACAGTGTCAGCAGAAGGATCTTATTACGCAATGAGAAACTTGCCATCGTGAATACTCCGGATCATCCATTAAAGAGCCTTCGATGACTACAGCAGTGACAAGACACAACCACGCTACATATGTAAGGCATAGCCACGTTATAACTGGATTTTGTGACAGATTATGTGCCACAACACCGGCGAGCCAAGCCTTATAAAAGCATCCCGTTTTAAACAAATGAATATTCAATCAAGCAGACGTAGCCCTTACCCTGCATACAGGGTAGGATATGTGTATTGATGTATGAAACGGACAATGATGTCCTTACGTAACACTGAATCACTGGAGACTGAGTTATGAGAAGACGCAGCCTGTTACTGGCCCTGTGCCTTGCTTTCAGCTCACCCCTGATGGCCGAGCAAACCCGTGTTGCCCTGGACACAAATATGGGCACAATTGAACTGGAACTATACAAAGGCAGCGCTCCAGAAACCGTACAGAACTTTCTCAGATACGTAGATGACGGTTTCTACAACAACACCATATTCCACCGCGTGATTGATAACTTCATGATTCAGGGTGGGGGCTTCACTCAGGATATGGAACGCAAGCAGGTTCGCTCTGCCGTCAGGAACGAGTCCATTGGTGGCCTGAGTAATGCACGTGGCACTATTTCAATGGCACGCACCAGTAATCCACACAGCGCAACCAGCCAGTTTTTTATTAACACCCGTGACAACCTGAATCTGGATGGCCAATCTCGAAGACCAGGCTATACAGTGTTTGGTCAGGTTGTACGTGGTATGGATGTTGTTGACAAAATCAGTAAAGTCAACACACATAATGTTGGCCCTTACAAAAATGTTCCATCACAGAGTGTCATTATTCAATCGGCACACCGGTTACCCTGAGCATCACACCCTGTCTCTGTAACCCTGACCCAGGTCAGGGTTATGCCACCTTTGCTATTAATTACAGAGAAACCCCTTCCAGAAAAATACAAAAGGAATACCAGCCAGAAGAAAAATAAAATTTTCGCTGCTTCTTTAGTGCTATTTTCGTAAAATTTTTTCATCCCCACGCTTGTTAGCGTAGCTTCAACAACCCAGCCATTTAAATTTATCGCCTTCCATACTGACAATTCAGCTCATTGAACAGTCGACCGGTGTCGTCCTGCCTGTGGTTTCAGAACTGTCATACTGACGCACACTCTCAGGTAATGAAGCACAGAGAATGCTTCAGAAATACCGATCTCATACAGATAATTTTACCTGAGGGCCTGGATGACTTGCCCCTGAACAGCACGTTAGCAAGCTCCAGAAGCATGGACATGAGTGGACTGAAATTATCACAGGAGCGTGAAGATGGACGAAACCAAAAAATACTATGACCTTATAGACATTAACCAGTTACCAGAAAGCTTACGAGAACTGGCTGAAATCATTGGCCTTGAATATGCTCTGGTAATGGCAGATATGTTTCCCGGTGTACCTGTTTATATCCCTGCTAATTGCCGTGAGGATCACCCAGTTGCAGCTGCAATTGGGCTAGAAAACTTTCGCAAAGTTATATATTACTATGGCGGTGATACATTAAAGCTTGCCAAAAGCGATGCAGTCAGACGACAGATCAAGCATAAACGTGCCCAACTACTGAAGAAAAGTGGCATGACAAATCGCCAGATTGCAGCCGAACTGGATTACTCACAGCGCCATATTGAACGCATTATCAGCAGAGCAGCGGTTTAACTCTCAATCAGACCTATAACTTTTATATTAACACTCTGTCGACCCTCTATTTACCGCACTATATAAAGCCCCGATCCCTGATAGTCTCCAGTCACGCGATAATATGCTGGAGACTCCCCATCATAACAGGGCAGTAGATCCTTTATTCCAGGAACCTGTTTATTTCAGGAACCTATATTAGACAATCATACTCTGGTGAGCCATAAGCGGCCTGGATAGTCATAATTGCAACGATGCACTACAATGCACGTCCCCGGCCAACAGTCCCCTCTGATTAGTGGTCTTATCCGCTCTGTACCTCAGCAGCCTTCCGGTCAACCACAGACCAATCCACTGTTGCAGCAGCCTGCATCGCTTCAATATCCCCCGTCTTCGCTGCTGCCCGGATCGCTTCCACCACTTCAATCTCCAACCGCCTGATCACAGCATTCATTGGTACCCAACGCTGGGCTGTGGTGCGCACCAGGTTTACTTCTTCTGCAAAACTGCGCCCGGTCGCCTCCCCTGCGCCTGCTGACAGGTACGGGTAGTTTTCCGGGGTGGGTGCCGGGTCAGCATCATAACGGGACAGCTCAAGCAACAGGCCAGCATATTCTGCTGCTTTGCCGTGCCCGGCTGTGATGTAGCGTTGGCGTTGTGCTTCGGCTTCAGTTTTGACTTGCTGTGTCAGCTGCTCTGCAAAATGCACTATGTCGTCACGATCCAGAATCCGCGGCACGCTTTGTAGTGCATCGCCGTCATATAACCAGTCTGATCTACAATAGCTCTGCCCCCCGCCTGCGCTTTCAATAACTCTAAGAGGGCCTATCTCAATAGGGCCACTAAACTGATCTGGCAGAGCCCTGGGGTCTAGTACGAAATCAGCACTCTCCGTAGCTCCGATCGCTCATACTCCGGCTGCAAAAACAGCACACGACGGGTATCAACATTAACAACACCGATCATGCAACTACCTTCCTGACGGGAAACAACCAGGCTTCCGGATCAGTGACCGATCGCCACACCCACGCAACTGGCATGCCTGCCGAATAACTCCCGGAGCAATCAGGATCGTGCATATATCCAGGCCCAACCCCCCACGCAACTGATATCGAGCTACGTAGGCCGTATATCAGTGATACTTCATCATTCGTTGGCATCCGCCAGTCAGAGTGCAGCGTCGCGATCACGTCGTGTTTTGTGCCGCGCTTTACAGCAGATCTGGGCGCGAGCAACAGCCAACCAGCTGCGCTTTCAGAAAGCACATACTCTCCTGCCGGAGTGACTGCCCCCAGCGCGTAATATGATGTCACAAAAACATTTGTATCAGACCAGTCCTGCCACCCCAATACCGCCGCTCTATAGCGTACTCGCCAGTACATTGGCCGCCCCCCTGGCAGAGTTGTTGCGACAGTGATGTGCTCTCTTACACCGCCGTTATACGACCATAAAATCACAATAAAAATCCGCATTCTTAGAATGCGGGATTGCCTTATGCCCCCTAGCCCTCTGAGAAGGCTGGCCGCTAGCTATCCCTGTTGACCACTTATCGTGACAGATTCAACTGAGCTTGCTGCTGTTCTTGCTTTTCCTGATACTTTACCTACTTACGTATCATGTCAGCGTTCACTCCCACCGTATCTACACAATACCCCTTCGACCAAAAATGATTCCCCCAATAAGGTTTATGCTTCAGATACGGATACCGGGTGAATACTCTCAACGTAGACTTACCTTTGACGACACCCATTAGCTTTGAAATGGATACCTTGGACGGCACTTTCACCAACAGATGAACGTGGTCTGGTTGCACATTCAACTCAACTACACTGCAACCAAGCTGGCTACAGTAGACCTGGATACAGTTATGCACTTCTCGACCAATGGGCCCCTTCAATACCCGATAGCGATATTTCGGCACCCAGACAATGTGATACTGACAATACCAGAGCACATGCGATAATTTTTCAAATCGACTCATGTTTTTTCCTTTCAAGGTTCAAGTTGTGGGGACAACTCGAACTGGACTTAACATGAGTCATCTCATTCGTGACAGGCAAAGCCGATCACTCATGACCACGTCCTCAGGACGTGGGTTTCTACGTCAAACTAAACGAGGCGATCTCAGATGACTGGATACCCGACAACCCAGCCAGCCACGTTCGTATTCGCCCTATCGAGAAAAAACGTAAGCACATGACGCTGGAGCAGTTCAATGCAATCAGGGGCGAAGCAAAACCCTGGATGCAGAACGCTATGGATATTGGGCTGATCACACTACAGCGCCGCACCGATATTCTGTTGATGCAGTTCGCTGATATTGAAGACGGTTACCTCAAAGCCATACAGCAGAAGACTAAGAAAAAAACGGATGCTGCTTACATCAAGCTGAAGGTTACAGCTGGACTGGCAGAGGTAATCAAGCGCTGCCGTGACCGAGTACACTCTCCTTTGCTGATTCACGATAAACCCCATCGAGGAACACGAAAGTCAGCGAAGAAGATTCACTGGACGCAGATCAGCCCCACCAAATTCACCGTAGAGTTCGACCGTGCCCGCCAGGCTACCGGCCTCTTTGACGACGCAGAGAAGGGAACTGTCCCTACCTTCCACGAGATCCGCGCCCTTGGCATCAAGCTTTATCGTGACCAGGGTTCAGACCCGCAGGCACTGGCTGGACATACTTCGCCAGAAATGACCAATCACTATGACAGTGAGCACGACGAAATACGCTGGACAGTGGTTGATACCGACCTGAAATTATCAAATTAATCCCCTGTCTACCCGCCTCACTCTGTCTTAAACTACCGCCCCATCGGGCGGTAGTTTTGCATAAGCTTTACGGATCGCCATTAAGCTATTGATTTTAAAGGTATTTTTATGTGGTTTAAAAACCTGATTTTCTACCGCCTTACTGAAGGCTTTGACCATAACGCCGCACCCCTGGAAGCGTTGATGGCGGAACACAGTTTTACTCCCTGCGGCTCTCAGGAACTATCTCGCTATGGCTGGACCTCTGCTACTGGTGGGCTGACTGATAGTCTGATCTATGAGGTCAGTGGCTTTATGATGGTTTGTGCGCAGAAGGAAGAGAAAATTCTCCCGGCAGGCGTGATCAGGAAAGCCGTTGATGAAAAAATCGCGGTGATTGAGCATGAACAAGCACGCAAAGTGTACAGGAAAGAACGAGAGCAGCTGAAAGACGAAGTCATTCTTGATTTGCTTCCCAGAGCATTCAGTCGTTTCAGCCAGGTCAAAGCGATGATTATGCCTCGCCAGGGCTGGATTGTTGTTGATACTGGCGCGCATAAACATGCCGAAGAACTGCTGAACCTGCTACGTAATACGCTAGGCTCTTTGCCGGTAGCACTGCCTGATGTAGCACAATCACCTTCTGCCGTCATGACGCACTGGCTGCAAGCCCCAGAGCAACAACAACTGGCGTTTGCCATCCAGGACGAATGTGAACTGCGTGACTCACTGGTTGAAAGTGGTGTTATTCGCATCAAGGGCCAGGAGCTGGAAAGTGACGAGTTCATCGCCCACCTCGAAGCGGGAAAACGAGTTGTTAAACTTTCACTGGAGTGGGACGAAAAGCTTAACTTTATGCTGGAAGAAAGCCTCTGTATTAAACGACTGAAGTTAAGTGACCAGCTAAAAGAAAACCTGGAGTCCGAATACCAGGATGAGGAATTAGCACGTTTCGATACTGATATGACCCAGATGGGGCTGGAGTTCAGTCGTCTGATTCCTCAATTACTCCACGCATTCGGGGATGACGTAACCAACTGATGATATTGGCAATGCGGTATTTGCTTACTGCATTGCCAATATGCGTAATACAGTGCCTGAATATGCTATTGAGTAGCCTCAGGCAATCCAGAGGTCATACTGAATACCATCTTCGATCAGCCCAGAAACATTTGCCTGATTTTCCACACTTTCACTGAAGCCGAGCAATACCTGTTCACGCGAACTATCTGGTGTCGATAACAGGTTCAACCAGTTGGCCTTACCTTCTACATCCGGTGCTCTATCCAGTACATTGTTATACAGCTCTGTAATGTAGGCATCGTCACTAAGCTCTGCACCATACTTCTGCCGGAATTCATTGCTCTGCAAAAAAGCGCTGGCGATTTCGGTCATGCTGGCGCCATGGTCTACCCGATCAATCCAGAAACCTAAACCACCGGTATCCGGTTCACGATCCAGCGCGGCCTTATATAAACGATATACCTGGCCCGCGCCACCCTCTATATCCAGTGCCAGCCAAATATCATCAAAGACCAGTCGCTCCATACCTTCAAGCAGCTCTGTACCAGCAATACCATCACGGGTGATAGTGAACCCTGCTACCGTCTGATCAACTTCGTAGTCCTGTAACTTCCCTTCATAACGCATAGTACCGGGCTTGACCAGAATTCCGGGCACAGTACCTGAGGGCGGTACAGTGTCTGGTGGTGTGGTTGGCTGTGTCGGTGTACCCGGTGGTGGGGAGGCTGGTTCAGGCTCAGAAAATGTAAAACTGGAATTATCGACTTTATAGCCGGCAAGCTCGACAGGTGCGCCTTCAGCCAGTACATAACTGCGTTTGCTGACATCGACAGACGCCACCAGGCTGGTGTTGTCATTATGATCATGAATGCGATCATGGGCATCCAGAAAACGTCCACCACCCCAGTAATTACCACTGGCACTTACCGTATGCTGTACGCCTTCTGTGGCGTAAAACGTAACGGTAGGAAATACTTTTGAAAGAAAGTTATTATTCTCAAGTGTGGCCGGGTTACTCTGACTTGAATAAACAGAGAGTGTAGAATCACCAACCAGCGTATTCTGGGTGAACACCTCTCCACGCACCATAACAGCTTTTATATCAACATTATGAAAGATATTACCCTGTACAGGGTTTTCACCCGCTTGACTGGCCTGCTTTTCCCAGAGCACCAGTCCTGATTGCAAGTCTTCCACAATAGAGCTTTTAAGGCTGAAACTGCCTTCGTTATGACTCTCGGTAAACAGACTGCCCTGATCAATATGCGCGTAGTCAATCTCAACTTTACCGCCACTTCGGCCCTGAATATTGGTATCATAAACTTCAACAATACGGCTCTTGCTTCCCTCTATATCAAGGCTGCCAGATACTGCCAGGTTATGTTTATTGCCGACCAGCTGACTACCTTCTTTAAAATGAACAACTGTTCCCTGAGCAATTTCGACATCTCCCGTTAACGAGACCACATCGCCAATCTCAAACACATGGTTTGTCTCAATCTTTCCTGACAGTGTGTAAAATGCCATCTATTCATCCTTTTCAATCAAAAGCCTCACTGCCCAGGCAGGGAAGCAGTCGCACATATAAAGACGTTCATTCCTGTTTTCTGCCAGTATTTTAAACAGCTGATTTTCACCCGGCAGGGTTCTCTATTATCGGCCAGCAAGCACCCAAGCTAAAGGCCTTTCCAACCTGAACTTATTGCCAACCAGCAACAAAAACGGCACCCGAAGGTGCCGTACAGAACACAGGCAGATAAACAGGCTTATCCCGTAATACGTACCCGACGGCTTTCACCTGGTTCCGGTTTTGGCATCTGTGCCTTACGGCGCTCTTCCAGCCGATCATCAATAATGTTTTTCAGTGCAATCAGCAATCCCATGCCAACAAAGGCACCCGGCGGCAGAATGGCAAACAGGAAACCGCTGTAATCACCAAACAGCACAACCTTCCAGCTTTCTGCCATCGGGCCGAATAGCAGCTGCATATCAGCAAACAACGTGCCAGACCCCAGCACTTCACGCATCGCGCCCAGAATAACCAGTACCGCCGAGAAGCCCAGCCCCATCATGATACCGTCAACGACCGAGGCCCCAACCGGGTTCTTACAGGCAAAAGCGTCTGCACGGCCCATAATGGCACAGTTAGTTACAATCAATGGGATAAAGATACCCAGAATCTGATACAGCTCGTAGGTAAAGGCCTGCATCAGCAATTCAATGCTGGTTACAAACGCCGCTATAATCATCACGAAAATCGGCAAGCGTACAGAGTCTGGTACGAACTTGCGGAACGCTGAAACCGTCAGATTGGAACCCACCAGCACCAGGGTACTGGCAATGCCCAGGCCAATAGCGTTCACCACTGAGCCGGTTACCGCCAGCAGCGGACAGAGCCCCAGCAACTGCACCAGGGCCGGATTGTTGTTCCACAGACCATCAAAGGTAATTTTCTTGAAATCAGCACTCATTGCAGGGATACCTCAACACTGTCCGAACCCAGCAGCGCGATACGGTTCATGCGGAAATAGCGGATTGCACGAGCAGTCGCGTTAACCACCGCCCGAGGGGTAATAGTGGCACCGGTAAACTGATCAAAGTCACCGCCATCTTTTTTCACCGCCCAGGCCTTGTCTCTGCTGCCATTCATCATACGGCCATCAAACGCCAGCACCCAGTCTGACTTTTTGATCTCGACCTTATCACCCAGCCCCGGTGTCTCTTTATGGGCCAACACCCGCACACCGGCAACAGAGCTGTCAGCGTTAATACCAACAATCATCTGGATATTGCCGGAGTAACCGTCCGGCGCAATTACCGGCAGGATAACGGTCTGCACCTTGCCATCACGGCGGGCACGCCAGGCGGTGGCAGGTTCACGATTACCCAGCAGCTCAGGTGCAACAAACTTCACGGTGTCTTCCAGCAGATCATTTTCGATCTGATCACGGGGCACAATTTCATACAGTGCCCTCGCCTGAGCTTCACGCTCATTACGCTCAATACGTTCTTTGGTACCCACCTGAGTCACCGCAATCAACGCAGCGGTCACCACAGCAAAGACTGCCAGGCCAACTGTACTGCTACGTACAGCACTGAACATCTCCATCAGCTTTCTCCTTTCAGGCCACGTTTCGCCTTCGCATGGCCATAACTGCGCGGCTGGGTGTACAAATCAATAAAGGGCGCAGACAGATTCAGCAGCAGCACAGCAAAGGCCACCGCGTCCGGGTAATTACCCCAGGTGCGGATAATAAAGACCAGCAGACCTATACCAGCACCGAAGTACAGTTTGCCCTTATTTGAAGTCGCAGAAGTCACCGGGTCAGTGGCGATAAAGAACGCCCCCAGCATGGTGCCACCCACGGTCAGATGGAAGAACGGATCAGCAAAGCTGTCAGGGTCAAAACCAAACAGTAATGTGCTCGGAATCGCAATCGCCGCCATCATCGCTACCGGAGCATGCCAGGTAAACACCTTGCGATGCAGCAGAAATATCCCGCCCATTACATAGGCAGCGCTGACCGCATGCCAGGCACCAACACCGTTGGCCAGTACATCAATCTGCTTCCAGGCTTCTTCGGTGGTCAGGCCGCCGCGCTGCTTAAGCGCATCCAGCGGTGTCGCACCGGTAAACTGGTCGATCTGGGTGCTGTCCAGGCCACCAAAGATCACGCCGATGGTATCAAACAGCCCCATCAGGCCGTCATCCAGCAGTACCACAGGGGCAGTCCAGCGAGTCATCTCC
Organism: Marinobacterium sp.; assembly: GCA_025800125.1. Classification (GTDB taxonomy): domain Bacteria; phylum Pseudomonadota; class Gammaproteobacteria; order Pseudomonadales; family Balneatricaceae; genus Marinobacterium_C. The sequence continues at coordinate 21,092 of JAOXSF010000007.1, forward strand.
ACCGGGAAGGAGACCAGCAACAGCGCATAGGCAATCATCGCCGGGTTAAACGGGTTCTGGCCCAGACCACCATACAGATGCTTGGCGATCACAATGGCGACAAAGATGCCGACCAAGGTCAGCCACCAAGGTGCAAATGGCGGCAACGCCAGTGCCAGCAACACCGCCGTTACCACCGCGCTGTAATCACGCAGGTAGAACATCACCGGGCGTTTGCGCAGGCGGATCATCGCCGCTTCCATACCAACCGCCAGCAGCGACGCCCAGATCACATTAACCAGGGTGCCCCAGCCAAAGAAGAAGGTCATGGCGACCAACCCCGGCAGGGTCGCCAGCAGCACCAGTCGCATCACATCAGCGGTGCGATTGGCCTTATGTACATGGGGTGAGGTAACTCGAATCAGTGCCATCTTATCTGTTCACTTCTGTGTGCACATTATTCAAACCGGCCATTACTCAAACCGACCAAGCGTTGCATTGAGCTGCTCGGCTTTCTGCTTCGCGGCTTCCAGTTCCTGTGCCAGCAGCTCCTGCTGATCATCCGGCTCAGTCACTTTAGCCAGCGCCCGCTCGGCTTTGGTTACCGCTGCACGGGCCATGGCAGCGTCGATTTTCAGCTGTTTGAGATCAATACCTTCAGCGGCTGCGGCTTCCTGCTGTTTTGCTTCTGCAGCCTCGAAAGTCGCTCTGGCGTCTTCATGGCGCTGTTGCAACTGCTGATATTCCGCTTCCAGTGCAGTCGCATCTTCACCCGCCTCCTGCGCTTCCTCCAGTGCCTTTTCTGCCTTACGCAGCTTGGTACGCATAATGGACACCTGCTGCTTCAAGGCTTTCATATCAAGCACCGGCGCTTCCGCTTCAACAGGCTCTGGTTCGGCTTCCACTGCTGGAGCATCAACCACACCACCAGCTGCTTTATAGTCAGCAATGGCGCCATTGAGCTTAGCCCGCAGCTTTTCAACACCAGGTTTCATCTTGTCAGCGGTTGGCAGGCCTTTTTCAATGGCCATATTCAGCGCTTTCTGACCCTTATCAACCTTGGCTTGTAGCGCGTCAACGTCGGCTTTTAACTCAGCAAGCCGGGCTTCAGAGGCCGCCGGAGCAGCGGCCTGACCGGCACCCTGGGCATCCGCCAGCGCCAGCTTCGCTTCGTCCAGTTTGGCACGCAGCTTTTCAACACCTGGCTTCATCTTGTCAGCCGTCGGCAGGCCCTTTTCAATGGCCATATCCAGCGCTTTCTGGCCCTTATCAACCTTGGCCTGTAGCGCGTCAACATCCGCTTTCAGCTCGGCCAGCTGGGCTTCAGAAACTGCCGGGGCAACACTCTGGCCAGCACACTGGGCATCCGCCAGTGCTTTCTTCGCTTCGTCAAGTTTGGCACGCAGCTTTTCAACACCGGGCTTCATCTTGTCAGCCGTCGGCAGGCCCTTTTCAATAGCCATATCCAGCGCTTTCTGACCTTTATCAACCTTGGCCTGTAGCGCGTCAACATCGGCTTTCAACTCAGCAAGCTGGGCTTCAGAGGCCACCGGAGCAGCTGGCGCTGCCGCACCAGTACCTGCATCACCGCCAGCCTCAGCTTCATCGTACGCTTTCTGAGCTGCTACAGTTTTTGCCTGTTGTTCAGCAACTTTTGCTTCCAATGCTGCAAGATCACCTTCACCACTTTCTTGTGCCTTAGCCAGCGCTTTTTCTGCCTGCTTGAGCTTGGTACGGGCCACCGCAGCATTGGTTTTCAGCTGTTTTATGTCGACAACCGGAGTCGCTACCGGTGCACTTTGCCCATCGTCATAGGCTTTCTGTGCAGCCTCGGCTTTAGCCTGCAACTGGCTGAGGGTATCACGCAGTTTTTCAATGCCATCAAGGCCTTTATCTTCTGCGTTTTTCAGTGCTTTTTCAGCCTGTTTCAGCTTGGTACGGGCAACCGCCGCATTGGTTTTCAGCTGTTTCAAATCAGTGACTGGCGCCGCCGGGGCCGCAACAGCAGGGGCTGAAGCAGCGCCACTTTCTGCATCGGCTAGCGCCTTCTGGGCTGTATCTGTTTTTTGCTGTGCGGCTTGTAATGCGGCTTCCAGTTCAGTCAGGTTATCAGCGCCGTTTTCGCGGGCGACATCCACTTCTTTCTGTGCTTTTTTCAACTTGGTGCGGGCAACCGCAGCAGCTGTCTTCAGCGCTTTTATATCAACGGCGGTGTCTGTTGGTGCCACCGGTGTCACACCTGCAACAGCCAAGGCTTTATCTTTCTTCGCAGCCTGTGCTTTAACGGCTTCTTCAGCACGCTGTTTGCGCCGCGCTTCTTTCTCAGCTTTTTCAGCTTCCTGGCGGGCAATACGGGCTTCATAACGCTGTTTGGCGTGTTCAGCCTTACGGGCTTCCGCCTCTTCCTGGCGAATTTCCGCTTTGGCAAAGCGATAATACTGCACCAGAGGAATTTCAGACGGGCAGACGTAAGCACAGGCACCACACTCAATACAGTCGAACAGGTTATGATTTTTCGCCTTGTCGAACTCACGCCCTTTGGCGAACCAGTGCAACTGTTGTGGCAATAATTCAACCGGACAGGCCTGTTCACAGGCGCCACAACGGATACAGGGCTGCGCAGGATTACCTTCCGGCATCTCTTCCCAGGTCGCCGCTATCAGACAGTTGGTGGTTTTGGTGATCGGCAGCTCATCGTCATTAACGGTAAAGCCCATCATCGGGCCACCCACAACCAGACGGGCCAGGTGGTTCTCTTTGAGGTTCGCCGCCTCCAGCAGATCAACAAATGGCGTACCAATGGCTATATCCATATTATGCGGCCGGGCAACCGCATCACCGGTCATGGTGACTACACGGGAGATCAGTGGTTCACCGTGATTGACCGCGCGGTGAATTGCCACGGTCGTACCCACATTCTGACAGACAATACCCACATCGGCAGGAATGCCACCGCTGGGTACTTCAACGTTAGTCAACAGTTTGATCAGCTGCTTTTCACCACCTGATGGATATTTAGTTGGCACCACCACCACATCAATATGATGGCGGTTACCCTGCACCGCCTGCTGCAAGGCACGAATCGCCTGAGGCTTGTTATCCTCAATACCAATTATCACATGGCTGGGGCGCAGAATATGGCAGATAATCTCAATACCGGCGATCACCTGGTCTGCCCGCTCACGCATCAACATATCGTCAGCAGTGATATAAGGCTCACACTCAGCAGCATTGATGATCAGGGTATTAATAATATGGTGGTCACCAACGTTCAGTTTGACGTCGGTCGGGAAACCCGCACCGCCCATACCAGCAACACCTTTGCCGCGAATATAATCCGCCAGCTCATGGCCACTCAGGGCATGATAATCATCCAGCCCATGGTGGGATACCCAGTTATCCTGCAAATCGTTTTCAATTTCGATACACAGGGCATCCATACCAGAGCTATGCGCCACCGGCATTGGGCCTATCGCCGTCACCGTACCCGATACCGAGGCGTGAATTGCCGCACTGAGGCGGGCGCCAGGCTCAGCAATCAGCTGGCCTTTCTGAACGTGCTGGCCAACGTCTACCAGTACTTTGGCAGGTGCGCCTATATGTTGCTGTACCGGCAGGCGCACCTTTTTTGGCACCGGGCCAGGCTGAATCGGCAGACCTGTAGACTGCTGTTTATTTTCCGGCGGGTGTACACCACCATGAAACGCAAAGACCTTGCCCATAAATGCTTTACTCGCAGTAGCGTTACCTGCAACCGTTTCCCTTGTAAAAGAGTGGCCTGTAACCGCGTTACTCATCAGGACTGCCCTCCCTGCACGGCACCACGACGGTCGGTCGCAATCAGCTCAACGCCCGGTGTCGGCATCTCCCATTTCCAGTTGTTCAGCGTGGTGGCAACCGGCAGCATATCAATACAATCAACAGGACAAGGTTCAACACAGAGATCACAACCGGTACATTCAGAGCTGATAACAGTGTGCATCTGCTTCGCCGCGCCAAGAATCGCATCCACAGGACAGGCCTGAATACATTTGGTGCAACCGATACACTCGTCTTCACGAATATAGGCCACCTGTTTCACTGGTTCCGCTGCGCCCTCTTCGGCATCCAGCGTCATCGGCTCGACATCCAGCAGGGTTGCCAACGCATCTACCGTGCTCTGCCCGCCCGGCGGACATTTGTTGATCACATCGCCTTCGGCAATCGCTTCTGCATAAGGGCGGCAGCCCGGATAACCACACTGGCCACACTGGGTTTGTGGCAACAGGTTGTCGATCTCATCCACCAGCGGGTTGCCTTCCACTTTAAAGCGGACAGAGGCATAACCCAGTACCAGACCAAATAGTGCCCCCAGTACCAGCAGTACCAGGATGGCAAGAAGAATAAGACTCATAGCAATTCCCCGCTCAGAACTGTACCAGGCCGGTAAAACCCATAAATGCCAGTGACATCAGCCCGGCGGTGACCATACCAATTGCAGAACCACGGAATGGCTTTGGTACATCTGCCACGGCAACACGCTCACGAATGGCAGAGAACAGCACCAGCGCCAGTGAGAACCCCACCGCGGCACCGAAACCATAAACGATGGACTCCATAAAGCCGTTCATCTTTTTGATGTTCAGCAGAGCCACACCCAATACCGCACAGTTAGTGGTGATCAGTGGCAGGAAGATACCCAGTACCTTATAGAGTAGCGGGCTGGTTTTACGCACCACCATCTCGGTAAATTGCACAACAGCAGCAATTACAAGAATAAATGAGATAGTACGCAGGAAACCAAGGTCCAGCGGCTCCAGCATCCAGCTGTATACCAGGTAGCTACAGACGGAGGAAAGTGTCAGTACAAAGGTGGTGGCCAGTGACATCCCCATCGCTGATTCCAGCTTGTTGGAGACACCCATAAATGGACACAGGCCCAGGAACTGAACCAGTACGAAGTTGTTAACCAGCACGGTGCTGATCAGAATGAGCAGATATTCGGTCATAACCTGAACCACATCCATCGGGGCGACCGACCCCATATCCAGTCGCAAATGCAGCCTGTCACCGGCCACAATCAAATTAGTGCTTTCTGATATAACTGAAAAGCAGCCAGATTTTACCGGATTATTTGCAATCCGCTATAGGGCCACCTATGACACACCTCAATGACCACCGCCCCGCCGGTATACTGCAGCGCACAAAAATAGCGAATACAGCAACCGGTACGGGGCGGCAGGGGTCAGGTGGCGGCTGCCACCTGAAGGCGGGCTGATCAGAAAATCAGATCAGGCCATGACTACGCAGCAGGGTCAGCAGCTGGTCAATCTGCTGGCCTGGCGTTGCATTGGTATCTACCTGGCCTTCACCACCACCGGCATTGAGTGCCACGGTGATTGCATGGTCACTGTGTACGCTGTCCAGATCAGACAGTACCAGCAGGCCCTGGCTGTTCAGCAACGTAGCAACGGTCTGTGCAGTCGGTGCCAGCGCACCCAGCGACTCGTTATCCAGTACCGCCACCGCATTACCGTTGTTCACCAGCGCCAGCTCGGCACCGTACAACAGATGCGCACGCTGCTCTTCAGAACCACCTCGCAGTAATACCGTTGCTGCCTGCTGGCCAAACGCAGCGGCCTTTTCCGTTTTACCTACCTGAGACTCGCTGTGGAACTCATCTTCGCCCTGATCAGCGCCCAGACGGCCTTTATTGATCATACCGGCAGCAACGGTGGCGTTGGTCAGTCTATCAACCACAATAAAAGAACCTGTGCCCTTGAGCAGCTGGTACGGATCTGCAACAACCGGGCGTTCCAACAGCAGTTCACAACGGGCGATGCTGTTCAGCTCCAGACTGGCGGCATCATGCTTATCCATCGTGTTGACATCAATGGTGTGATGCACAGTTGTCACTTTACCCGGTACCAGCTGAGTTGCCAGTTTGATGTCATAGGTTTTACCTGCAACCAGTGGCGTTTCTGTCATCCACACCAGGGTAGCGTCGAAACGGTCTGTTACACTTGGTACCTGCTCGGTGTGTACGATCAGGTCACCACGGGAAATATCCACTTCATCTTCCAGCGTCAATGTAACAGCCATTGGCGGAAAGGCTTCGTCCAGCTCACCATCAAAGGTTACGATTGATTTTACCTTGCTGGATTTGCCAGACGGCAAAACGGTTACTTCATCGCCTTTGCGTACTACGCCGGAGGTCAGGGTGCCGCAGTAGCCCCGGAAATCCAGGTTCGGACGGTTCACATACTGTACCGGGAAGCGCAGCGTATCAAAGTTATGATCGCTGGCAATTTCAACGGTCTCCAGTGTCTGCATCAGCGGCTCACCGGTGTACCACGGGGTACTTTCAGAACGATTCACCACATTATCGCCGTTCAGTGCTGAAATCGGTACAAACTGAATATCTGGCAGATTCAGATCATTGGCGAATTCCAGATAATCACGGCGGATCTCTTCAAAACGCTCCTGACTGAAGTCCACCAGGTCCATCTTGTTGATAGCAACGATAGTGTGTTTGATGCCCAGCAGCGAGACAATAAAGCTGTGACGGCGGGTCTGCACCTGTACACCGTGACGGGCGTCGATCAGAATGATCGCCAGGTCACAGGTAGATGCACCGGTTGCCATGTTACGGGTGTACTGCTCGTGCCCTGGCGTATCGGCAATAATGAACTTGCGCTTCTCGGTAGAGAAGTAGCGGTACGCCACATCAATCGTGATGCCCTGCTCACGCTCCGCCTGCAAGCCGTCCACCAGCAGCGCCAGATCCAGCTTTTCGCCAGCATTGCCGACGCGAGCGCTGTCAGATTGCACGGCTGCCAGCTGATCTTCATAGATCATCTTGGAATCGTGCAACAAACGGCCAATCAGGGTGGATTTGCCATCATCTACGCTGCCGCAGGTCAGAAAGCGCAGCAGCTCCTTATTTTCATGCTGTTTCAGATACGCTTCGATATCCGTAGCGATCAGATCGGACTGGTGACTCATCTGTTTTTTGCTCCCCTTCAGGGGGCCGGAATCTTCATCTATGCGCTCTGCCCTGCCCGTCTTACTGCGCGGCCTCTATATGCGGTGCCAAAGCCACCGTGATGAACCGTTGCGGGTGGGCCTTCCGGCCTTTTATTCGAGTAATATCCGGCAGCTATCTACCGAACCGGGTACCTGACCTCCCGGCGCACTACTGATAGCAGCGCCGACGGCTGGGGGCGGAACCTGTACAGTCTGCCCACCACCGATGTCAGGTGTTTTTCTGATTAACTGATCAGAAATACCCTTCCATCTTCTTCTGCTCCATGGAGCCTGCACTGTCATGGTCGATTGCTCGGCCCTGACGCTCTGAAGTGGTGGTCAGCAGCATCTCCTGAATGATCTCTGGCAGCGTAGCCGCCTCAGACTCTACCGCGCCGGTCAGCGGATAACAGCCCAGGGTGCGAAAACGCACACTCTTCATCGCAGGGACTTCGCCTTCATTCAACGGCAGACGTTCATCATCTACCATGATCTGCATTCCATCACGTTCGACTACTGGACGTTTGGCTGAGTAGTACAGCGGTACGATCTCAATATTTTCCATGTAGATGTACTGCCAGATATCCAGCTCGGTCCAGTTGGACAGAGGGAAAACTCGAATACTTTCACCCTTATCGATACGGGTGTTGTACACATTCCACAGTTCGGGGCGCTGGTTTTTCGGGTCCCAGCGGTGGTTCTGGTCACGGAAAGAGAACACACGCTCTTTAGCGCGGGACTTCTCTTCGTCACGACGGGCACCACCAAAGGCCGCATCAAACTTGTACTTGTCCAGCGCCTGTTTCAGGCCCTGGGTTTTCATCACATCAGTATGCTTCTTGGAGCCATGGGTGAAGGGGCTGATATCCATATCAACACCGTCCTGATTGATATGGACAATCAGATCCATACCGGCTTCTTTCGCCATTTTGTCGCGAAACTCGATCATCTCGCGGAATTTCCAGGTGGTGTCCACGTGCATCAGCGGAAATGGTGGCTTACCCGGAAAAAACGCTTTACGCGCCAGGTGCAGCATCACCGAAGAATCCTTGCCGATGGAGTACAGCATCACCGGGTTTTCAAAGGAGGCAGCAACCTCCCGGATTATATGAATACTTTCCGCTTCCAGTTGACGCAGGTGCGTCAGGCGATGTTCCGGCAACAGGCTCATGTCTGCCTCTTCATTATTCTGTGTGATTTCTGTCAGGGGTTCGACAGGCTGCCATGGCTCTGCACACCACAGACGTGCGGCAACAGAACAGGGGGAACCTGGAACGACGGGATTATGACAGAGCGCCACTTAAAACGAAAAAGAATAAATAGAAATTTATTTATAACCATAAGGAATTTAAAATCTTCCCGTCATCATTCTGACCGACCTTTTGCCCCTTACTTCCTTATGGAATAAGAAAATTTCAAATTATTATTTTCCGTTATAACCAACCTTCCCTATGATGCTGGCCTGAATCGCGCTCACAGGCGCTTGAGTTAATTTCAGGCTGAGCCAAAACAACACCCGATGTGTTTACAGGCCGCTCAGTCTGACATCCAGCAGGTATCAGGATGGAAATCGCATACAGCTTTGCAGGACTGGTTGTCGGATTTGTCGTAGGGCTCACCGGTATTGGTGGTGGTGCCTTGATGACGCCGATCCTGATTGTCGTTTTCGGTATCCCGCCTGTTGTTGCCGTCAGTACCGATCTGTTGTACGCCGCCATTACCAAGTGCGGCGGCATGATTTCTTACGCACGTCAGAAGCTGGTGCAGTGGAAAATCGTCGGCCTGTTACTGGCAGGCAGCATTCCGGGCACCCTGCTGACGCTGAACTACCTGAAGGGGCTGGAATCGCTACAAAGCATTGAACACGCCATGAATCTGGCACTGGGCTTCTCGCTGGTGCTGACCTCCATCGCCGTGTTCTGTCGCAACCAGATTCGCCAGCAGGTTGAAAAACTGAGTGATAATCCGACCGCCCGCAAACTGTACCGCTGGCGGCCAACCCTGACCGTGCTGGCAGGCCTGCTACTGGGCGGTCTGGTAACACTGTCATCGGTGGGTGCCGGTGCGCTGGGTACCGCCATTCTGATTGTGATGTACCCACGTCTGACCATGCCAGCCATCGTCGGTACCGACCTGGTACATGCCGTGGTGCTGACAGGCATCGCCGGTGCCGGTCACTACCAGATGGGTAATGTGGATGTCAGCCTGCTGACCCACCTGTTGATTGGCTCCCTGCCAGGAGTATTCCTGGGCAGCCATATAGGCACACGAATTTCCAGCCGCCTGATGCAGCCGATTATGGGCTCTATCCTGCTGGCAATCGGCCTGCGTTTTTTCCTTGCAGGCTGACACTCTCCGGGGAAGGTTTCTTACCGGAGCACTCCCTGGAGAGAACATAAATAACGACTTCAATGACTGAATAACGATACCAAGAAGAGCAAAGGTTGAGCTGATATGTACCAGTACACCGAAGTGGATCAGAAGCTGGTTGACGAGCGCGTCGAACAGTACCGCGACCAGACCCGCCGCTTCCTGGCGGGTGAGCTGCCAGACGAGGAGTTCCGTGCCCTGCGTCTGATGAATGGCCTCTACATCCAGCGCCAGGCACCGATGCTGCGTGTGGCGATCCCTTACGGCCTGATGTCGTCCCGACAGCTGCGCCAGCTGGCTCATATCGCCCGCACCTATGACAAGGGTTACGGCCATTTCACCACCCGTACCAATATCCAGTACAACTGGCCAACGCTGGAGTCCGTACCGGATATTCTGGCGGAGCTGGCCAAAGTACAGATGCACGCGATTCAGACCTCCGGTAACTGTATCCGTAACACCACTACGGATCCGTATGCAGGCGTAAACGCCAACGAGATCGAAGATCCACGTCCGTACTGTGAGATCATCCGTCAGTGGTCTACGCTGCACCCGGAATTCGCCTACCTGCCGCGTAAGTTCAAGATTGCCGTTACCGGTGGCCCTGAAGACCGCGCCGCCTCTCAGGTACACGATATTGGCCTGCATATCGTTAAAAACGATGCCGGTGAAGTGGGCTTTGAGGTACTGGTCGGTGGCGGTCTGGGCCGTACTCCAGTGATCGGCAAAGTGGTTAACCCGTTCCTGGCCAAAGAAGACCTGCTCTCCTACCTGGACGCCATTCTGCGTGTGTATAACCTGAATGGTCGCCGTGACAACAAGTACAAGGCGCGTATCAAGATTCTGGTAAACGCGCTGGGTGTGGATAAATTCCGCGAACTGGTTGATACCGAGTGGGCATATACCCGCGACGAACTGCGTCTGCCAGCCGGTGAAATTGAACGCGCCAAAGGCCACTTTACCCCGTTTGATTACCAGGCTGATGCGGTCAACAACGACTTGCAGGACAAACTGGCCACCGATGCAGATTTCCGCACCTGGTATGAAGCCAACACCGTGGCCCATAAAGTACCGGGCTACAGCGTTGCTGTGGTATCGCTCAAGCCTTACCTGCAACCGGCGGGCGATATTACCGATATTCAGATGGACGCCGTAGCAGAATTGGCTGACCAGTTCTCCGGTGGCGAGATTCGCTCCACCCACGACCAGAATCTGGTACTGGCGGACGTTAAAGAGGGCGACCTCTACGCGCTGTGGCAGGCACTGGCAGCACAGAATCTAGCCCGTCCAAATGTGGGCAAACTGACCGATATGATCGTCTGCCCGGGCTTTGATTACTGTAGCTTGGCCAATGCTCGCACCTTGAACATCGCTGATCAGATCAACGAGAAATTTGAACAGGTGGATTATCTGCACGACATCGGCGACATCAGCCTGAATATGTCTGGCTGTATCAACGCCTGTGGCCACCACCACGTCGGCAATATTGGTATCCTGGGTGTCGATAAGAAAGGCGAAGACTGGTATCAGCTCACCCTGGGCGGCTCCTCTGGCGCTGACGCTTCACTGGGTAAAGTACTGGGTAAAGCGGTTGCTGCCGACGACGTTGCCAACACCCTGGACAAACTACTGACAAAATATATCGAAGTCCGCGAAGGCGAAGAGTCCTTCCTGGAAACTGTACGCCGTACCGGCCTGGACCCATTCAAGGAGGCGGTATATGCCCCTGCTCATTAATCAACAACTGATTGAAAACGACCCATGGCAGCTGCTGACCGACGACGAGCAGGCACTGCCCTCTGATGGCGCTGTTATCCTGCCACTGGCCCGCTTTGAGCAGGCCCGGGCGGACGGCAGCATACTGCAACTGGCACCGCTGGTGAGTGGTGACGATGATATTAACGCCCTGCTGGAACAGGCCGATGCACTGGCACTGGTGGCGATTGAGATCCCGGCCTTTACCGATGGCCGTGGCTTCAGCTTCGCCCGTATACTGCGCCGTGCTGGTTTTAAAGGCCAGATTCGCGCCATTGGCGATGTCACCCGCGACCGACTGGCATTCCTGACCCGCTGTGGTTTCGACGCCTTCCAGATTGCCGATGACCGCTACAGCGATGATATTCTCAGTGCACTGGCAGAGATCAGCGTAAATTATCAGGGCAGCGCCGACGAACCGCGCCCGATCTATAACCGCTGACACTCTCTGATGCCTTGACACTCTGACGCTCTGGCGCTCTTATAATTTCAGGGCTTCAGGGCTTCAGGGCTTCAGGGCTTGTGTTGCCCTGGAGCTAATATCGTATGACTATGAACAGAATACCGAGGGATTGTTATGAGCATTGATCTGAACGCTGCCAACGCGCAGCTGGATGATAAAAGCCCGCAGGAGATCATCCGCTGGGCGCTGGAAAACGCCGAGAACCCGCTAGTTACCACCAACTTCCGTCCCTACGAAGCGGTAATCCTGCATATGGCCACCCAGATCCGTCCTGATCTGAAAGTGTTGTGGGTAGACTCCGGCTACAACACCTCTGCCACCTACCGCTTCGCAGAGCAGGTTATTGAGCAGCTGGGCCTGAATATTGAAACCTACATTCCGCAGATGACCAGCGCCCGCCGTAATGTGCTGATGAAAGGCATCCCGGATATCGATGACCCACTGCACGAAGCGTTCACCCGTCAGGTCAAACTGGAACCATTCCAGCGCGCCCTGTCCGAGCTGAAACCCGACCTGTGGCTGAATGCGATCCGCAAAGATCAGACTGAATTCCGTCAAGCGATGAATATCGTCAGCGCCAGCAAAGACGGTGTAATCAAGGTTGCGCCGCTGTATAACTGGACTGAAGCACAGATGGACGCCTACCTGGCCGAACATAATCTGCCCAATGAAACAGATTACTTCGACCCGACCAAGGCACTGGAAACCCGTGAATGCGGGCTGCACACACAGCTGTAACAGCTTTGATTACTATGCGCTCCCTGTTTATCAGCTATTCGCTCTCTATGCTTGTAGCAATGGGGGTGCATGGCTGATAATCGCCCGGCACGGGCACCAGATTTCGAGATTCAGCGACATAATGGGTAGTCCACAAACACTCACTCTGCTCAAGAAATCTGCATGAACAAGCCCACTGTGATCCACAAACTGGAACAACTCAACATCGGCCTGAAACGCTTTACTCTCCAGCATCAGAATTACACTGAGCAATGGAGTCAAGCATTTGAGGTGACTGCTCCCCGCCCTGACGGGCGAGGCTTCCAACTTCTCAGGCTGCTGCCGGTTCGTGACCGGACTTACGCAAGCCTCCATTGGCAGGAACCGACAGTCCTTCGGCCCGTAGCTT
>JAOXSF010000019.1 GCA_025800125.1 Marinobacterium sp.
GCTCAGATCAGTCGGCGTATCCAGTAACTTTGGTTGGCAAAGCGGGTTTCGCTGGCGTAAAGCTGTGAACGCAATCCGACATACTGGTTGAAATCTTCAAATACCTGATCCTGATAATCTGATAGTGCGTCTTCCCGGCCCTGATGCCAGTTAGTAATCGCCGTGGCTGCATGCTCGCTCTGCAATAATGCTTTGGTGATTCCGGCAGATGAAATCGGGTCATAGCCACAGGCTGCATCCCCCACCGCTAGCCAGCGCTCGCCTACCACGTTCGACATGATAAAAGAGGTAGCGGCACGGGTAGTAAGTGGGGTATTGCTGATCTGTCCTGCTATTCGAGTCATTGGTATCTGGTCGCGCAGCCAGTGGGTTTTCTCCAGTTTTTCAAACCAGCGCTCAATCCGGTCACAGCCCGTCAGTCTGATCGTTTCAGCATCGGTACAGAAGGTGACCATCAGTCTGTTATCAGGCAATCGGGCTGAATACCACCATCCATCATTTACTGCTTCAACCAGTGTGTGGTCTACCAGTTGGGCTGTGGCTGGAAACTTAAATTCAGCGCAGAGAAACAGTACTGAATCCAGTGTATTGCGGGCAATATCCAGCTTGCGGCTAAAAAATGAGCGCGCACCTGAGGCATCAATTACAAAGTCAGCGGCATAGTGTTTATTACCCTGCGGTGTAGCAAACTCCAGGGTGAAGCCCTGGTGGTATGGTTCCACGTTACTCAGGCGATAGCCGTCGTGGCGGTGGATACCGATTGATTGTGCCTGCTGCTTCAGTTGCTGCTCAAACCGGGTACGATTCAGGTGATAACCCGCCCCGGCCAGTTCAAACAGAAAATCATTATGGCCGGGTGTTTCATTGCCCCAGAGTGAGATGCTGCCAGGGCATTCCAGATGCTCGGCAAGAGTCGCCTGAAGCTGCTCACCAAACAGTTTTTTCAGTACCGGTGTTGCTGCTGGTGGAATACTTTCACCGACTTTAAATCTTCCTGCTTGCTGGTTATCGAAGAGCACAATAGAGCAACTCTCGGGTAATTTGCTCTGCAAGAAAATAGCCGATGCCAGGCCTGCCGGGCCACCGCCAATAATGGCGATGGTCAGCGGGGTCACAGATGCGGCATTGACAGGTTTTGCAGCGGTATGGCTGTTATGTGTCATAGCTTTTATTCGTCATAGCTGCTGGTTGTGATTGTTATCAGTCATCAGACTTTTCTGGTGTGGGTATAACAGCGGTTGGCCATGGCTGGACTATATCGCCCTGGCCTGTGTACAGGCTGGCAACTTCGAGGAATTTATCCTTACCGTAATTGCCACCATACTCATCAGCAATCTGAGTCCCTTGAATGACAAAGCCGGTTTTGTGCCAGTTATCAAGGAAATCCTGGTAAGACTGATAGCGTCCTTCGTCCTGTGGCAGGTTGGTGTGGGTTTGATTATCTTTGCCTTCGCCATCACCACGTACACTGAACAGCTGGCCACCCAGATTCCAGATGTTGTTCGCTTCGTCATAGGTACACAGGCCAACCGGATGCACCTGAACAGGGCGTTGAGCAGGCCATGACCAGTACAACGTATTGTTGCCTGGAGGGTTGGGAGATGGTTCATGCACGGCACAACTGTTGTAATCGGTATGCCAGGGTTGCGACATGAATTTGCTCAGATCACCTGGTTCTACAGCAGTAGTACGCAGTGGAATATAGCCTTGTTGCAGGAATGGATGGGCATCCGTTGCCATTGCGTAATCCAGTTGACGCTGATTAATGCGGAAGGGGCCGGTAACACCGCGCCAGTCCTGCTTGTACAGATTGACATCTCGGACAATAAAGGTGAGGTCTATGCCCGGTGAGTAACGCCCCCCAAGGCAGTTGTGCAGCACGACCTGGTCCAGTCGCTCACCTTCGCCCAAGGCCGGGCCATAGGCATTGCTGTTGCCTTTGTACCATTGCTGCATCAGAAAGTACTGGGTAGATGACAGTGACAGAAAGCTTTTCTGAGCATCGCCCAGTGCCAATGGCATCTTCTTACCCTGGCTATTTTCTGCTTCAATATTCGGGTTGCGAATTAATGCTTCAAAGTTGGGAATTTTCGCCTGCGGATTATCTGCCGGTTTGATGTTAGCAACCCAGTTATGGCCACTGATCCCCTTGCCAGGCAAGTTGGTATTCCAGCGTTGCAGGAATGCGCCGTGAAATACGGGTAATACATCCGCATAGAAGGATGCCGGGTAGTCATCCTGGTATTCGCCTTCTTTATACAGGGCAGGAATCAGATCCAGTTGCTCAACCCATGTATTAAACATATCGTCCCATGTAGAGACAACATTACGCGTCTGTGGGGCATAGGAGGGGTCGGTGCAGACAAACCAGCCACCAACCACATCAACGGTGGAGCCATCTTCAAAAATTACCGTCGCATTGATCGGGCCATCGGAAACATCATCAAACCAGCCGTCGTTGTCGATAGCATGATCCAGAGTAGGCGCTTTATCTTTAGCCGTTTTAAAAGAGAAAGTATTGCCGTAACCGCCAGTTACGATCAGACGGCCAGTGCCGGGTTCAATTTGCAGTTCACCCAGTGTTTCAATCGTACCCTTCTGAGCATTCTGATTAGTAAAGTGATCGCCAGGGAAGCTGACCGGGTAATGAGTAACTGTCTGGCTCTGGCCATCGTTACCAATATAGCTGGCCTGTGTGGCGGCGTTAAAATGAACTTGCTGAGTGGCTGCGGTTGATGAGGTAATGGTGCGTGGCCCGGCATCAATCACCAGCTTTCTACGGCGGCCTTCATTATCGAGATCATCACCATAAGTTGCGTTACGTAACGGTGGGGTCTTACCGTTTTCGTAAGGCAGGATACCTTCTTGAAATACTTTCTCGCCTTGTTCATTGGTAACTTCCCTGGAAATTTTGTAGTTATTATTTTTCTTATTTGCCAGGTGTACCATCCAGATAATATCTTTAATCTTTTTACCAGCTACGATATCACCGATGGTCACTTCACGGCCTGGGTCTTCCGATGGATAACTATTTTGTGATTGGTCATAAGCAAAAATTTTAAAACGAGCTGCCTGGCGTTTCACATTACCCTGTGCATCTCGGAAGTCTTCTGCTGTAATAGGAGTATTCTCGGTGCCAGGCCTGGTTGGCAGGCCGCCAAACAGGCCTGTAGCTTCATCAACAACTTCGCCTGCTGCGGTTTCTGGTGCGATATAATATTCAGAGCTATTACCAACCCGTGCAATGTTTATGGCCGGGTGAACGCGAAAAATTGCTTCAGTCATCTGTATGTACTCTTTAACCTGTAATCTTGATTAAGCTGTGATCTTGAAAATAAATAACATCTTAGGATCAGCGCTTTTATATGATGCGTTGGTCAGCGCTGGCTGATTATTTATTGTTCAGACTTTGCTCCTGTGACCAGAAATAGATATTCATGAACGCATGACTGATATTCAGGTTAGTAGCCTTGAGTGGTTGCAAGTCAGGGTTACCTGATGGTGGTAAGCGATACTGTGTGTTATGGCAGCGGAAGCAGTTATCCATGGTGTTTGCCCGCTGAGTAAAGGTTTCAATGGTTGAATTAGACAGTTTCAGTGAACCAATCAGTAATTGGTGTTTCGGGTCATCTGCCGGAATATCTGGATCATAATCTTCGGCCAGGTCCATACCGGGTTTCAGGCGGTTGGCACCACGGAACCAGATTGCTCCGACTTCAAAGTAGTTTGACCAGACATCATCTTTATCCAGATTATCTTTCACGCTGGCATTGAGTTCTTTTACAACCCTGATATTGGTTGGTACCTGAAAATTTGTCTGTGCAGCATCATTGCCATAAGCATACTGACGACATACCTGAGTTACAGGGTGTAGCGTCTGGCTGGTTTCATTCAGTATCAGCACCGGAGAGTTGGCCGGGTTGATATTACAGGCATGATAAGGCGTGTTGGCTTTATAGAATGTGCTGTCGGTATCCGCTACTGGGTCGTTTGCCTGAGTACCAGGTTGTACATTCGGAGCGTTATCTTTGTGTTCAAAGGTTGCCCAGATCATCTCGGGATGGCCTTCTACCACACCGGCAATATGGAAGCCAACCATTGCAAGGGTGACGTCCAGTTTTTGGGAACTATCGACAACAATTTTGCCGCTCTTATTGACTAACTTGTAAACAGAAGACTTCATGGTGAAGAAGTCAGACGTATCTTCGCCATCTTCCACAATTTTCCAGGCTGCTTTCAGCTCAATGGCATTGACTGGAAACTCAGTGTCAGGGTTGAGGTTCTGTACATGCTCAGGGTTAGTCAGCTGGTTCTGATCAATAAAGGTAACAAACTCATCGTTCAGGTACTGATTGGAATAGATCGCCCGACCATTCTGGTCGATCATGATACCTTCTGTACCCGCCTGCAGATACTCGTCCATTGAGTGCGCGGTTTGCGACTTGTTCAGCACGGGGTGCAAGCTTTCTCTGTCTTTCATTCCCAGTAGATCATAAGGGGACTGCATGCCCAAAAATACAGGCTGACCGTTTGCATCTTCTTTGGTCAGCCACAGGAACGTTTGCCAGGCCCAACGATGAAAAGCACAGTTCGTTCTACCATCAAATCCGTTACCATCAGGCATGGCCGTCTTATTATGGGGAAACCAGCTAGCATCTGCCTTGCAGCTGTCGTCAGATGGTGTTGAACGGGTATTCGCAGCCTGTGCATCAGCATGCAGTGCCGCAGACAACATAACAGGCAGCAGTAGTCTGGAAGCTTTTCTTATTGTCATGGGGATTCCTTGTCCATCGAAGTACAATCATTTTTATTTAGTGTAGAGAGTGCTCAGGTTTTACCTGGAATAATATTGAAGCAAATAGTAACGATTGAGGATGAAAAGCGGTATTACATCGGATTACACGGTGTTATGAAAATCATATAAAATGTACTAATGTCTTTAATCATAATGAAAGATTAGTTCATATTTTGTGTGGTATTTGATGATGCAGTTGATAAACTTTGACGTGATTTTTAAAATGCTTTATTATTTGTGAAGTAATATATTGATAGGGAGTTCAATAATGAATCATATAGTTGATAGTCTGCATTGTTTATATGATAAGCTTTGTACCATTGAAGAGCCAACCTTTAAAAATCCTTCAGTTAGAGTTTTATATAATGAAGTTGCTGATTTGCTTTCAACTCCGTTGAGTAGTGAAGAAGAAAAAGCAGTTATTTCTAGAGTTCCGTTTCATAGTGAATTGATTTTTAAGACAGCAACATTACACTTGAAGTCAGAAAAGTTAGTGGCAAGAAGTTTTTTGTCTGGGGAAATTGATGATGTTTTTGAGGAAACATGGTTTGACAAAAAATTACCTTATGTTTTGCAAGCTCAAGCAGAACAATGGGAAAAAGTTGGTGTTGACTTGAAAGCTAATGATAACAAAATAGCTATGATTGGTGGTGGTGCACTACCTCAATCACAGGTTTATTTTACGAACTATAGCGGCGTACCTGTAACCTGCATTGATCGTGATGATGAAGTGATCTACTTAGTAAAAAGGGTATTGGAAAAGCTGAAATTATACGATCTTCCTGTAATCCAGAGCCATGGTGATCAAGCTGACTATCAAGGGTTTAGCCTGGTTGTGATGGCTGCAATGGTTGAAGGCAAGGTTGAAGTGCTAAAAAGAATTAGAGAAACATCTGATGCGGCAGTCTGTATAAGAAATCCTGCTGGGTTGTATCAGCTAATGAGAGAGTATATTTCTGTTTCTGATGTTGAGGCAGCAGGGTACAAACTAATAGACCAAGAACGGCAAGGTAATAGCATCAGCATGGTTTTTTACCCGGATAAATGAAAGGTTTATTGTGATTGCACCCTGTTATTTCTGAAAATATTAAAAAGGGGCAGATTATCTGCCCCTTCTATTACCTTCCTTTTATCGAGGGTTACGCAACCATTTATTCAGATCAGGCCTCTGTAGCCGGGGTAGACAGTGGACGACGCTGATGCTGTTCCTGTTTGTCCGGGAACATGGCAGTAAAGAACTCACTCCAGCCGCCGGTACGTACACGCAGCAGGTCGAAGCGTTCCGGGTCTCCCATGGCACGGTCGAAGCTGTCAGGCGAGGCGGTAGTGATCGTGAGTATATTGGCGCTGGAGCCCTGCGCGAACTGATTGATCACCTGCTTGACGCTTTCCAGCGGGAAGTCTTCGGTGATATTGAAATCGGTTGGCGCACCGTTGGTCATCGCTTCCACACCTTCGCTGGCAAAGCCTGCCAGTGCTTTGCTGAACTCGGCAACCTGGTGTTTAACCGGCTTGTCTGCGGGTGATGGCGTTGGGCTGAGGTCAGAGGCGATGGTTTCGTTCAGGCGACGGCCATCGGCACTAGCACCCAGGCCCTGACCCATCTCCACGTGGTTTTCGAAAGTTCCCACGCCTGGCTGGATCTGGATGCCAAATGGGTACGCTTCACTGCCAGCCTCGTTTGCAAGCTCCGTCATCCGTTGCAGCATGTCTTTGCGCGGCTGAGTGTACGCATTGACTGAGAGGGTGGTGATCTCTTTAATCAACTCATTACCGAAGGCATCAATTTCAGCGTTACCACGGCCATAACGCGGTTGTGACAGGGCGATTTCACGCAGACGCTTGAAGCGGTCGGCACGGGCAGCAATACGCGCTTCACCGGCCAGCTGACTGATGAATGGCTCAACCATCTTATTACCCCAGTCACAGCTGAGGCAGTTCACCAGTTCTGGCAGTGAGGTAACGGCAGTTTCCTGGTCAAACACCATCACTTTGATGGCATACAACGAGTTGATGGTGCTGCTCAGTGCGGTATAGCAGGGGCCGTAAATGTTGTATTTAGCGCCACCGGCATAATAGTCGAGGCCACTTTTCAGACAGTCATCCACAAACACTGACAGCAACGGTGCTGGGCAGTAGCTGGTGTTGTTGCCGAAATTGCCCAGCTGGCCTGCTGCCCCACGACGGTTCATCCAGTCGAAATGTTTGAGGAACAGTGCTGTCAGTTCTTCAAAGCTTTCAATCTGAGCAGGATCTTTTGAGGTAAAGGACGCCACCTGGCCACGCAGGTAGCCCATGCCAGCTGAAGCGTATTTACGTCCCCGGTTCAGGGCACATTCCAGTGGTTCCAAGGTGTTCAGACCACCCAGTGAGAACCAGTTTTCGCCAGGGAATTGTGGCTCGTAACAGCCGTCACAGGCGTAGTTGACAGCAGATGCCAGCGAGACGGTGGAGTTCCACTTATTATCGGTTGCCTCTGCAATGTTGTCGCCGCCGACACCATCGCCGCTGGCACGAATACCTTCGATAAACTGGTCATCGTTCAGCAGGATTGGGTGTGCGCCACCCGACATAATTGCTTTGGCGGCTTCTTCCACCACATCTTCAGGAATGTCCTGACGTACTCGCAGTGACAGACAAGGCGCGTTTAACGGCAGCCGAGCCGAGGCGCGCAGGCAGAGTTTGGTGACATCGTTATAAGCGCTGACAATCTGGTTATTACCATCCAGTATTGCACCACCAACCGTCAGCTGCTGTACCCACTGGTTAATACCGCCACCCTGTGGGTAAGGGCCTGAACTGCCACCCATGGCCAGGTTACCGAATGGCTGGTGGTCTTCCACATGCAGGCGGTTTGGCTGCACTTTCTCATCCAGCTTGATAAAGAAAGCATCCAGTACCTCCTGAGCGCTTTCTGCGGTCAGGCGGCCAGCGGCAATATCTGCTTCATAGTAGCTGTTGATCAGCTGATCAATACGGCCCAGTGATGTTGGTTCACCGTTCATATGTAGCGAGCAATGCAAGGTGTAGATCAATTGCAGTGCTTCGGTCATGGTGTCTGGCTTGCTATGGGCCAGTTTTGCCATACGATCACGGATCAGGGTCAGGTTCTGACGTTCCCAGGCCTGGCCGTCATCGGTCATCTGGTTGATCATGCTGTCAGCAAGATCACTGTAACGCTGGTTGAATTCGCTGACGCCGCGCAATGTCAGAATGGCCGCCTGGCACAATTCTTTCGCGCTCGGATCGGTGTGTTCAGCCAACTGCTGTTCAGTCTGGCTGATCAGTGCATCAAGGCCGTTATCCAGCAGTTTGTCGAAAGCCGGAATAACGTGACCCACGCCAGAGGCTTCACTGAGGGTTGCGCTGAAGCCATCCTGACGCTCTTCATCGGTCAGGTAGCTCATTACATAGCGGCCCTGACCCAGTGACAGGTTGGGCATGCCGCCCACAATGATCTCTTCCGGCTCAATACGGAAGGTATCGGCACCGTTTATCACTTCAGAGTTTTCTGGTCGATAGTGACCGCAGAATGGGATCAGGCTGCCATCGGCCAGTTTCAGTTTCTGGCCCCGGAAGCCATAATCTTCGCTGGTGTAAAGGTGTAGCTGCATACGGGTCGCCCAGCCCTTACGAATCATGATGCTTTCCTGCATCACATCCGCTGGCTTGTCGCTGCCATCGTAGTCGGCCATGTAGTCTGTCAGTGCACCCATATCCATCTGTTTGCGGTCAACATACCAGTTGTCCTGCCAGCGGCTGAAAGCGTTTTCCAGCAGGCTGAGAATACGGTTGGTTGGCCGGTGGAAACGCTGGGCGTCTTCGTCGCTCATGGTGGCCATGCGGTACAGGTAGTTCTTATGGTTGTAGAACATGTACTCGCTGTCAGATTGATCAGTGAAATGGCGGTCCAGTCGGCTCCAGTCAACCCCCGGGAATTTGCTCCAGTCCTGAACGGTTTTGCCGCCCCAGCTGTGGCTGTACTCCGGCACTTCATCCAGTTTCAGGTCTTTACGGCTTGGAATATAGAAGAAGCCGCCCAGATCAGATTTCACATTATTCAGCAGCCGGTCATTCATAAAGTTGGCGGTATCGCCAATCTGGTTATGCATGATGTTTTCCATAATACCCAGGCTGCGGGCATAACCGGCGAAGAAGATCCCCTGTTCATCACCCAGGTTGCTACCTTTCGGTGCCAGCTCCGGGTCATTGAGATAGGGCGACTGGCCGAAGGGCAGGCCAAGACGTAGTACCGGTGTGGTGTTGCCGTTCTCATCCTGCATACGGGCAGACTTGATATGGCTGCGGGTGTCGCGGGTTGGAATGATGGTGTCGCCGACCTTACGACCGATAATGTCCTCGATCTGATCTTCGCTCATCATATGTAGCTGTTCCCAGTTGATCTGGAAACGCTGGGCCAGCACATAGGAGGCACCCAGATGCTCAATATCTTCGCTGGTAACCACGGCGTGTTTACCGATGGTGACCGGATCTGTCGGGTTATTCAGGTTTTCAGAGAAACGACAGCCCAGCACTTTACCGCTGTGCTGGCCGCCCTGGGTACGGGAGTTACCCAGTTCGCTGTCTATCAGGTCTGCCTGGCTGCCCAGCTGTACGCCGATCAGTTCCAGCATTTTGTGGCAGGCGTTTTCGTCATCACTTTTGATATGGAACCAGAGGTCAGCCCCGGAATCCTGAAAAGCGTTGCTGGAACGCTCAAAAACGGTTGAACTGTCACCGTCCGGGGTTGGGAAATTCAGCTCCATCCCTTTCGGCAGTGGCATATTGTTGTCTTCAGACAACTTCTTCCACAGACTGATGCCCACCCCAAGCACCACTGAACTGTTTTTCTGGCGCAGGTCTTCATCTGTATGGATCTGCAGGCGCAATGTCGCCATCAGTTTGGTCAGATCAGCCAGTGCAATACTGTCCAGGCTTTTGGCTTTGGCCAGTGCGAAAATGGCGAAAGGTGAGGGATAAACGAGGCCACGCTGGGTGTAGTCCCACAGTTGGGCGTTACGGTCATTGAAGTTGAGATCGGCAAATTGTCCCTGACTCAGGTGCGGACATGCTTCCATGTGTAAAAGATCCTTCTTTGATTCCATTGACTACCGGTATTCAGGCCGCCGGTAGAACGGCTGAATGGGTACAGCCCGAAGCACTCTCGACTCGAAGCACTCTCGACTCGAAGCACTCCTGACCCGAAGCACTCCTGTTCGGGCTGGTTGCTGACGGCTCTTACGCCTCTGTGCTGATACTCGGTTATATCGAGGGTGAAAGGCAAGTGCTGAATTCAAACGGGTGATTGGGCTGCTGGCCCAGCCTTCAATGTTATTCTCTTCCAGCCATGAACCCCTTTCACCTCCAGATGAATCACTTCAATTGCACTTTTGCTATAAGCTGGTTAAGGTGCGCCATTCAATCGGGTGTCGGCTGCTTCAGGCGACAGAAGGCATAGGCGTAAGCGCGTAGATGTCTGATTGGGAAAGCGGTGCGCCAGAGCTGATGCTTAGCTGTGACAATGCCGCTACTGCCCCCGCAACGGTAGATGGGTTGCGTTACTTTACAAGCCACTGTGTTTTTACAGGCAGTTGTGTTTTTACAAGCCGCTGTGTTTTTACAGGCAGTTGTGCTTTTACAGACCGCTGTGTCTTTACAGACCGCTGTGCGTTTATAAGTAGATGTGCATTTGCAGAATGTATGCACGTTGACAGCATTGTCTGACATGGGAAGGCGAAGTAACGGAGTCATACATTGGCTCACCCCATAAGTCCGGATACCAGCCTGATTTGAATGCGTTACGGTGTTGCGGAGGGCTTCACCCGGCAGTCGCGCAGGCCAGCCCGTTTTTCTGCGGTTGTTGCCTGTGTCGCGCAAAGCGCCTGTCTTTCGGTTTCCTCTCCAATATTGTTTTCCGGCCACCTGTCAGGTTTATGCCTGTTCTGTGCTTTATCGAGGCGTTAATAGAGAAAATATGACCGATACTAAAAAACAGCTTTTTGTCATCGGCACCGGTCCGGGTGATGCACAACTGGTGGCACCACGGGCATTGCAGTGTATTGAAGCCAGTAGCGAGCTGGTAGCCTATGGGCTCTATCTGGAGCTGCTGGGTAATGTCTGTGATGGCAAAACTCACCACTCGTTGCCGCTGGGAGAAGAGATAAACCGTGCCCGGCTGGCGCTGGACCTGGCAGCGTCGGGTAAAACAACGGCGCTGATCTCCAGTGGTGATATTGGCATTTATGCCATGGCTACGCTGGTATTTGAGCTGCTTGACCAGCAACTACAGGGCCGGGAAAATCACCCTGAATGGCTGGATGTCGAGATTGAAGTAGTGCCGGGTATTTCTGCCATGCAGGCGGCGGCCAGTCGTGTCGGTGCTATGTTAGGCCATGATTTCTGCACCATCTCCCTGTCTGATTTGCTTACGCCATGGGAAACCATAGAAAAGCGTCTGCATAGCGCCGGTAGCGGCGACTTTGTAGTGTCATTTTATAACCCCGTTTCGAAAAAACGTGACTGGCAGTTGAATACTGCGCGCGACATTCTGTTGCAGTACCGCCCTGCTGAAACACCTGTGGTGCTGGGTCGCCAGTTGACCCGTGATGAAGAGAATGTACGCATTATCCGGCTGGACCAGCTGGATGCCCGAGATGTGGATATGTTCACGCTGGTCAGCGCAGGTAACAGTGAATCACGGCATATTATCAATGGTAGTAGAGAGTGGGTATACACCCCACGGGGTTACCGTAAAAAGTTGCTTTAAACAGGCAGGGAGAAGCAGAACAATGAAAGTCTATTTTATAGGTGCAGGCCCTGGTGACCCGGAGCTATTGACCCTTAAAGGCGCACGCATTCTGAAACAGTGCCCAGTGGTGCTGTATGCCGGTTCCCTGATTCCTCGCGAGCTGTTAGCTGAAGTAGAAGGCGGTGCCGAACAGATTCTGGATACTGCGACGATGGATCTGGAACAGACCAGCGCCGTGATTGAACAGGCATATCGTGAGGGTAAAAATGTCGCCCGTCTGCAATGTGGTGACCCTTCACTATATGGCGCAATTGGCGAACAGATTCGCAGGCTGGAGCAAGCCGGGATTGATTATGAAGTGGTGCCTGGTGTTAGCGCGATGGCGGCCTCGGCAGCCTGGCTGGGTAAAGAGCTGACTCTGTCGGGGGTTAGCCAGACTATCATCATGACGCGCTATGAGGGGAAAACCCCATTCCCCGAACGGGAGCGTTTACCACAACTGGCGCAAAGTGGTGCCACACTGGCGATTCATCTGGGCGTTACCCGGATTCACAAAATTGTTGAAGAGTTACTGCCACACTACGGTGAAAATTGCCCTGTAGCGGTTTGCTACCGTACGTCCTGGCCAGATCAGGACCG
Source organism: Marinobacterium sp. (assembly GCA_025800125.1). Taxonomy (GTDB): domain Bacteria; phylum Pseudomonadota; class Gammaproteobacteria; order Pseudomonadales; family Balneatricaceae; genus Marinobacterium_C. The sequence continues at coordinate 12,183 of JAOXSF010000019.1, forward strand.
GGTTGTTGGTACGCTGGCAGATATTACCGAGAAAGTCCGTGCTAAAGGTTTTACCCGCACGGCACTGATTCTGGTGGGCCAGGTGCTGGACACCGACCAGTTTGAGGACTCCTACCTTTACAGCAAAGACCAGGCCCATATCTTCCGGCCGCGTGGTCAGAACAAAAGCTAGAACAAGGATTAAACGATGAACCTGAATAAGATCCCAACCACCGTTGTGACTGGCTTTCTGGGCAGCGGCAAAACCACACTGTTGTCTAATGTTCTGAAACAGGCGGCAGGTAAACGTATCGCCGTGATTGTGAATGAGTTTGGCGAACTGGATATTGACTCGGAACTGTTGCGTAGCTGTCCGCTGGATTGCGACGAGGAAACCGCAGCGTCAGTGGCCGCTGATGGCGCTTATGACACGGGTTTCTACGAGCTGGCCAATGGCTGCATATGCTGCACGGTAGAAGAAGAGTTTCTGCCAGTGATGGAACAGCTGGTGGCTCGGCGTGATGATATTGATCATATCCTGATTGAAACCAGCGGTCTGGCGTTACCAAAACCACTGGTGCAGGCGTTTAACTGGCCTGGTATTAAAGAACACTGCACCGTCGATGCGGTGATTACGGTACTGGATGGCCCTGCGGTCGCGGCAGGCCGTTTTGCCAATGATGAAGACAAAGTGCAGGCCCAGCGTCTGGCCGATGAAAGCCTCGACCATGACCCAAGCCTGCGGGAACTGCTGGAAGACCAGCTCAGCGCGGCAGACCTGGTTGTCGTCAGTAAGAACGATCTGCTGGATAACGATCAGCGTGGTCGGGTGGAAAGCATTGTGGAGCAGCGTGTGCCAGCCAGTGTTAAAACCGCCTATATCAGCAACGGCGACACTCCGCTGGAAGTGCTGATCGGTATAGAAGCGGCGGCAGAAGAGCGTATTGACCTGGTACATAACCACCATGACCATCACCATGACCATGGTGAGGAGCATGATCATGCCCATGACCATTTCGACTCTTTTGTGATCCGTCTGGGTGAAGTTGATGCCGATAAGCTACAGGCAACGCTACAGCTGCTGCTGAGCGAACATACTATCTATCGTGCCAAAGGCTTTGCCGCGCTGCCAGGTAAACCGATGCGTCAGGTGATTCAGGCTGTAGGTGAACGTCTGGATAGCTGGTTTGATCGCTTATGGACAGTCGATGAAGCCCGTATAACTCAGCTGGTTGTTATTGGTAAAGGTATCAGTAAAGACCAGATTGAAGCGGCGCTGAAAAGCGCGCAGGTTTAAGCACTTCATAAACCGCAGGGTGGGCATAGCGTAGCCTGTCCACCATTGCCTGTCCTGGTTCCCACGCAGAGCATGGGAACACGAACTTTATCGCAATCAAGGGTTCTCTGGCTCTATGCACTTACTGGCAGCACAACCTGGTGGTTTTGTTGATGACGAAGGCATTATCGACCTGGCGCAGACACCCGCTCCGCTGGTTATTATGGCAGCCGCGGACAGCACCCTGGCGGCATTGGCAGCCGCGGTTGATCAGCTTCCTGATAATGCGCCTGAAGTACGGTTAGCCAGCTGGGTGCAGTTGCTGAAACCGGCAGCTTTTGACCTCTATGAGCACAAAGTGCTGGAACATGCCCGGGTTGTGGTGGTGTCGTTGCTGGGAGGAGAAAACTACTGGCAATATGGTGTAGAACGGTTGCAAGCCTGGGCGCAGAGGCCCGGACGCACACTGATTCTGGTGCCTGGTGATGACAGTGATGATCCGCAACTGCGCGAATATTCCAATGTGGACGCTGAAGATCAGCAACGTAGCTGGCGCTTTTTGCGCGAGGGCGGGTTAGTTAACAGCCGGTCATTACTGCAATTTTTGCAGCAGCGTTTCCTGGATATATCTGAGCAGAGCTGGCGTGAGCCTGAAGCACTGCCACGGGCGTTGCTTTATGGCTCAGGTGGACAGATTGCCACGTTGAAGCAATGGCAGGCCCATTGGCAACCGGGCCTGCCTGTTGTGGCGTTGCTGTTCTACCGCAGCCATCTGCAAAGCGCCAATACGGTGATGTTTGATCAGCTGATCGAACGGATGCAGCAGGCGGGGTTGAACCCGTTACCCATTGCGATCAGTTCGCTGAAAGATGCAGAGTCCATCGCAGTGGTAAACCGCCTGCTGGTACAGAGTGATGCCCGGCTGATTCTGAACAGTACCGGCTTTGCCTGCAACAGGGTAGGTAGCCCGGATCTGGCGTCCCAGCCGACCGGGTTTGATTCCCCCTTTGAACTGAAATTACCGGTGTTGCAACTGGTACTGTCCAGCAGTACCGAAGAGGACTGGTTAGCGCAGCAGCAGGGGTTGCGCAGCCGTGATGTGGCGATGCAGGTGGTGTTGCCAGAGATGGATGGACGGGTGCTGACCCGCGCCGTCAGCTTTAAAACGGTTGAAACCTTTAATGAACGCGCCCAGCTGCCAGTGGTGCGTTATCAGCTGCATACCGAGCGGGCCGATTTTGTCTGCCATCTGGCGCGGCGCTACTGTGTGCTGGCTGACAAGCCCAATCATAAGAAACGCATTGCACTGATTCTGGCCAACTACCCGACCCGTGATGGTCGCATTGGTAATGGTGTCGGGTTGGACACACCGGCGTCTACGGTCAATATTCTGCGTGCCCTGAAAGATGCTGGTTATCCCCTCGGTTCTTCTCCAGAAGAAAAACTACCCGAAAACGGCGATGCGCTGATTGAAGCTTTGCTGGAGGTGGTGACCAACAACCCTGATACCGTCCATCATCTGGCCTGCTGGCAGAGTATGGCGGTGGCGGAATATTTGCACCATTTTGCCCAGTTGCCAGAACAGAGCCAGCGGGCAATCTGGCAGCGCTGGGGCGCACCGGAGCAGGATCTCAAGTACCGTAATGGCCGTCTGATGCTGTCTGGTATCCGGCTGGGGGAAACCTTTGTCGGTATTCAGCCCGCCCGAGGTTATAACCTGGATCTGGCCGCCTGCTACCACGACCCGGATCTGATTCCGCCCCACAACTATCTGGCGTTCTATTTCTGGTTGCGTCACTGCTATCAGGTGGATGCGGTTATCCATGTTGGTAAACATGGGAATCTGGAGTGGCTGCCAGGCAAAGGCCTTGCACTGTCAGAACAGTGTTGGCCCGATGCGGTGCTGGGGCCGATGCCACATTTTTACCCGTTTATCGTCAATGACCCAGGTGAAGGTGCTCAGGCTAAACGTCGCACCCAGGCAGTGATTATCGACCATCTTATGCCGCCTATGACCCGTGCTGAAAGCTACGGTGAGCTGGCCGAGCTGGAAGGGCTGGTGGATGAGTTCTATCAGGCGATGGGGCTGGACAGCCGCCGTGAAGCCTGGTTGCGTGAGCAGATTCTGGAGAAGGTGCGTAGCAGCCATCTGCTAGAGGAGTTGCCTGGACAGGCCAATGCGGGTGATGACACGCTGCTGGAAGAACTGGACACCTATCTATGTGAAATCAAAGAAGCACAGATTCGCAACGGTCTGCATATCCTGGGCCAGCTGCCAGAAAATGCCAGGCTGGCCGATACCCTGGTGGCGTTGTTGCGGTTGCCACGGGGTGAATCAGTTGAAGCGCGGGGGATACTGCATAATCTGGCGGATGATTTGAAGCTTGGCTCTGGCTTAGTTAGCTCTGGCTTAGTTAGCTCTGACGTAAAAGATGATTTCGATCCGCTGGACGTGACCCACCAACGCTGGAATGGGCCACAACCGCAGCGACTGGCCGCGATCAGCGATCAGCTCTGGCGTAGCGAAGCGGACACCCGTGAACGGCTGGAGTTGTTAGCTGCACAGCTGATCCAGACTTGCCTGATTGAAGGCCATGACGCTGATCTGGATGATCTTCCTGCGACGGCGACTCAGCTCCGATATCTGAAAACCACGCTCTATTGCGCATTGGAAACCAGTGCTGAACAGGAGCTGTCTGCATTGCTGGATGGTTTGGCAGGGCGTTTCGTCCCTCCAGGGCCAAGCGGTGCGCCAACACGGGGCCGACTGGATACATTGCCGACGGGGCGCAATTTCTTCTCGGTTGATAACCGTGCTATTCCATCTCCGGCCGCCTGGGCGCTGGGGCAACAGTCTGCTGCAGCGTTAGTTCTGCGTCATTTACAGGAAACGGGGGATTACCCGGCGCAATTAGGGCTTTCTGTCTGGGGCACAGCAACCATGCGTACCGGTGGTGATGATATTGCCCAAGCTTTTGCACTGATGGGAGTGAAGCCGATCTGGGCGCCGGGTTCGAACCGGGTGACAGACTTCGAAATCATTCCCGCCATGCAGCTGGGGCGGCCACGGGTCGATGTCACTTTGCGGGTGTCCGGTTTCTTCCGCGATGCTTTCCCCAATGTGATGAAGCTTTACGATGCCGCAGTGCAGGCACTTGCAGCACTGAATGAGCCGGGTACAAGCAACCGCATTCGCCAGCATATTGAGCAGCGTCAGCAGCAACTGCAAGCACAAGGAATGCCTGTGGAACAGGCGGTACGCCAGGCCAGTTATCGGGTGTTTGGTAGTAAACCTGGTGCTTATGGTGCGGGTTTGCAGGGCCTGATTGACGAGCGTTGCTGGGAAGATAAAAGTGACCTGGCGGACGCCTACCTGAACTGGGGTGGCTACGCTTACGGTAACCAGCCGGGTGATGGCGTTGATGCGCGAGAGGCCTTTGCTGTGCGGCTGGGGCAGCTGGAAGCGGTGGTGCAGAATCAGGATAATCGGGAGCATGACCTGCTCGATTCGGATGATTACTACCAATTTCAGGGTGGCATGACCAACGCGGTGAGAGTGCTCAGCGGAGCGATGCCACAGGTATACCACAGTGATCATGCAAATCCGGCAAAGCCTAAGATCCGTACACTCAATGAAGAGCTGAACCGAGTGGTTCGTAGTCGGGTGTTGAACCCGAAATGGATTGAAGCGATGCAGCAGCATGGCTATAAAGGTGCGTTCGAAATGACCGCCAGTGTTGATTACCTGTTCGCCTACGATGCCACTACGGATCTGGTGGCTGATTATCAGTACCAGCAGGTTACAGACGCGCTGGTGTTTGATGAACAGAATCGTGCCTTTATGCAGCAACATAACCAGCATGCGCTGGAAGAGATGGCAGAGCGTCTGCTGGAAGCGATCCAGCGTGGTCTGTGGGCTGAGCCTGGTGACTATGGAACACGTTTGCAAGATCTGTTGCTGGAACTGGACGAAGGGCAGGAAGGCGTTGGGGCGCCATAGGCTGAAGTTTCAGCGGTAAAGAACATAACGATAACTTTTTTGACAAGACCAGACCCACAGAGATTAAGACGTGAAAAAACAGGGCATTATGATTTGCGGCCACGGTAGCCGTGACAAGGAAGCTGAGCGTGAATTTGGCAAGGTTGCGCAGGGGCTGAAAAAACGCTTTCCTGACTTGCCGGTAGAGTATGGTTTTCTGGAGTACTCTGCTCCAAACATTCATATGGGGTTAAACCGGCTGGTTGACGCGGGGTGCGAGCAGATTCTGGCGGTGCCAGGCATGCTGTTTGCCGCCACCCATGCCAAAAATGATATTCCATCGGTACTGACGACCTTTGAAGAAAAAAACGAAGGGCTGGAGGTGACCTATGGCAGTGAGCTGGGCCTGCATCCTGCGATGATTGAAGCCTTTCAGGCGCGTATCTACGAATCATTAGGGCTGGACTCACAGAACCCGCCAGAAAATCTTTACGATACCCTGCTGGTGGTGGTTGGCCGTGGCACTTCTGATAGCTGGGCTAATGCAGAAGCTGCCAAACTGACCCGTATCGTTAATGAGAATATGGGTTTTGGCTGGGCTGACACGGTGTATTCTGGTGTTACTTACCCGTCTGTTGGCGTGGGCATGGAGAAGTTGCTCAAGCTGGGTTACAAGCGTGTAGTGGTGGCACCTTACTTCCTGTTTACTGGCCGACTGATCAAGCGTATTTATGGTTATGTAGATAAAGTTGCCGCTGAAAACTCGGGTGTTGAATTTATTAAAGCCGGTTATCTGAGTGATCACGATAAAGTAATCGATGCTTTTGAGGTTCGGGTACGAGAGATTATGGAAGGCCTTGGTGGCCCTGAAACGTTGATGGAGTCTTTCAAGCGTCGTCTGGCGGCCGGTGAGGTTGATCTGCACCATCATCATGCCGAATACCAGGAAGAAGGGCATGATCACCATCACGGCCATCACCATCATGGCCATAGCCACGATCATAACCATAGCCATAGCCATAGCCATGAGCACGATCATGGCCACTCCCACGGTATCTACCGTCATATCGGCCACCCACTTGGCCCGCGTACTATGATTGGTGAAGGAATTTGCTGTTGCTTCATGCGCCAGTTTCCTCAGGAAATTCTGGATGAAGAGCAAGCACGTATTGATGCTGCGAGTGATGATACACCGTTGGCGCATCGTTAATAGTCTGGCTTGTTTGTATACCTGCTTGTAACGGTTAATTGATTTTATTACCCCATATACAGTAGCGATACTGTATATGGGGTTTATGGCTTTTTAGATGATTTTTAAACGCAGTGTTAAAATACAGAGACACCCTGTTAATTTATAATATTGAAATTTATTTTTTATTTGACTTTGAGTGATGAGGACTACTAAATATTGTAGTTGTTCATGGTATAGCCCCAGAACTATTATTTTTTGGGCTCGTTAATCGGGTTTGGATTAATCTTATCTTATCTGGAGGCCATCAATGGCTATTGAAGTATTGTGTGCAATGTATGGTGTTAAAGAAGGCGGTAATGACGTAACAGGACGTTGTAAAGAACTCCTTGAACACGGTAATGATGATTTGATTGTGAATTCAGAAGTGCTAGGAGTACAGCCTGGTAATATCAGTGAGCGCCGCTTTTCTATTCTTTATAAACTTAATGGTACGGCTCATGTTCGCTTTGCCGATGAAGGCGATCAGCTTGACCTTGCCTGATCGCTGACCAAAAATTTGTGAATGGGTTATAGCATAAGGCTTATATTCGGTTATTTATGCCTGATACTCATATCAAAATAAGCCATCGCCATTCCTCAGCACTTTAAGAGATGCTGAAGAATGGCGTTGAGATAAACTTTTTTCCGTTATATCAGCTTGCTATGAGGGCCTGCATCAGACCGGGCGGTTATGGTGGAGCTCCAGGGTTTTCTGCATTCGTATATCACAGATGCCGCTATCATCCGGGTTGGAGCGACTACCGTCACCGATAAAACCATTTCTCTCATAGAAGGAAATAGCACGGTTATTATCCTCTGCTACCCACAGTGATATACCCCGCATACCCGTGGCACGCTCCTGTTCGGTTACTGTGCACAACAGATTGAAGCCGGTGCCTTTACCGTAGTAGTCAGGATGTACATAGAGTGCGGTAATCTCTGTAATTTTTGCAGGCGAAAAACCATGGCCTTTCAGGTCACTGTCACGACAGGGCATGGTATGGATAAAGCCGGTAATCGCGGCGTCATTTTCAGCAACGATCAACCTGCCGTAGGACTCACGCAATACCTGTTCCCACATACGAAAACGCTGTGCCGGAGTGGGGTGTGAGGGGTTATGACCGTAAGTGTACAGCCAGCCCAGGGCATGGATGCTGGCGACCTGATGCAGATCATCATGGTCTGCTGCTCTGACTCTCATTTACTTTCCTTGCACCGATAACGTCAACTCTTTCACCTGGAACGAGGTAATTTTTACCCGGGAAGAGGTAATTTTTATTTTTGAATGACTATTTGACAAATTGCCGCTGTCCCCCGAAATCTGTATAAGTCTGCATTATATCCATCAGGGAGTCGATAATTATGAACATCGCTATTGCCGATATAACGGTCTGGGTCTTGCTGGCATTGTCAGTGGTACTGATTCTAACTTCAATCAAAATGGTACCGCAGGGGTACAATTGGACGGTAGAGCGTTTTGGCCGTTATACCCGTTCCCTGACTCCGGGTCTGAATATGATCGTGCCATTTGTTGATTCGGTTGGTCATAAAGTGAACATGATGGAGCAAGTGCTGGATGTACCACCGCAGGAGATAATCAGTGCTGATAATGCGATGGTAACCACCGATGCAGTCTGCTTCTATCAGGTGCTGGATGCAGCGCGTGCCAGTTATGAAGTCAGCAGTCTGGATCGTGCCATGCAGAATCTGGTAATGACCAACATTCGTGCAGTGTTAGGCTCAATGGAACTGGATGAAATGCTGTCTAATCGTGATGCGATCAATGGTCAGTTGCTGACAAAGGTCGATGAGGCAACAGATCCTTGGGGGGTTAAAGTGACCCGTGTCGAGATCCGTGATATTGCTCCACCTGCTGATCTGGTGGAAGCGATGGGTAATCAGATGAAAGCAGAGCGTGAAAAACGTGCAGCCATTCTGGCGGCGGAAGGTGAACGTGAAGCTGCGATTGCTGTGGCTGAAGGTGAAAAGCAGGCTCAGATTCTGCGTGCAGAAGGTGAAAAAGAAGCCGCTTTCCGAGAAGCAGAAGCACGTGAACGTGCAGCCAAAGCGGAAGCTGTCGCTACACAGATGGTGTCACAAGCGGTTGAGCAGGGTAATGCCCAGGCATTGAATTACTTTATTGCTCAGAAATATACGGAAGCTTTGCAACAGGTTGCAGGAGCTGAAAATAGCAAAGTTATTATGATGCCGCTTGAAGCGTCTGATCTGATCGGTTCGCTGGCAGGGGTAAAAGAGCTGTTAGGGGCGGCAAAACAGAAGGACTGAATGTATCTGGAAGCAATATACCCGCAAAAGCAATATGCCTGGAACTCAATGTAACCGCTAAAGCAATGTAACCGCAAAGCAATGTAACTGGAGATAAGGACAAATAATAATGTTAGAAGCACTGACAAGCTGGCACTGGTTAATTCTGGCGGTAGCGCTGATTATCGGGGAGATGCTGGGTGCAGCCGGTTTTCTGCTAGGTGCCGCCTTGGCCGCGTTGCTGGTATCAGGACTGTTGTTTCTTGGTTTGCTGGGGGGGTGGCAGTCGCAACTACTCTGGTTTGCTCTACTGGCGGTGGTGCTCAGTTTCGTTTGGTATGCGGTTTATCAGCGTATGAAGGGCAAAACCGATACGCCTGATCTTAATGATCGTGCAGGTCAGCTGGTTGGACGCCAGTTTGTGTTACAGGAAGATTTGCCAGCCGGGCAGGGCCGTGTGCAGATTGGTGATACTTTTTGGCGAGTAAAGGCCGAAGGTAGTTTGTCTGCGGGGGTAACAGTAGTTGTTACCGATGCCGAGCGACAGGTATTACTGCTCAAAGTTGTTGATACGAATATCTGATTGATTATAGATATTTCCTGGTGGGCACCTCTGGTGCCCGCTATTCTTACATTCCCCCGACCTGTGTCGTCTTAATAGCTACTTACCGCTTTTTTACTCTGACAACCTGGCTACTTCTCCGAGCTGTTTTGCAGCCGTTCTTTTGATATGTGTTTCGGATACTTTTGAAGTTTACTATCTGAATCTCTGTTAGAAGGCTCACTTATAAACCTTGGGTAGCTATTTATCATGCTGTGAATAAATATGTTTGAGGCACGTTTCCCACTTCTAAAGCTATCGAACACATAAATATTTAAACGCAGTATGAAGATACTTATTAGATATTTGATTCGGAGTGAGGAAAATGAATGAAGAATCTATGATCACGGTGCTTCGCGACCAGAGTGCTCAATTGCAGCAGGATATAACAATGTTGCGCAGTAATTTGTCAACACGTACTCAGGCATTATCTGAGTTGACAACGGCAATGGCGCGAATGGAAGAACGTCATGTGCGTCAGGCTGAAGAGGTTAAACGTCTATCCCGTGAAATGGAAGACCATGAACAGCGGCTGCGCATTCTGCAAAGTGTGGCAGATCCTGAACAGGTTAAGAAAAATGATGCCAGGATTACTGCGCTGGAAAACTCTCGCGAGCAGATTGCCGGAGGCTGGAAAATCTTGACGGTGTTAGGTGCGATTGTCACGGTACTGGCAACAGCAGGCTCCGCTTTGCTATCAACATTAGGGGAGGGGCGCTGAATCTTTTGAACCCCTGCTGATTATTATGGGTCTACCCTTGCACAGTGTTAACTGTAGTGTCCATGAACATAGGTACTCATGAGCATAGGTACTCATAAACATAGGTACTCATAAACATAGGCGCTCAGGTTAACGTGCCCGTCCAATCGTGATGCAGGGAAATTCGATGTTCAGAATTATACATGATGTTATATCCGGGTCTGAGCTTGCTGATATTCAGGGCGAGCTGAAACAGGCTGAGTTTTATGATGGTGCAGGGTCGGCTTCTGGAGCAGCCAGGCGTGTTAAAAACAACCAGCAGCTTGACCTGCACCAGTATGAAACACTGATTGGGAGAATATCTGACCGGGTCAGAGCGCATGACCATGTTCAGGGGTTCGCCGTACCGCTAGAGATGATGCCGGTATTGATTAATCGCTTTGGTGAAGGGATGTCCTATGGTAATCATGTCGATATCTCAATACAGGCCGGGATGAGAGTTGACCTTTCATTTACACTCTTTCTATCTGACCCGGCCAGTTATGAAGGAGGGGAGCTGGTGGTTGAAACTGAGCTGGGAGAGCAGTCGTTTAAGCTGCCTGCCGGGTCTTTATTACTGTATCCTGCTAACCGATTACACCGAGTGAACGAAGTAACCTCGGGTGAACGCTTTGCCGCTGTATCCTGGATTAAAAGTGCTATTGCTGATACTGAGCGACGTGATATTTATATTGATCTTCATATTGCTATGAATCAGCTGGTACGAGAACACGGCTATTCACCACAGACCGACCAGATCAGTAAGGTTATGAACAAATTGCGCCATTTCTGGGGACGAGAAAGCAGTTGATGCTGGAAATGTAGTGGGTTCTGGAAATGTAGTGGGTTCTGGAGACAGAAAAGCAGCTGATCTACCTGTGTTCAGCATGGGCTGTTTTGGTCGCTGATATCTCAATCAATATTCACAGGCCCGGGGTGGAGCTGTTTACTGGCCTGTTCAGTCGGTTGTTATGGGCGTTCAGGGAGCCTGGGCCTTTATCCTTTCGCAGAAATATTTATTTTATCTGTCATCGCTTTTTGCTATAGACATATCTGGCTGGGCAATTGGCGAAGGCCTTTCTATGGGTATTCTGACCCTGGTCGCTCTTCGCTGATGTTCGGCATTTAATGATGGATAAACATTTCTGAGGATGGATATATGCCCATTGTAACGACTGATCAGAAAATAGCGTCGCTCTACGTTGCGTTTTTCAACCGTGCACCAGACCAGGCCGGGTTTAATAGCTGGAATCAGCGTATTAGCAGCTCAGAGGCTTCACTGAACGATATTGCCAGCGGCTTTTCTAGCCATCCTGTGTTTACCAGCACCTATGGTGGTATGGATAATCGGCAGTTTGTTGAGGCTATCTATCAGAATACGCTTGGGGGAGCAGGAGATCAGGCGGGTATTAACAACTGGACAGCGTTACTGGACGGTGGCGCGAAGCGGTCGGATATGGTTGCCAGTTTTGTGGAATCATCGCTGGAGGTTGATCTGGGGGCAATGTTATCTAATGGACAGCTTACCCAGAACGATTATGATGCGGCGGTGATTCGCCAGAACTATATTCAGAATCGCACAGAAACCGGGCTGCGTTTTGTCGAGCAACTTGATGATAAAACTAATGTGCAGGATAGCCAGAACCCGGAGCAGGACCCTGCTTACCTGGCTTCCATCGAAATTCTGAAGAATGTTGATAACACCCAGAACAGTTACCTGTTGGCAGTACAGAAAATACAGGAAGCTATTAGCACAGGAGACCCAATTACTGCACTGGCAGGTACGAATGGTGGCATACCAGTAATTAAAAGCTACCAGGCAGAACGGGCCTGGTCATTGGAGAATGTTGGTTTTTCCAGTCCGGAATCTGTTGCCTGGGACAGTAATACCGGCAAACTCTACGTTTCCAATGTAAATGGCAATGATCCGGACAAAGACGGCAATGGCTTCATCAGTGAGGTTTCCACAGACGGGCAGTTGGTGACGCTGAAAAAATTTGAAGGCTTAAACGACCCACTTGGTCTGGCTGTACACGACGGCACATTATATGCGGCAGATCGCGATGAACTGATCGCTATTAATCTGGAAACCGGGGTAAAAACTGCGTACAGCGTACCTGGTGCGACACGCTTGAACGACGTTGTGGCTGATAATCAGGGAAATATTTACGTTGGTGATTTTGTTGAAAGTACCGCAGCGGTTTATAAACTGGCAGCAGGCGCTGATCAGATTGAACTGATTCATAAAGATAGCAGTATGACACCACAGCCTAATGGCTTGGAGATTCGTGGTGATACCCTTTATATAGGCTCTTTCACGCCGACAGGCCAGATTACCAGTTATGACCTGAATGACGGTTCTGTCGCCAATGTGACTAATATTGGCCACCATATTGACGGTCTGGCAAATGATGGCCAGGGTAATTTACTGGCATCTGACTACTACGGTCAGATTTCACTGTATAACAGTTCAGGCGATGTCAGTAACGTAACCCACCTGTCTACCCGTGCTGCAGATATTGATTATCTGGCAGACCAGAATCTGTTACTGGTACCAACGCTGGAAAACCAGAGTCTGGTCGCTTTTAACCTCACGCCTGTTTTATTGTAACCGGGTATTTTTTACTGACTGCCCAATTTTTACCCCCTCGAATGACTGAACCCTGGTTATAACGTTACAGTCCAAACGTTCGTATCAGGCATCCGACCGGTTGTTATTCAGTGGTTCAAAAGCGTGTTATACCCTGAACCTCGACAACACTGAACGCCTGTCCGACCAACCCAGGCAGCTTTTCGAAAGCTGATTCGAGGGGATTATGGCGGTGGAACGCACGATAGATCCATTACTGGAGTGTTTACTCTGGTTGGGGCGCAGTTACGGTGTGCAGACAAATGCTAACGCAATAACTGCAGGCCTTCCATTACACGGGGGGTTACCCCCCAGTCTGTTTGCACGGGCCGCTCGCCGCGCGGGTTTGGCAGCCCGCGTACTGAGCAATCGGCTTCATGAGCTTAAGGCGCCTTCTCTTCCTGTCATTTTGTTACTCAAAGACAATCAGGCCTGCCTGCTGACAGGCTGGAGTGATGACGGTTGTCAGGCCCGAGTGATTATGCCTGAGTTGCCCGATGGGCAGCAGACACTCGACCGTAAAACGCTGGAGGCTCGTTACAGCGGTGCAGCTATACATGTTCGACCATTATACAGGCCGGAAACCCTCTCTGATGTACCACGGTCTGATCAGCAGGCGCACTGGTTCTGGAGCAGCTGGCGTGAGAACCTGGGACTGTATCGGGATGTATTACTGGCTGCGCTGTTTATCAACCTTTTTGCGCTTGCACTGCCACTCTTTACCATGAATATCTATGACCGGGTAGTGCCTAATCATGCGCTGGAGACGCTATGGGTACTGGCCTCGGGCGTCGCACTGGTACTACTGGCAGACCTGTTACTGCGGACATTGCGAGCTGGTTTTATCGACCGTGCCAGCCAGCGGCTTGATCTGATGTTATCTGCTCGGATTATGGAGCGAGTACTGGGTATGCAGTTATGTTGTCGTCCGCGCTCTATTGGCGCTTTTGCTGCAAGCCTGCGTGGGTTTGAAGTAGTACGTGACTTTGTTACTTCGGCCTCGATGACAGCGTTGATTGATCTGCCTTTTACGCTGCTGTTTATTGCTGCTCTGTTCTGGGTTTCGCCGTTACTGACATTGCCTGCACTGGCGGGTGTGCTGGCGGTGGTTGTCGTTTGTTTCTGGCACCGGGGACGGATGTTGCAGTTAAGCGACAAACTGTTTCAGGCCAGCGCGCAACGTAATGGAGTGTTGATTGAAAGCCTGCATGGGCTGGAAACCCTGAAAATTATGGCGGCTGAAGGGCGTATGCAGCAGCGCTGGGAACAGGCCAGTGGCCAGGCTGGCTGTCAGACGGTGAGACTGCGTCGGCGGGCTGCTTTACTGGTACACCTGGTGCTCTGGCTGCAGCAACTGGTTAGTGTGGTTACGCTGATGCTTGGGGTCTACCTGATTGCGGCAGGTGAGTTAAGCCTGGGTGGGTTGATTGCCGCCGGTATGCTAGCAAGCAGGGCGATGGCACCTTTGGGCCAGGGCAGTGCGCTACTGGTGCAGTATCAGCATGTACGCACCGCGTTACAGGGGCTGGATGAAGTGATGCAGCAACCCCAGGAGCGTCCGGCAACACGGCCATTACGGGTGTTGTCTCAGCTGCGTGGGGCGCTGGAGTTGCAACAGCTCAGTTTTCAATACCCACAAAGTGAACAGCAGAGCTTGCAGAAGGTTTCTTTGTGCATTGAAGCGGGTGAGCGCGTTGCCATCATCGGGCCGATGGGGTCAGGTAAAAGCACCCTGCTAAAACTGATCAGTGGGCTCTATCAGCCGGATAATGGGCGGGTGCTGATCGACGGTGTTGATTTGCAACAGCTTGATCTGGCTGCGCTACGCCAGCAGATTGGTTATGTGCCGCAGCAGCTGGAATTGTTTAATGGCAGCCTGCGAGACAATCTTTGTATGGGCAATAGTGCAGTGACCGATGCCCAGTTGCTCAGTACGCTGGAGCTGGCGCAACTGGACACTTTTGTCAGCCAGCACCCCCATGGGCTGGAGATGCAGCTGGGTGAACGGGGCTGCCTGTTGTCAGGTGGTCAACGTCAGGCGGTGGTGCTGGCCAGAGCCTTGCTGCATCGGCCGCCATTGTTGCTGCTTGATGAAGCGACCAGTGCTATTCATCACACCGCAGCAGCGGCTATTCGTAAACGGCTGGAGCCTTTGTTGCGTTCCCGTACGCTGGTGATTGCCACCCATGATCAGGCCTGGCTGACACTGGTAGAACGCATCATCATTCTTGAGCAGGGGAGAATTCTCGTTGATGGGCCTCGAAATCAGGTGATCAGAGATCTGCATGATGGCCGTATCAGGAGGTCTGCATGAGTCGTCAGCAACCTGTGACCCCGCTGAACAGGGGAGATTCCTCGGTTTCTGATCAACAGACAGCCACTTCATTCTTATCTACTCCACTCTTATCTACTCCACTTTTGTCCACACCGGCGGTAGAAGACGCTGGCGACCTTGATTGGCACAGCGATACCAGCAAAGCGATTCGAGACCAGCAGCCGGTACGCAGTCGATTATTGTTATACAGCCTGATGCTGGTGGTTGTGTCACTGCTGGTCTGGGCCAGTCAGGCTGAAATTGATGAAGTGACACGGGGAGAAGGCAAGGTAATCCCTTCCCGCCAGGTACAGATTGTGCAATCGCAGGATGGTGGTATGGTCACTGAAATTGCAGTGAAAGCAGGCGACCAGGTCGAGGCGGGACAACTGCTAGTGCGGCTGGATGCTACTCGCTTTGCTGCTTCCCTGCGAGAGAGTCAGAGCCGCATAAGCGCATTACAGGTACGTGATGAGCGGCTAAGAGCCATTGTTGAGCAGCAGCCTTTCCAGCCTCAGTCAGCGTGGCTACAGCAAACCCCGGAGATTGTGCGCCAGGAAACCGAGCTGTATCAGGCACGGCTGGATGAACTGAGTACGTTACAGCAGATTGCCCGGCAGCAACTGGCTCAGCAACGTCAAGGTTTAACAGAAGCCGGAGCCCGACAGCTACAGTTGCAACGCGCGATGCGTTTTGCCCGCCAGGAGCTTTCTGTCACCCGGCCACTGGTAGATTCCGGTGCGGTATCGTCTGTTGAACTACTGCGGTTGGAACGTGAACTTTCGAGTTTGCAGGGAGATAAGGCGCAGGCCGATGCGCGTCGCAACAGATTAGCGGCAGCAGTGACTGAAGCAGAACGTCATATTGAAGAAGTTACCCTGAATTTTACTAACCAGATTCGAGAAGAGCGTACTCGCGTAACGGCGGAATTAAACGCATTGATAGAAAGCAGCCGAGGTCTGTCTGATCGGGTACACCAGACTGCTGTGCGTTCGCCCGTCAGGGGGACGGTGAAACAGCTGCATTACAACACCATTGGTGGCGTTGTGTTACCAGGTAAAGCCATTGCTGAAGTGGTTCCGCTGAATGATGCGCTGCTGCTCGAGGCACATATCCGGCCCAGTGATATAGCTTTTTTGCGCCCGCAACAGCATGCGCTGGTCAAATTTACCGCTTACGACTTTGTCGTGTATGGCGGCCTTGAGGCCCGAGTGGAACAGATTGGGGTTGATACTGTGACGGACGATCAGGGACATGCTTTTTACCAGGTTCAGGTGCGCACTGAGCGAGCCAGCCTGGGGGAAGGACTACCTGTTATTCCCGGTATGGTAGCCCAGGTGGATATTCTTACCGGAAAAAAAACCATTCTCGACTATCTGCTGAAGCCGGTGCTGCGTGCCCGGCAGAATGCTTTGACGGAACGTTAGCCCCTGTTTCACAGGTGGCCGAAATTACCTGCCATATAAAAGGAACCGTCGGGTGTATTGTCTAGTGGAGGAGTCATGGAAACCAGAGTCATGGAAACCAGTAATCCGATTGCAATTGTCTACGCCCTCAGCGGCTCGGTTCTATGTAGCAATAGCGAAGGAGGCCAGCGTCTGTTAATGCTGGGCGAGCCGCTGTTTTCTGGCGATCAACTCACCCCGGACACACAAAGTGCCGTCCGTTTGTTGTTGGCCGATGGACGGGAGCTCCTGCTGACCGAACCTGAAACGACCCTGCTTACTACTGCTTTGCTGTCGTCTGATGAGGCTATGACGGATGGCGCTGTAGCGTTATCTGCTGTTCTGGATAGTGATGTTCTGGATAGTGATGTTCTGGGTAATGACATGACCCACCGGGGAGTTGTACAGAATGTGGCGGATAGCGATACCCCTGCTTTTGGTGAAATGTTGACATTGGATGTGTTAACCCCACAGGTGGTACTGGAGGCATTAAATTCTGGTCAGGACCTTTCAGCCTTTCTGATGCCCACTGCTGCTGGTTCTGCTGGGGGGGCTGAGGCGACAGAAGGGCATGGCTTTATTCGTCTTGAGCGTATACAGGAACAGCTTGATGATTCTGTGGCCCAACCAGATGTATTGCCTGATGAGCCGCCAATCCCCCCCTTTGATGGGATAGGCACAACATCGGCAGCGTCAACGGTAGAGGTTGAAGAGATTGAAGAGGTTGATAATAGCGAACTGCGCCCACCTGCTGACTCAACGCCGATTTCTGAGCCAAGAGCTAAACAAGAGCCAGAACCCGAGCCAGAACCGGAGCCAGAACCGGAGCTAGAACCCGAGCCAGAACCCGAGCCAGAACCCGAGCCAGAGCCCGAGCCAGAGCCCGAGCGAGAACCGGAGCCAGAACCAGAACCGGAGCCAGAACCAGAACCAGAACCAGAACCCGAGCCAGAACCAGAACCCGAGCCCGAACTTGATCTATCTGAAAGTGCTGGGCTGGTTTTCGATGCCGGGTTGCTCCCTGACTCAGATAACAGTGACTCGGATACCGGCAGTTTCCGTGTTGAAGCTGCAGCCGGACTGGCTTCGCTGACGCTGGCAGGTACTACGTTGACTCTGGGGCAGTTGCAAGGCGCAACGGAACAACAGCCGTTAGTGGTACTGGATGATGCGCATCATCAATTACTGATTACTGGTTATGACGGTAATAGTGGTCAGCTCGATTACAGCTATCAACTGAATCGTGCTGTTGACCACGCGCCAGGGAGTGATCAGCAGTGGTTAGTATTGACGGTGACTGTACAGGATGCTGCTGGGCAGCAGGCTCAAGGAGAGCTGCGCATTGATCAGCGTGATGATCAGCCAGAGATACTGTCTGTTGGTGGGGCTGTGCTGAACCTGTCGCAGACCACCTTGGCACAGGGGGAGATTGATTTTGATCCATCGGCCGATAGCCCGCACATTTTTAGCTGGCATATACCCGACACCCCCTTATATCTGTTTAACGAACCGTTGCAATGGCAGCTGGATGATAACAGCCGCACCTTAACGGGACAGCTCAGTACCGGTCGGGTTGTTTTTGAGTTACAGATTAATGAACAGCTGGATGGCTATACCCTGACCGCCTGGGATGAATTGAAAGCGAACGTTGATACAACGTTAAGCGGCTTTACTGTGCAGGAAAATGATAGTGCGCTGGTTGCCAGAGGTGGCGCCGGCCATCCGATAGAACTGGAAGTATACGGTTTTGCTGCTGATGCTTCAGGGGTTGCAGCGCGTGCGCCGGTGCCATTGGAAAATGGACATACAGGTGTGGCGGATACTCCACAGCAAACAACGGCAAGGTTGCAAGCCGGGGAGTTTCTGATGCTGGACTTTGATCGCCTGGCGACCTCGCTGGATACTTCGATTGTAACCGATGGGCCGGTAACCTTGCGGTATCACCTGTATGATGAAGTGCCGGGTGTATTTTCTGATCGCACCGATTGGGCATTCAGTTTCACTGAACTGCCTGCGGCTGCAGCTGAAGGCAGCTTGACACTGGGTATGGGTGATAACTTGCAACTCGATGCTCATCAGGCCGGGCTGGATGGTTTTGGTCTGGTGGTACTGGAGGTGGAGCAAGGCAGTCTGGCACTTGGGCTGGAAGCACTGTCTGTGGGCTATCTCTCCAGTGATTTTTCCCTGCCATTTAGTGCAGGTTTCACAATTACAGATAACGATGATGACAGCACAGAAGGAAGCATTGATGTGCTGATACAGGGGCGTGATCAGCACAATGGTGAGAATGAGCTGGATGAACTAGGTAATGAAGTGCCCGGTGGTGTGCGTGATGATGTACTGGTCGGGCTGTCAGGAACGGATATTTTCCAGTGGCAACTGGATGATGTGGGTGTACCTGGTGCGCCGGTGTCTGATCTGGTGATCGCTTTTGATATGGCGCCAGTCAGTGAAGGAGGAGACATACTTGATGTGCGTGATTTGCTCGGTGGTGGCGATCTGACTGACTATCTGCATTTTTATCAGCACAATGATAATACGCTGTTGTTTATCAGTACCGGAGGTGGTTTCGCGCAGGGGTTTGATGGCCAGCAGGTTGATCAGACGATTAATCTGTCAAACCGTAATCTGGTTGAAGAATATCTGGTGGCTGATAGCAGTGGTGTTGTTCAGGTGGTTGATCAGCAGACGTTAATTCAGGACCTGGTGCAGCAGGGTAAGCTGATTACCGATTAACTGACCAACGGCCGCTTGTCGCCGGAGATAGTCAGCCCCGGTTTCTACTGTAGAGGGTAGCAACCGGGCTTTCTTATCTCGAATGTCTGTCTGCCTCGAATGCTTGCTTTATCCGAATGTATGGCTTATTTCGGGCGTTGTTTCTCCCAGATCTTTTCTGATCTCATGCGCTTTTCTGATCAGCCGTCGGGTTACTGAAAAATGGGCCGGTTGCGCTATCTATTCCCAGCTGCTGTAACTGTTGCCATTGTGCATTCTGACTGACCTGTTCTGCCTGTACGGTCAACCCCAGGGTGTGCAGAGCAGAACAGATCCCCATGATGACCTGACCAACTCTGGGTTCTGTTTCCAGTTGTTGAATCAGGCTGCCATCAATGCCGATATAATCCAGCCCGCTGTCGGCCAGCAGGTTCAGGCTGTAAGGGTGTCGCCCTATATGTTTCAAGCCTACTTTACAGCCCAGAGGCTGAACCAGACGGCAGAATGTTTTTAGCCCCTCCATATACAGCAATGCCTCGCTGCTGGAGAATTCCAGCTGCAAACCTGGACTGTTATCGGGCTGCTGATGTAACAGGCTGAGTAGTTGCTGCATGCGTGCAGCGTCACGTAGCACGGTTGCGGAGAGATGAATCGCCAGTGGACGGCTGGAATGAGACAGCTGTTGCAGGGCTTCTGTCAGCACGGCTCTGTCCAGCCGATAACACCAACCGGCTTCTTTCAGGCTGGCTAAAAATACACTGGCAGACAGCGCCGGGCCGCTGTCGCTTTTCAAGCGGGCGCAGGCGTCAAAATGGCTCAGCTGCCCTTGCTGATTAACGACCGGATAATACTGTAACAGAATACCCTGGTTGTTCAGGGCATCATCCAGTCTCCTCAGCCAGGGCTGTTGTTGCTGGCATGTATCAGGTGCGATGCTTTGTAAAGTAAACGAAGAATTGCTTGCTGGTTGGAGTTGCAGACAGTGGTTCAGTGTTGTCAGCAATGTACTGGGTGTGTCACTGCTACGAAATGAGGTAGCTACGCAATGCAGTATGACTTTACTGTTGTGTGACACCGTTGGCTTCTGTGCTGCGGGTGTACTGAAAACATGCCTGTTTGCTGTTGTCAGTAAAGCCTGGTAGACCACCTGACCAAGCTGCTGGCTTTGGTAATAACCAGGTACAACCAGTAATAGATCAGAACCATTCAGGCGGGCAGCTAGCCGTTCTGGAAAATTACGTGATTCAGTATTCAGAGTATGCCCCAGCTTCTTCAGTAATTGATCAACCTGCTTTCGGCCCTGTTGCAGATTCAGTTGTGCCAGATTCTGTAGCTGTATAAGCACTATTGTACCCGCAGCAGTGGCGTCATTTCGGTCCAGCAGCGCCTGGAAGTGGGCCAGGCAGGGCTGACGTTTCATCAGGCTGGTCAGCGGGTCGTATTGCAGCCGGGTTTGCCAGTTTTCCAGCCGTGCTGACTCTTCAGATAACATACGCTGAATATGCAGACTGAGACTGTTCATGGCATATGTGATCTGCTCAAACTCTGCCAGTTGCGGGGTATCACGGGTAATAAATCGTCGCTGTGCCAGGGCGTGGGCTTGTTCTACCAGCCCGGATAACGGACGGTTAATCTGGCGGATTAGCACAACGCCCGCCAGACTGCAGAGTATGGCTGCCAGGGTAAAGTACCCCAGCAGGCTCAGACTGCTGTTATAGAGTGCCTGGTAGGCTAGCTGGGTCTGGCTGGCGATTGTCAATGTGCCAATCTGCTGCCAGCCATTACTGATCTGGGCAATGCCGTTGGCAGGTTCAATGGGAAATAGCTGCGCCAGCCAGGGAAAGGGAGCCGTCGTATCAGCCTGTAGGCGTTCCAGCAAGAGTTTGCCGTCCGGATTGTGCAGGCGAATAAAGGCGTAATGTCCAGTATCAAACTGGGCATTTAGCAGCAGCTCACGAGAGAGTGTATCCAGCTGCGGGTTGCTGAGTAGCTGGCTCAGTGTAATCGCGGTATCTGCATTTTTATTGCTCAGTTGCTGTTCAAAGTAGTGGCGGCTGGAGAGATTGCTCAACAGGAAACTGCCAATAAATGACAGCAGAATAATCGTACTAATGGCCGCCCAGAGTCGTTGGTAGAGTGACATCTACAGCTCCTGTATCCCGTCTCAATATTGTATTGAGGGCGTTATCGTTATGGCTTCACAGCCGCCGATACAGCCCCTCCTGCCGCATACGTAGTAATACAGACTGCCAACCGGATAGTTGTGTTCCCGGTGAGGCAGTTGTGCGCCTGCCGGTTACCCAGATACCTTCGCTGTTGAAACTGAATATAGGGATAAGATCGGGGCGCTGGGACGCGGGGCGAATATCACTGATCAGATTGTCCAGAATCAGTGGCTCCGCATCGGATTCAGGGTAATACGCCAGCACCATGTGTGCTTGTTGTAAGGGGCTATCAGGCGGGCCACTCAGAGCTTTTACATAGATCAATCGAAGCTGGCGCTGTTTGATACCGATTTGCAGTAAAGATATGTACTTGGCAATGGCAAAATCCTCACAATCACCTGCTGCTTTCAATAGCGTTTCTCGGGGAGTCGCCCAGTAGTCGGTGCGTTGCCAGACGGTTATATCGTCTTCAAAACGTACCTGTTGATTGAAAAAACGATTGATACGACGCAGCGTCTGACTGGTGGTCAGCTGGTGACTGTAACTGAGTAGCTGCTGCCAGCGTGCCAGCCTGAGCTGTGCGCCATCCTGTTCTGCCGCAGTGTCTGATGCAGTGATGCCTGACGCAGTGATGTCTGAATAGCTATCGGCCTGTATTCTGGCGTTCTCACCTGAAACTGCTATAGCGCTACAGGCCATGAGGTTACAGGTAATAAAGACGACAAGTATGGTGTATAGCCGTCTACTGCGCCTTAGTCTGGCCAGTGGCTGGCTTTGCCCTGTATACCAGGCAACAAATATACGCAGTGGTCGAAAAACAGGTAGTGCCATGGCTGCTATCTGATTGATGCTCGGTTGGGAGTATTTTTGTGAACGCTCGTTATCAGTCTAGCGATAGTTAACAGGAGTGCAGGAATAAAAGTATGCCGGGCCGCAATAACTACAGGGTATGGATAGAGCCTGGATAGGGCCAGTGTAAAGGTGTGATTGAATGACAACTTGATTCAGTGGTCTATCTTTTCATAATCGCGGTACGTACTGTCGAGCACTTTTCGGTAGCCATTACAACGTACTGCTATATACCCGGCCGTAGCAGGAGCGTCCTATGACCACACGAACAGGTTGTAATCGGCTGGCAGGGTTATACCTGCTGGGCATCTGTAGCACAGTGATGTTAATACCACCATCCGGGGTGCAGGCGGCCCCGGTTACACAACTTGAACAGGCTGTCAGGCTGGCGATTACGGGTAACCCGGATGTGCGAGCGGCCTGGCATCGTTATGAAGCAGCTGATGATAATATGCAGGCCGCGCACAGCGGTTTTTATCCGCAGATCGACCTTGAAGGGCGCGCCGGGCATGAGCGACAAGACCCAAACAACCAGCCTGACTTTTCCTATGATCCCTGGCACTTGCAACTGTCGTTGACGCAGATGCTGTTTGACGGCAGAGAAACACGTTCGCAGGTTGAACACTCCAGTGCTGAGCGTCAGCAGTTTTACTATCGTTTTCGAGCCCGGGCCGAAGATGCTGCACTGGAAGCAACCCGTGCTTATCTGGATGTGCGTCGTTATCAGCAACTGGTTGAACTGGCGAAAGATAACTATCTGCAACACCGGAGCCTTTATCAGGACATCGAAAAAAGGGCGCGGGCAGGTGTCAGCCGGATGGTCGATGTTGAACAAGCCAGTGCCCGGTTAGCGCTGGCGGAAACCAATCTGCTGACTGAGGCGACCAACCTGCACGATGTCTCCGCACGGTTTCAGCGCATAACCGGTGAGCTACCGGCACAACCACTGTCTGAACCTGGTTTTAATGCGGCGGCTATTCCATCTATGCCGCGCCCGGCGTTACAGCAAGCCTGGCAGTATAGTCCGGTTGTTAATGCGGCAGCAGCGGGTACGCTAGCTGCGCAGGCGCAACGAGCCGTGCGTGATGCGCCAATGAAGCCCCGGCTTGATCTACGGCTGCGCCACGAGCTGGAAGATGACACCGATGGTGTGCCGTTACGTAAAGATACCTCTGCGCTGGAGCTGGTGATGCGTTACAACCTGTACCGGGGTGGTGCAGACCAAGCCCGCATTCGTGAGGCTGATCATCAGATTACGCAGGCTATTGAAGAACAAAGGGCTGCCTGTCGTGATGTACGTCAGACGTTGGTGATCGCCCATAACGATATTGCCAGCCTGACTGAACAACTGGGATATCTGAACCGTAATCAGCTAGCGGTGGGTAAGGCGCGTACCCAGTATCGTAAGCAGTTTGATATTGGCCGCCGCACATTGCTTGATTTGCTGGATACGGAAAATGAATACTTTGATGTGCGCCGTGCCTGGGTGAACAATCAGCATGATCTGATGCTGGCGCAGGCGCGAACACTGGCCGCGATGGGGCGGTTAGTGGCGAGTTGGCAGGCGAGTTATCGTGGCCTGGAGACCGGGACGGCAGCTCCTGTTATGTCTGCTATTTCCGGCCGTTGTCCCCAGGATGATGTGCCGCTTATGCCGGTGTTTGATAAACAGGCATTACTGGCTGCGGTACTGGACGAGCCTGAATTCCATGAAATCGGTCATAATAAACTGGCATTTCGTATGAATGCCCATTTTAACTACGATTCAGCCCGGCTTGAGCCCCGTTATCAGACTGATATTGCTCGTGCAGCGCAGTTTCTACAACGTCATCCTGATGTCAGGGCCAGCATTGAAGGCCATACCGATAATCGAGGTAGTGAAGGGTATAACCTGCAATTGTCACAACGGCGTGCCGAGGCTGTGTATCAGCATCTGATACAGCAGCACGGTATTGATCCGCAACGGCTGACGGTTAAAGGCTATGGCGAGCGCCGCCCTTTAACAACCAATAGCACTGATGCAGGCCGTCAGAAAAACCGTCGGGTTGAACTGGTAATAGAGAAAATACCGTCTGCAGAGCGTCAGGCGATTAATCTATCATAGTGACTGGTGGTACTGGCTGCTGATGAATCCAGTAGCTGGTTATGCTGGCTCAAGGTTGTAGCGGTCGTAACAGCGAGTAAACATCAAGTGTATTAATGACGCAATGTTTACTGGTTGATACGACCTTTATTTTACGAGTGCGACAAATCAGCTTTGTACTGATAAGAACAGCTTGCCTGTCTGCACCTGATCACACATTATTGCGACCCTGGAAGGGAGGTAATCAGTTAATCTCTTCTTTAACCATATAACAACAATAATAACCATGTTCCCGAAAGGGTTATCGCTACTATGCATACTTTGCTATTGATGCTGATCGCGTTAGCGTTTGTGCTGATTGTGATTGAAGACATCGTTCATATTAATAAAGCTAAATCATCGCTATTTCTGGGTGCGCTGGTCTGGCTGCTTGCCTTTATATTCCCCGACGAGGGTGTTCCGCTGGCAGAGATTCAGCATAGCCTGAATGAAAATCTGCTGGAAATTGCCACGTTGTGGTTGTTCCTGATGGCAGCAATGACATTTGTCGCTTATCTGAATCAGCAAGGGCTGATTACTCAGCTGGTATATCGCATGTTACCAGGCCAGTTACGTCAGCGGCAGTTAATGGTGATGATGGCTTTGCTGGCGTTACTGTTCAGTTCGTTGGCAGATAACATTACTGCCTCGCTGATTATGCTGTCGCTGCTTGCTTCGCTGAATCTTTCTGAAAAAGAAACGCTACGTTTTGCTGCTTTGCTGGTTTTCGCGGTTAATTCTGGTGGTGTAGCGCTGATTACCGGTGATGTAACAACGTTGATGATCTTTCTGGCGGGTAAAGTCACTATTACAGATCTGTTCTGGCTGGTACCTGCGGCTCTGGCAGGCATTGGTGTGCTGGTGGTGACGATGCTACCTTCGGCCGGTAATGACGTATTACAACTGCCACGTTTCCGGCGTCCCATTGCGCCGGGTGACAAGGTGATGGCAGCGCTATTTGTTATGACGATCCTGTGTACATTAGTGTTCAGCGTACTTTTCCGGGTACCACCCGTGCTGACCTTCCTGTTTGGGCTTGGTTTGATGTTTATGGTTTATCATTTCCTGCAGCAGCAACAGGCGGAACGTGACCATATCCTGGAGTTTGTTCGTGAAATCGAGTTTGATACTTTACTGTTCTTCCTTGGTGTGTTGCTTCTGGTCGGCATGCTGAAAGAGCTGCACGTGCTGGACCAACTGCCACTGCTGTATGACTTTATGCCTGTCTGGGCGGCTAACTATGCCGTTGGGTTGTTGTCTGCCATGGTTGATAATGTGCCGTTAACGGCTGCAATTCTGAAGTCGGGTGTAGAGATGACTACTGCTGACTGGTTGGGTCTGACGTATGCGACCGGTGTGGGTGGTTCGTTGCTGATTGTAGGGTCTGCGGCGGGTGTAATCGCTATGAGTAAAATTTCGCAGCTGACTTTCCTCAGCTATATGCGATTTTTCCATTATTTGCTGGTGGCTTACACCGCTGGCTTTGCCATGGTATGGCTGATTGGCCGGGTATTCTTTTGAACCTGGGTTAAGCATAAGCAGAGAAGGGCAGGGTGGTGAATTTCATTCACCACCCTGCCTTGTTTTCAATTTACCTGGTCAGGTTTTGTTAAGCGCTTCCAGTGCTTTGAACCTGGCCAGACAGGTTGCAATCGCGTTGCCGATTACTTTTTACTAGCAACAATACACTGTTGGTACATTTTCTGAGCTTCTGCTACATCACCGGCAATCTCCTCGAATTTGCTGTCCAGTGCGCCAGCCTTACTGAACAGTTTGCTCAGATCAGCGTCCATCACGGAGAAGCGATTCTGCAGCAGATGTTCAAAACCGCTCAGCTCGTCCAGGTACGGAATTGTTGGCAGTGAAATGTTCAGGTTCAGGCGGTCCAGGATTGGGTCGAGGATTTTATCCATGGCTTTTTCCAGTAAGCTCATAACCGGGCCAATAACACCGTTTACACCGTCCAGTATATCTTTCACGGAGAAGCGGAATGTCTTCATTTCCACATCTGGGTAAGGGATGCCATATTTGTATTTCACTGTCGGCATCGGATAACTTATAGATACTGACTCGCTTAATGCACTTTCAAGCAGTCCCAGACTGTCAACCAGTGGGCTGATTGCGCGCATCACACTCTGGATGCCGTTGTTGATTTCGATCAGCTTGCGCATCTCGTTTTTCAGGTCGCCAGCGCTTTTCTCTGCCTCATTGCAGTAGCTCAGGATTTGCACCTGCACTGAGTCAATAGCCCGCACAGCACTGTCTGCTGTTTTACAGAAGCCATCAAATTCCTGCGCAGATTTTGTTTTAATAGTACCTTCCGGCAGGCTTTTAATGCAGCGTGTTGCGTTGCCAACCCCGTTACAGAGGTCTGTTTCTGCACGTAATGCTTTATGGAAGACGCCATCGAGTTTTGTTGTCATACGCTCGGCCTGGTGAACTTTGTCACGAACAGGTTTGACAACTTTTTCTACCCGCTTGGAAGCAGAGTACGCCTTGGAAACGGAACGCTGTAGAGTATCAACCACACGTTTGGTACGCGAAGCGGCCGAGCTGATCTGCGGAATAATACGTGCCACGCCCAGCAGTCGAGAGGTTGTTTTCAGAGAAGAGTCCAGGCGGCCAAGGTTTTTGTTAATCTCCTTGGATATTTTCAGTTTATCGTAGGTGTACTCCAGGAAATCATCAATACGCTCAACTTTGGTGTCCAGCTCTTTTGTGTGTTCCTGCATTGTGCCCAGATCAACAAACAGTTTGTCGGCATGAGGCATTTCGGGAGAAACAGGTGGTTTGCCTGGCTGTTCTGGTTGTGCAATCGGTGCCGCTTTTTCTTCGTCCAGATCGCAGTTGAATTTTAACTCCCAGTACTTATTCATACCGGCGGGGCTGTAGTTTACCTGGGATGTTGGTTTACCAACGATTTCGAAGACATTTTTACCGTTGATGAACGGGGTAATGTCGACATCTTTTTTCCACAGGAACCATTCACTGCTGTCGCGGCCAGAGCTGGCATTACCCAGTGTTTCTGAGTCCATGTTAACGGTAATATATTCGCTGCTGGCGCTCATGTCGCCGCGAACATAAATATCAGCCTTACCGGATTTAAACTGATGGCCTGCTGTAGCAATCATGGTATTAGTTGAAATGTTGCTTTTACCACCCAGCAAAATCTGATGTTCACGTTCAGTATGGGTTGTTGTATCTGCAACAAATACCTCGTAATCATGTACACAGACTTCACGTCCACCGTAGCCGATATTCAGGCCACCAAAGGCTTCGCGTACTTTACCGATGTGAACACCACCTTTGTAATGGGCACGGCCCAGGTAAAGTTTTTTGCCGTCCGCTTCATGACCAGCAGCCAGAGCGTTTGCTGGAACTTCACCCCCTGATGCTTTTACCCACTTACCTTTAGCAACCAGTACCTGATAATTTTTGACGCAAACTTCACGGCCACCATAGCCAATATTGGCACCTTTAAATGCTGAACGTACTTTGCCTGGATGCACGCCACCACGGTAGTTAGCAATTGCTGCATACAGTGTTTCGCCATTTGCTTCGTGGCCTGCTTTTACCGCGTACTTTGGTACATTTCCGTTAGATGCGATTTTGAAAATAGTTTTCTGACTCATCAGATTCACCTGGTTTTAATATAAAATTAGGTGCTGTACAAATCATTTTCAGATAGTACAGCTGACGTTGTCATGGATACCTGTAACCTGCTGTTATGTAAGAGATTAATCAGGCTAAATCAGAAAATCTGATTTGAAAGCTATGTTCAATCAAAAAGTATTTCTATGTGTACATTTATATAATCAGGATTATTCCATTACACATTCTGAATACTTATTAATATTTTATGGGCAGTAAGCCCATCTAGCTCCTCCTTGACTGTGGTGTATATTAATAAAGGCACTGGTTCAAGACTCGGAGGTTTCTGTGCTGAATAAAGGTAAACTAACTGACTGATACTTTATTTAATTCGATGGTTTATTTGATTGGATGCAGTATTTAATTAGATGCAGTGTGCGGTGTTTATATATCAGCCAGTACCTGGGCACATTTTTCTCTGAGTAATTCCCGTAACAGCAATGTGGCGGGAGTAATCTGTTTGCGGCCGGGGCAGATCAGCCAGACATTCAGGGGCGGTGTTTCAAAGTCGGGAAACAGCTTTATTACACGCCCCTCACGCAACTCTGTACTGATATCGAGGCTGGATTTGTAGGCAATACCATGACCAGAAACGGCCCATCGGCGTACTATATCGGCATCATTACTTTCACGGTTACCACCGACCTGTACCTTGATGCGCTCCCCCCGTTGACTGAAAACCCAGCTGTTATAGGTACGATTTCCAATCCGGTAGAGCAGGCAGTTATGTTTTTGCAGTTGGTCGGGGTGTACGGGTGTGCCGTAACGCGCCAGATAATGGGGTGATGCGAAAGCGACCCTGTCGACAGTCGCAATGTGAAATGCGACCAGGTTTGAGTCTTCCGGTTCTCCGTAACGTAGTGCCAGATCTACGCGATCCAGATAAAAATCTGACAGGGTGTCGCTCAGGCTTAAATTCAGAGAGAGTTCCGGGTGTTGTTCAAGTGTTTCATCCAGCCAGGGCAATACGATATTACGCCCCAGGTCTGATGACACGGCAAAACGTATCTCCCCAGCCACTTTACCTTTCATTGCGCTGAGTGATGCGATGCCTTCATCCAGTGTATCCAGCGCATTGCGGCAGTAAAGTAGAAAACCTTCTCCTTCTGCTGTCAGCCGTAACTGGCGGGTAGAGCGGACAAAAAGTGTTGTTTCCAGCTGTTTCTCAAGTCGCTTCAGCGCTGCACTGGCGCTTGCCGGGCTGATGCCAAGTTTTGTAGCAGCACGGGTGATATTGCCACTGTCTGCGGTACGGACAAACAGTGTCAGGTCGGATGTATTCATAGAGCAGTGTTCATTAATCAATGGGTAAACCGTAAGATTATCAAAAATTTTTTGAAACTGATTGGGTGATTACCCTGTTTTTCGTCAAGTCTGACTTTATCACAATGAAACTGTCGAAAGAGGATACAGCTCTGTTGCTGTATAGAATTATCAGATTGTGGAGAACAACAGTGAAAGCAGTTGGTTACCTGAAATCTCTGGATATTGAACATCCTGACGCTTTGCAGAACGTTGAGATGCCAGTGCCTGAAGCGCGTGGACGT